>DATAOD010000088.1:0-8131 GCA_036265975.1 Candidatus Limnocylindria bacterium
CTGCAGCATCGTCTCCCACAGGGCGTTGCTGAGGACGATTGCCGCAATCGTGACGAACGCGCCCATCGCCACGACCAGTGCCGGGAAGGGAGGGACCAGCAGCACCAGCTCCAGCTGGGCCAGCAGCATGACGGCGAAGGCAGGGACCAATGGGCGTCGCGGCTTCCAGCGCAGCGCGACCACGCCACCGACGATCCCGCCAACCGCCGCGCCACCCCCGATCATGCCCCACGCGGCCGCGCCGCCCAGCGTGCGCTGCGCGACCAGGGGTCCCAGCACCTGGAAGGCGGCCAGGGACACGTTCGAGACGGCGAACGTCAGGATGCACGCCACTACCCACGATCGGGACACGACCTCCCGCCAGCCCTCGGCCAGCTCGGTAACGAACGCCCGCCGCTGCGCAACGGCCTGCCGCGGGAGGCGCATCTGCAGCAGGAATGCGGCGCTGAGCAGGAAGCTCACGCCGTCAAGGGCGAAGGCCCAGCCGGTGCCGATGGTGGCCACCATCACGCCGGACAGCAGCGGCCCGAAGATGTGCGCGCCGCTGCGCGAGATCGAGACGAGCGCGTTTGCCTGCTGCAGCCGCCCAGCACTCACGATCTGCGGCATCAGTCCGGTCGATGCGGGCGTGAAGAATGCATCGGCGGCGCCCATGACCAGTGCCAGGACCACCAGGTGCCAGAGCTGCACGTTGCCGGTGATGAGCAGCGTCGAGACGACCGCCTGGGTCCCCGCTCGGAGCAGGTCGCAGGCCACCATCACCTGCTGGCGTGGGAGCCGATCGGACCACACGCCGCCGGCCAGCATGAGGACCACCCGTGGCAAAGCGAACGCCGCGAAGACCAGTCCCAGGTCGCTGGCGGAGCCGGTCAGCTGCAGGACGGCGAACGCCAGCGCCACGCCGACCAGCGAGTCGCCGATGGCGGACCCGGTCTGCCCGATCCACAGCAGCCGGAAGTCGCGCTCGCCGAGCGCGTCCGTGGCACTGCGCAGGAACGAGCGCAGCTGCTCCATGCGTCGAGCCTAGCAGCGTCGGGTCGTGGAATTCGCATGGCGCATTCACAGTTCACGCACAACTGACCACCAGGCTGGAGCTCGTGCGAGGCCGGAAACGCCGGCCGCACACCACAGCCAAGAGGCATTCACCATCATGTCTGGAACGTTCATCCGCGTGCTTGCCACGCTGGCCCTCGTCGGCATCCTGATCGCCATCGGCGTGGGGGTCTACGACGCCGGAGTCGGCGCCGGCCTGGCACAACAGGGAGCTGCCGTCGCCTCGGGAGCACCCGCAGTTGTCTATCCCGGCCCGTACGTCGGGCATTGGGGCTGGGGTGGCGGCTTCGGGTTCTTCGGGATCTTCTTCTGGATCCTGGGGATCTTCCTCATCTTCGCCCTGCTGCGTGCCGCCTTCGGATTCGGCCACGGTGGCCGCTACCACGGCTGCTATGAGGGCCGCTGGAACGGCCGGGACCGGCTGGAGGACTGGCATCGGCAGGCGCACGAGTCAGGCAGCGGCGGCGGCTCCACGCCGCAGGCCTAAGGCAGCTTTTGGAGCGATGTCGGCGGGCGGCAACGCCCGCCGGCCCGTCTACCATCTGCGGAACATGCCACGCATCCTGGTCGTCGACGACGAGCCGAAGATCGTGCGCCTGGTGCGTGACTACCTCGATCACGCCGGCTTCGGCGTGATCGTGGCGCGCGATGGTCCCGAGGCCCTGATGCGTGCCCGCGCGGAGCATCCCGACCTCGTGATCCTGGACCTGGGCCTGCCGGGCCTCGACGGCCTGGACGTCACGCGCTCGCTGCGCCACGACTCCGGCGTCCCACTGATCATGCTGACCGCCCGAGACAGCGAGACGGATCGTGTCCTGGGCCTGGAGCTGGGCGCCGACGACTACCTGACCAAGCCGTTCAGCCCGCGCGAGCTGGTGGCCAGGGTGCGTGCGGTCCTGCGACGCAACCAGCCGGACGCGACGGACTCGGTGATCAGGCGCGGCGAGCTGGAGCTGGACGTCCCTCGGCTGCGCGTCACGGTGGGCGGGCGGCCCGTCACGTTGACCGCAACGGAGTTCCAGCTGCTGGCCACCATGGCACGCCAGCCAGGCCGCGTCTTCACCCGGTCCCAGCTGCTGGACGCCATCCACGGCGAGGCGCTGGAGGCGTACGAGCGGGCCATCGATGCGCACGTCAAGAACATTCGGCGCAAGGTCGAGCCCGATGCGCGCCATCCGCGCTACCTGCAGACCGTGTATGGCGTGGGCTACCGGCTGGCCGATGACTGAGGGCCGCTGGCACCCAGGCGGGCACGGCCGCCGTTGGCCAGGCCGCGGCTGGAACGGCGAGCGGCCCGGATGGTGGCCGGAGGGCGAGCGATGGCCGCCGCAGGATCCGGACGGCTGGCGGGTGGTACGCCACCGCTTCATGCGCCGCATGGCCCGGTTCGCCCTGGCTGCGCTCATCGTGCTGGGCCTGATCGCCGGCCTGGTGATCTGGGCCGTCAGCCGGCTGTTGGGCACGAGCGTCGGCTCCACTGTCGCCGGGGTCGTCGTGCTGCTGCTGCTCCTGGTGGCCGTGCGCACCCTGGTGCGCGGCCTGAGCGGATCCGCGGCACCAATCGCCGACATGATGGCCGCCGCCAGCCGAGTGGAGACCGGCGACTACGCCGCCCGGGTCCACGAAAGCGGCCCGCCGGACGTCCGGCGCCTGGCGCGCGCCTTCAACGCCATGAGCACGCGGCTCGAGCGCGACGCAGACGAGCGCCGCCAGCTGCTGGCCGATGTCTCCCATGAGCTGCGCACGCCGCTCAGCGTCATCCAGGGCAACGTCGAGGGCATCCTGGATGGGCTCTACCCGGCGGATCGCGCTCACCTGGAGCCGATCCTGGAGGAGATTGGGCTGCTGGAGCGACTCGTCGATGACCTGCGCACGCTCTCGCTGGCAGAGACCGGCGGCCTGCGGCTGCACCGCGAGCCAGTTGACCTCCACGACCTGCTGACGGAGGTGGTCACCGCCTTCGAGGCACGCGCCCAGGCCGCCGGTCTGACGATCCGCCTGGAGGCTGCGGCCGTCCTGCCGACCGTGGAGCTGGACGCGAGCCGGATGCGCCAGGTGCTGGGCAACCTGCTGGCGAACGCGCTGCGCTTCACGCGGCGCGGCGGCCGGATCGTGGTGGCGGCAACCAGCGATCCACGCGCAACCACGGTCGAGGTGCGCGACAGCGGCACGGGGATCGCCACTGAGCAGCTGCCGCACGTGTTCGACCGCTTCTACCGATCTGCCGACTCGACGGGGAGCGGCCTGGGCCTGCCAATCGCCCGCTCGCTGGTCGAGGCCCACGGCGGCAGGATCGAGGCACTCACTCCGCCGGAGGGCGGCACCATCATTCGCATCGTGCTGCCGAAGGGGCCCACCCCGGCACGCGAAAGCCGCGAGATCGGCTGACCTCGCGGCTTCGGCTGAGCGGTATCGCGCCGGAGGCTATCCTCGGCTCTGCAACCTCTTGACGTTCGCGACGGCGAGCGTGGCGGAGGAGCCCAGCAGGACCAGCGCGAACAGGATCACCGGCAGCGAGCTCGGACGACCACCAGATGGGATGGCGGTATCGGGCTGGCTGGGAGCCGGCGTGCCGGTGCCGCCCTGGACGCTTTCCTCGGGCGTCGGGGTGGGGGTCGGTGTCCCACCGGAGACGCTCTGCTCCGGGGTCGGAGTCGGCGTCGGAGTCGGCGTGGCGCACGGCACGCTCACGGTGACCAGCTCCGAGGTGTTGTCAGATTCCTTCTCCGCTGGCTCGTTGCTGGCGTGGACGGTTGCCTGGTTGTGCAGGTCCCCGCACATGTCCGCCGGGACCGTCACGTTGATGCGCACGAAGGCACTGTCGCTGGTGCCATCCTTGGCTGCGACGGTGCCGAGGTCGCAGGTCACGACGTTCCCCGCCGCCACGTCACAGCTACCGCTCCCCCCCGCAACCGCTGTGTCGACGTCGAAGAAGGTGCTGTCGATGGTGAGGGCGTCATCCAGGTCGTCCGTCACGGTGACGTCTTCAGCGTCCACGTCGCCGTTGTTGAACACGACGATCCGATAGCGGAACGATCCGCCGGCCTCGATGCTCGTGATGATGTTGCCGTCGTTGCCGATGGCCTTCTTGCCGATCCCCAGGTTCACGTGCGGGCCCACGAACGCGAACGCAGGCGCGACCGCGATCATGAAGACCATGGCCAGCGACGCGATGGAGGCGGCCGCGACCAGGATGCGAGGGATATGCAGGGTTCGTCGATTCGGAGTCATGCCACCTCCCCGTTGCGTAGCAGCAACCGCATGCGTTGTCTGCGAGGGCGCCGATCATAGGACGGAAGTACCGGGCTGCCTAGTACCCAGCCTCCTTCCGAGGCGGAATGCGGTGCCTCTCGCCAACGCGACCGCCGGCGGCATTCCTCTCGAAACCGGCGATTTGACCGGCAATTGCACCGGCGACTAGGATTGGCCGATGGTGATGGCAGCAGAGGCAGTGCGGCGCCTGCCGGCCCGGATCGTCTCCCAGGCGACAGGTGCGAACCAGCGCACCGTGGAGCGCTGGCGGGCGGGGAACGGGCCCCGCCGAGCGGAGTACCGCGTCCGGCTGGAGGACCTGGCGGCCATCCTGGACATCCTGGGCGGGCAGATGGGCGCACGTGCCTGGCAGGCCTGGCTCACCGGGCGCAGCGCCCACCTGGGCTGGCAGCGACCCGTTGAGCTGCTGGCCGCGGGGGAGTTCGACCGCGTGCGCGGCGCGGCACTGGCATACGCGGCCGGGGATCCGACCTGACGCCGGCCACGCTGGCGCCGATCAGTCGATTTCGCGGCCGCCTCTGGCGGCAGACCGCCCTCCGCGTTCCGGGCTGCCTACCGCCTCGGCAGCCGGCCCCGCATCCCGCTCGCTACCACCGTCCCGGCGATCCGTGGCCGCTGTACGCGTCGCTCGACCGCGAGACCATGTGGGCGGAGTGGGCACATGCCACTGACGGCCGCGTTCCGGCGGAAGAGGACCCACGCTGGGTGTGCACGCTCAACGTGGACCTGCGGGTGCTGGACCTGCGCGACGCCGCCACGCGGCGGGCGCTGCGCGTCGGCTTGCCTGCGCTGACCGCCGCCTGGTCGCCGGAGCGCCCGAACCCCGCCACGCTGCGAGTTGCCGCGGCGGCCGCCCGGCTCGGCGTCGACGGGCTGATCGTGCCCAGCGCCGCGCGCCGGGGCGGCTGGAACGCCGTGATCCTGCCCGCGGCCTTCGAGAGCGTGCGACTGGTGCGGCGGCGCAGCGAGGTCCCGAAGCCGGCCTGACCCTCAGACGGCCGGCGGAATGTTGTGGTTCAGCCTGAAGAGGTTGGTGGGGTCGTACCGCGCCTTGATCCGTGCCAGGCGGTCGTAGGTCGTGCCCGGATAGGCATCACGGATCCGCTCCGGCTCGTCAACCAGGAAGTTGACGTACGCGCCCTGGTCCTGCTGCTGGATGTCGCGCATGAAGCCCAGCACCCACGCCTCGCGTTGCGCGAAGTTCTGCGGCCCGTCGTAGAAGGCCGCCAGGTTGACCATGATCCGGCTGGCCCGGTGGGCGAACGCGGTCGCGTCGCTTGGCACGCGCGCCATGGCACCGCCCAGCACGCGGAGCTGCGCGGCGCGCATCGGCGCATCCGACGCCTCCAGGTGCTGGACCACCGACTCGGCCACGTCCCGATCGAAGCGGTCCAGGAACATGGTGCGAGCCACCGCCAGCGGGTGATACGAGTCGTCCGCAGGCGGGTAGATCTCCGGGTAGCTCATCGGCCGTACCAGGTCCGCATACGGCTCGGCCAGGTCGCGGAACGGCTTCATCGCGCGCTGGCCGGCGTCCTCGTCACCAACGTGCGCCAAGATCACCATCATCCCGAGGCGGCCGTGCACCTCCTCCGGGAGCATCGGCATCGGCGGCAATGGCATGACGTTCACGATGCCGGAGAGCTCCTCCGGCGCCGCCTCGGCGGCGGCCATGGCGCCCGTCAGCGTATCCACCGTGGCGGGCAGGAACAGGAAGCCGCCCACGAAGCCGCCCAGCGGGTGGAGCTGATACTTGAAGCGCGTCGCGACGCCGAAGTTGCCTCCGCCCCCGCGGATCGCCCAGAACAGGTCCGCGTGGTGGTCGTCGTCGACCATCAGCAGCTCTCCGTCGGCGGTCACCAGCTCGGCGGCGAGGAGCGAATCGATCGTCAGTCCGTGCTTCCGCGCGAGGTAGCCGACCCCGCCGCCCAGCGTGATGCCGCCGATGCCCACCGTCCCGGTGTCGCCGAATCCGACCACCAGGCCGTGCTCGGCCGTGGCCGCAGTCACCTCCAGCGTGGTGAGGCCCGTCTCCGCCCATGCGGTTCGCGAGTCCGGATCGATCCGCAGGTCCTTCATGCCTCGCAGGTCGATCACGATGCCGCCCTCGGTCACGCCATGGCCGGCGTTCGAATGGCCGCCGGAGCGCACCGCCAGCTCCAGGCCGGTCTCGCGCGCCAGGCCGATGACAGTGGCGACATCGCCCGCGTCGGCGACCTGGACGATCAGTGCCGGATGGCGGTCGATACCGCCCGGCGCCACCTGCCGCGCGGCGTCATAGCCTTCGTCGTCCGCGCCGATGACCGTGCCGCGGATGGTGCCCCGCAGGGCATCGGGCTCAAGCGTTGAAGCGTTCGCATACGTCGTCTCGGTCATGGCGAACCATGCTACCGGCCGATCCAGACCGGGTCGAATGCAGCCCTCCGAAGGGCATCCCGCCTACGATTGGGCCGATGTTGCCTCGCGTCGCTATTGCGGTTCTGGTCGTGGTCCTCGTCGCGTGCACCGGCACGGAAGCCACGCCATCGGCGGCTGGCAGCCCCGTCCCGAGCTCAGGATTCGGAGCAAACGAGCTCGGAACGTTCGACCAGGCTGCGCTGGAGTCGACGTTCCACACGGTCTTCACCCACGAGGACCTGACCTTCGAGAAGAGCCGATACGTCTCCGACTACCACCTGCCGCTCGGCCTCGAGTTCACCATTCACCCGTCGGACCAGAAGAAGCGGATTCTGGAGACGAGCCTGCGCCTTTCCCTCGAGCGCGCAGATTCGGACGTCGCCATCGAGAAGGTATGGTTCCGGCTCATGGAGCGCTACCAGCCCAAGGTGCTCGACTGGCTCCGAAAGCAGCGTGACGACTACCTGAAACAGCCCGGCGCCGACGCCAGCATCCGCAGCATGTTCGGGCCGATCTGCGCTGGCTTCTTCGCCTTCGGCTCAGCGACGAGCGCCAACGGCAAGGCGACGTCGATGGGCTACTTCGTCGAGACGCAGGACGCCCACGTCAACTGCCACGGGACGCCGGACGGCAGCTAGACCTGCTCCATCTGGACGATGGAGCCGCTGAGCTTCACCCCGGTCGCGTGGATGGGGCAGTAGCCGTTCGGCACCTTGTCCAGGTACTGCTGGTGGTAGTCCTCGGCAAAGAAGAACTCCGGGGCCGGCGCGATCTCGGTCGTGATCGGCCCGTAGCCGGCCTTCGAAAGCTCGGCCTGGTACATGTCGCGTGATGCACGGGCCGCCGCGGCCTGCGCATCCGTATGGGTGTAGATAGCGGAGCGGTACTGGGTGCCCACGTCGTTGCCCTGGCGGAAGCCCTGCGTGGGATCGTGGTCCTCCCAGAACGCCTGGAGCAGCTGCTCGTAGGTGACGCGCCGCGGGTCGTAGACCACGCGCACCGACTCGGCATGGCCGGTCCGCCCCGAGCAGACCTCCTTGTAGGTCGGGTTGGGGGTCGTTCCGCCCTGGTAGCCCGCCGCCGTGACGATGACGCCGGGGATCTCCCAGAAGAGCTTCTCCGCACCCCAGAAGCAGCCCAGGGCGAAGTCGGCGATCTCGCTGCCCTCGGGATAGGGACCCTTCAGCGGCACGCCCTTGACGGCGTGCGTCTGGGCGGTCGGCAGGGCCTCGGAGCGCCCGGGGAGGATCTCCGACACCTCGGGCATCTTTGACTTCATGAACTCTCGGAAGAACATGGCCCGAGTGTAGGCCCGATGCGTGACGGTCGCGTGACGCGTGGATGAAGGTCAGGCGGCCGGCACCTCGCCGTGCGGCTCGCCTGACAACAGCCAGTAGCGGAAGCGCTT
>DATAOD010000089.1:0-1840 GCA_036265975.1 Candidatus Limnocylindria bacterium
TCGTCCGGGCGAGTGTAGACGTCGAGCCCATCCGCCGTGGGCCAGGCGAAGGCCGCGCGCTGCTTCGGGGGGATGCACCACTGCTTGCTCAGCCACGGCTTGAGCGCGTTGTCTTGAGCACCCGTCGTAGCGTCCGGTGCCAGACGTCGTCGACGACCGCCAGTTCGACCCGCGTCTCCGCCAACGGTTCGAATGGGCCGGCAAGCGCCTCCGCCGACGCCAGCGCCGCCGCCAACGGCACCACCATGCCCACGGCGGCTCCGGTGCCTGAACCCATCGTCCGGTCCATCGCCGACCTACCGCCCTCGATCAATGGCGGCGTTCATGCCTAAACCAAAGCCAAGGTGAAACCTGCAGGGTCAACGCGGTAGGCTTGACGGAAGCTGAGCGCGCCGCGAGGCCCTGCGATGGACGATTGGCTTGAGCGTTGGAAGCTGGATGAGCGCCAGGCCCGCGATCGGATGTACGGTGCGCCAACGGCCCGCGAGCGGGAGCGTTGGCACGCGGTCTGGCTGGTGGCGCGGGGCTGGTCGGCGGCCCGTGTGGCCGAGGCGCTGGGACGCGACGCGCACACGGTCGGGGAATGGCTGGCCCGGTTTCGTGCGAGCGGCCCCGACGGTCTGATCTTCGAGCAGAGCGGAGGTTCCCCCCCGCCCTCAACGCGGAGCAGCAGGCCCAGGTGAAGGCTGCGGTCCAGGGCACCCCGCGAGACGCCGGGATCAACCTGGCGGATTGGAACTGGAAGGTGGTCCGGCAGTACGTCAGGGAGCGATTCCGGGTGACGCTCGGCCGCAGTAGCTGCCTGAACTACCTCCGCCGCCTGGGCTTCGTCCTCAAGCGACCCAAGAAGCGCCTGCTGAAGGCGGACCCGGCGCGACGGGCGATCTTCGTGCGGGAGTACGCGCTCCTGCGTGCCACGGCCGCCGCGACCGGGGCCAAGATCTTCTTCGTGGACGAGGCCCACTTCTACGCCGACGTCGATCTGCGTGGGAAGTGGGTGCTGAGAGGCGAGCCGGCGCTGGTCGGCTCGACCAGCCCGCGCTACGGCGAGAAGGCGAGCTACTACTCGGCCGTCTGCCTGGAGACCGGCGAGGTCGAGGCGATGGCGCTCGACGGCAACCGTTGCGCCGAGACCTCGGTGACCTTCCTCCAGCAGCTGCGTGCCAACCATGCCGAGCCGTTGATCATCATCTGGGACAACGGCCCGGCCCACGGCGGCGACGCGCTCCGGGCCTACCTCGCCACACCTGACGTGCACCTCCGCCTCGTGCGACTGCCGGCCTACAGCCCGGACTTCAACCCGGATGAGGCCATCTGGGGCTGGATCCGGGACGAGGTGACCGCCAACACCTGCTTCGGGACCAAGGCGAAGGTCCAGCAGCATGTCGGCCAGTTCTTCCGGGACATCGCCCAGCGGACGGACGAGGTCAAGCGCCGCTGCCGACGTACGCTGCAAGCGCAGGCTGACGACCTCGCCCCCATCATCGACGCCATCCTGCACCAGCCAGACCATGTAGATCCCACCGTCGCTTTGGTTTAGGTCCGCCTGCAGGTCGAAGGCCGACCGGCTGATCGCCTTGAGCACTTCAGCCGTCGCCGTCTGCTGCTCCAGAGCCTCCGACCGCCCGGTCGCTAGCGCGGAGTTCTCAGCGGCGAGTGCAGCCTCGCGTTCACGCAGGGCGGCGTTCTCCGCCTCCAGCTGCGCGAACCTCGCGTCGCGATCGTCCATCATGACGCCCTACCCTCACTGCCCCCGCTGCGCGACGGCGCCAGGATAGCACGCGGCTCCTCGGGATCCTGTGACGGCGCTCACGCCGCTGCCAGCACCATACCGACCAGC
>DATAOD010000090.1:0-3695 GCA_036265975.1 Candidatus Limnocylindria bacterium
TACGCGGGTCCGACACGCGTCGCCCGGCTAGCCACCTTTCAGGCGGGGATCAAGCAGATCCCGCAACGCGTCCCCCAGCATGTTGAACCCGAACACCGCCAGCGATAGCGCCGTCGCCGGCCAGATCGCCAGCCACGGCGCCCGATACATGTGGTCCAGCCCCGCCAGGGACAGCATCCCGCCCCACGTCGGATAGGGCGGCGGCACGCCTAGACCCAAAAACGAGAGACTCGCCTCCGTCAGGATCACGGTAGAGAGCCCGGTGGTGGCCACCACGATGATCGTCGGCACCACGTTCGGCAGGATGTGCCTCAGCGTGGTCCGCAGGTGCCCCGCCCCCAGCGCCCGCGCGCTCTCCACGAAGGTGTGCTCCTTCACCAGCAGGGCCACCCCGCGCACCACGCGTGAGTTCTGGATGCCGAAGGCCACGCCCAGGACGATGGTGATGTTCCACACGCTGGGCCCCAGCAGCGACATGATGGACAGCAGCAGGAGCAGCGGCGGGAAGGCCATCCACGCGTCCACCCCCCGCTGCACCAGCAGGTCGAAGCGGCCGCCCAGGTAGCCCGAGACCACGCCGATGGCGGTGGCCAGCGCGCTGCCGATGGCGATGGCGCCGAAGCCCACGTAGAGCGAGATGCGCGCGCCATAGATCAGCCGGGTCAGGAGATCGCGCCCCAGCTCGTCGGTGCCGAGCCAGTGCGAGGTGCTCATGGTGATGAACCGCTCGCGGAGGCTGGTCTGGGCGAAGCCGTAGGGGGCGATCCAGTCGGCGGCCACCGCGGCGGCCAGCATCACCAGCACGATGACGCCGCCGACAGCGCCGAGGGGCTTGCTGACGAGCATGCGCACCCACACGTCGAGCCACCACGGGCGCGACCGGGCCTCGCCCTGGGCGGGCAGGCTCAGCGCGCCGGCCGCGGCGCCGCCGGCCTCGGGGGCGAAGCGGGCCAGCGCCAGCCACCGAATGCCGAACGCGCGGGCCCAGCGGGAGCGCACGAGCCTAGTACCGGATCCGCGGGTCCAGGAACGCGTAAGACAGATCGATGATCAGGTTCAGCGCCACCACCATCGCCGCGATGATCAGGTTCACCGACTGCACCACCGGGTAGTCCAGCCGGGTGAGGGCCTCGAAGAAGAAGAGGCCCACGCCGGGCAGGCGAAAGATGGACTCGACGATGACCGAGCCGCCGATGTAGAGCGGGATCTGCAGCCCCACCAGGCTGATCACCGGGATCATCGCGTTCTTCAGCGCGTGCCGCAGGATGATGGGCCGCTCGGCCAGGCCCTTCGACCACGCGGTGCGGATGTAGTCCTGGCGCAGCACGTCCAGCAGGGCGGAGCGCATGATGCGCATCACCGGGCCGGCGCGCGTGACGCCGAACACGGCCGCGGGCACGAGCATGATCTTCAGGTTCTCGACGGGGTCGACGGTGAACGGCACGTAGGTCCACACCGGCGTCCACTTGAAGTAGATGGACGGCAGCACCACCACCAGCACGGCCAGGCCGAAGTAGGGGACCGAGAGGGCGAGGATGGCCAGCACCCGGCCCAGGTAGTCGGCGGCGCTGTCCTGCCGGGCGGCGGAGAGGATGCCGATGAGCACGCCCAGCACCACCGAGACCAGGATGGTCAGCAGCGCCAGCTCGAGGGTGACGGGGAAGCGCCGGGCGAACTCGTTCAGGATGGGCTGGCGCGTCCAGTAGGAGGTGCCGAGGTCGCCCCGCAGGACGATGCCGCCGATCCAGTCGAGGTACTGCACGTGCACCGGCCGGTCCAGGCCCAGGTCGTGGCGCAGGGCGGCCAGGGTGGGCGCGTAGGCGTGGCCTTCCACCATGCGGGTGGCCACGTCGCCCGGCATGAAGCGCATGAGCGCGAAGACCAGCACGCTCACCAGGAAGAGCGTCGGCACCGCCAGCAGCAGGCGGCGGATGAGGTAGCGCTTCACCGCGGGATCACCGCGCCCTCCAGGGCCCCCGCGCTACTTGTCGAGCCAGGTGTAGAGCAGGCGCATCCCCAGCCCGTAGCCGTCGTGGTGCCGGAAGCCCTTCACGTAGGGTGGGTGCGCCACGTACTGCGGCCACTGCGGCACGTAGACGTAGTAGGCCTTGTCGGCCAGGTAGCGCTGGATGTCGTCCACGATCTGCTTGCGCTTCTTCGGATCCATCTCGCGCCGCTGGGCCACCAGCATCTTGGTCAGCTCGCCGTCGGCCACGTGGCTCTGGTTGGTGGGCAGCTCGGGGTAGAAGCGACCGAAGAGGAAGTCGTCCACCTCGGTGAAGGGTGTGGAGGGGCCCATCGCGGCCTTGTCGTACTTGCCGAGCGCGGTCGTGGAGATGTACTTGCCGTACTCCTCCGGCTTCAGCTCCACCTGGATGCCCACCTTGCCCAGGTCCTCGGCAGCCAGCTCGTAGTAGTTGCGCCACGGCACCACGTAGCCCGGCCAGTGGTAGATGGGCATCGTGAAGCCCTTGGCGTAGCCCGCCTCCGCGAGCAGGCGCTTGGCCTCCGCCGGGTCGTAGCCGACGACGTACCTGGCCTTGGCCGGGTCCATCTTGGCGGCATCGAGCTTCCAGTCGGTCAGCGCGCAGGGGACCGGGCCCGCGTCCACGCAGCCCTCGCCGAAGAGCAGGGCGTCGTTCCACGACTTGCGGTCGATGGCCAGCGACACCGCGCGGCGCACTCGCACGTCGTTGAACGGCGGCTGGTCGGTGCGCAGGTAGATGAAGCCCTGGCCGATCACCTTGTAGGGCGTGATCGACATCTCGGGGTTGGTCTGCTTGAGCGTCCGCGCCTCCTCCGGGCTGATCCAGCCCCAGATGTGCGGCAGCTCCGCCTTGCCCGCGCGCAGCACGGCCAGGCGCGCCGCCGCGTCGGGCGTGATGTCGATGGTGGCGCCGTCCAGATAGGGCAGGCCCTTCATGAAGTAATTCGGGTTGCGCTCGAAGACGACGCGCACGCCCTTCTCGTACGACTTCAGCACGAAGGGGCCGGTGCCGATGACCGCGTCCGGGTTGTTGAAGTCCTTGAACTTCTCCTCCGCCTCGCGCGGCAGGATGGCGCAGTAGCTCGGGTTCGCCAGGTGGTTCAGGAAGGGCGCGTAGGGCTCCTTGAGCGTGATCTTGACCGTGTGGCGGTCCACCACCTCGATGCCGGTCACCGGCTCGAAGCGGTCGCGGAAGCCGGACTTGGCCATGAAGCGCTCGAGCGAGTACTTCACGTCGTCCGCCGTCACCTCGCGGCCGTTCACCGGCGGCTTGTTGTGGAACTTGACACCTTTACGAAGGTTGAACGTGTACGTCTTGCCGTCCTTGGAGACCGTCCACTTCTCGGCCAGGTCGGGCAGGATCGAGAAGTCGGTGGGCGACTTCTGCTCCGGCCCGTTGGGGAAGCGCACGAGCTGGCTGTAGGCGAGGCTCACGTAGGAGTGGGTAAGGAAGCTGATGGAGAGATGCGGATCGAGGCCGGGGGCCTCCCGCTCCGCGATGCGGATGACCCCGCCGCGCTTGGGCTGGGCGCCGGCCTGGGCGAGCGCGGGGTCGGCCATGACGAGCGAGGCCAGGACGAGCACGCTCAGGACGACGGCGGCGAGGAACAGACGGGACGGGAAGGGGGCGCGACGCGCCATGGCCAGATCTCCTGTTCTCGAATTTGTCGTCATCGACCGGGAGACGGGAGCGAAACGGGCCGAAAAG
>DATAOD010000091.1:0-1913 GCA_036265975.1 Candidatus Limnocylindria bacterium
CCCGAGCCCCGAAGCGGTCGGCGGCCAGTTTCGCTGCGCGCAGGCAGCCGCCCACGATTCCCAGGAACAGTGCCAACCCGACGATGCCGTCTTCGGCGAACAGCTGCAGATACGTGTTGTGCACGAGGTGCGGGTCGTCGACGATCAGCCCCACATACGTGAGGGCCCCTGGTTCGCGCACAAAATCGGGGGCACGCACCTCGAAGTTGTTCAGCCCCACGCCGGTCACGGGCTCGTCCATTCCCATTCGCCATGCGACCGTTCGCAGGTCGGCGCGCCCGTTGTCGTTTTTGTAGCTCGTCACGCGCTCCCACGTGCCGGGCGAGCTGACGAACGTCACGGCCGCTACGCCGAGAGCCAACGCGGCGACCGCGGCGACCTCGCTGCGACGCCCCCTGAACAGCACGAACGCGGTCACGATCGCTACCACGCCGGCGACCGCACCGCCGCGCGACTCGGTGGCGACCAACCCCGCGATCAGCAGGGCGATCGCCCCTAGCAGCAGGCCGCGCAGGGCCGACGAGCGCGTGTCCGTGAGAAGGGCCGCTGCCAGCACGATGGCCGGGAGGATGGCCGCCGCGAGGACATTCGGGTCGCCCTCGTCGCCGCCAAACCGAGCTACGCCGTGGAGGGAGCTCACCAGGCTCCCGTCGAATAGTCCGATGGCCACGGAGATCACCGCGCCGGTAACGAACGCGGCAACGATCAGTTTCAGCGCGCGCCTCGTGGTCACCGTCGTCACGACCACCACGAACAGCAGAGCAACCACGTACCAGTGCCAGAGATCTTCGAGGCCCCGCCCAGGATCCTCGGACCATGCGAGTGAGAACGTCAGCCATGCGATTGTCGCGGCCAGGGTCATGAGCAGGACGCGATGGCGGTTGAGGGCGGCGGTCGCCGTCTGCGGGAGTGACTGCAGGGTGCCGAGCCAGGCCACGGCGACCAGAAGCCCCGCGGCCTTGCCGGCGGCATTCAGGGCCGGGATTCCCGCCAGGAAGGTGAGAGGCACCCAGAAGGCGAGCCCCAGCGACAGGTTGACGAGCACGAGGGCGGCGTAAGCCGGAGCGAGGAGCAGCACCACACCGACACCCGGCTGCGCCGCGAGTGCAACTCCCACCAGGAGCGACCAGACGATGCCGCCCAGGGCAATCCAGAGGGCTTGGGCACGCAACCCCGCCGACGCGCGATGTGCCACGCTTGCGATCAGCGCCTCCAGATCGCATCTTGAGCGTTCATGAGCCCTGTGTACCCTAGCCTCCGAGGTACGACGCACCTGGCATCAGGCGGCTTTAGGCAGTCGCCGCGGCAGCTCACCACCTGGACGCCTCTTCGAATGCAGGCGCGACAATTGCCTCTGCCACCGGGTGGCGCCGATTCAGCAGTGGCGATCGGAGAATGAGGCGCGCAGTTCTGAAAACAGACCGGCAGGGCGGCACCCCCCGCCTGCGGCGCCGTTGGGCTCTCCTGGCGATCTTCGCATCTGCTGCGGTACTGCTGATTCCCCGGGCTCCTGCCGCTCATGCCGCGGGTGGGTCGAGCTCCTTCAAGCCGGTCCGCCAGACCTCGAGCCTGCTCGTTTTCAAGCCCAGGGGGATCCCGGCGCCCGCGGTGCGAAGGGCGTGGCTGAAGTTCAAGCTGCCCGGAAGATCCAAGCCGCGAATCGCCCGCCGGCGGATCCCGACGCGCCGCGTCCGACGGGCGCTCCTCAGGTCGAAGCCCGTGCATGTCAGGCGGCCCAGGGCAAGCCGAAAGGCGCGGCTCGTAATCCGCTGGTCCAACGACCCCTGCGCCTTCGGCAGCTTCTCCAACCAGCCCTGGAACGTGCCCTGCGCGAGCTGGCGCCCCTACGGCCCGGAGAGCCCGTTCAACCGCCGCCTGCCCGCCTCCCCCCGCCTCGACCCGAACTCGGCGGC
>DATAOD010000092.1:0-1630 GCA_036265975.1 Candidatus Limnocylindria bacterium
CGTTTGCCGAATACACCTCCGGCCACAGCACCTATTCGGGGGCGGCCAGCGAGGTGTTCATGCGCTTTGCCGGCACCGCCACCTTCCAGACCGCCCTGACCGTCACCATGCCCGCCGGCAGCTCCACCATCGGACCCGGCCTGGTCCCCCGCGACGACACCTGGTTCCGGTTCACCAGCTTCACCGCCGCCGCCGACCACGCCGGCAAGTCGCGGCGCTATGGCGCCATCCACCTCAGGACGGCGACCTGCAAGGCCGCAGCGTCGGCCAAGGTCGGCGGCACGGCCTGGGCCAAGGCACTCACCTACTTCAACGGAACCGCCGGCTAAGTCTTTGATCTCCCTGCGGGAGGCCCGTTCCGAGCTGAAAATGGGGGCTGGTTGCCCGCTGACGTCGTTGCTCTTTGGTCGGTGAGGCCGGGCTCAGTCGGACGCTGGGAGCCGCGCTATGGGCCCTTCAGTGTTGCCTTGAGCACGCGGATCAGATTCCGCCTGTCCCTTGCGGCTCCTGCGGGCAGCCGTGCTGGTAGCCATCGACGGCACAAGGGAGGCAGGGTGCTGGAGGAGACCAACGACACCGAGGAGCTCATCGCCCGGGTCGCGGCGCTGGATATCGGCAAGGCGGAGCTGGTCTGCTGTGTGCGGGTGCCCAGCCCCGACGCCCAGGGCAAGCGGCTGCAGGAGGTGCGCACCTACTCGACCATGACCCGCTCGCTGCTGGTGTTGGCCGAGCGGCTGGGGGCGCTGGGCGTGACCCGGGTGGTGATGGAGGCCACCAGCGACTACTGGAAGAGCCCGTTCTACCTGTTGGAGGCCCACGGGTTGGAGGTCTGGCTGGTCAACGCCCGCGATGTCAAGCACCTGCCGGGTCGGCCCAAGACCGACCGGCTGGACGCGGTCTGGCTCGCCAAGGTGGCCGAGCGGCAGATGCTGCGGCCAAGCTTCGTGCCGCCCCCTGAGATCCGCAGGCTGCGGGACCTGACCCGCTACCGCGCCGACCTGGTCGGCGTGCGGACCGCCGAGAAGCAGCGGGTGGAAAAGCTGCTGGAGGACGCCCAGATCAAGCTGAGCGTGGTCGCCTCCGACATCTTTGGGGTCTCGGGCCGGGCCATGCTGGCCGCACTCGTCGCGGGCGAGCGCGACCCCAAGGTCCTGGCGAGGCTGGCCCGGACCCGCCTGCGCGCCAAGCTCGGCCAGTTGGAGGAGGCCTTCACCGGCCACTTCAGCGACCATCACGCGTTCCTGCTGGCCAGGATGCTTGGCCGCATCGACCAGGCCGGCGCCGACATCGCCGAGCTGGAGGCCAAGACCGACCAGGAGGTCGCCCCTTTCGCAGCAGCGGCCGACCGGCTGGATGAGATCACCGGGGTTGGCAGGGCTGCCGCGCAGGTGATCATCGCCGAGGTCGGCACCGACATGGGCCGCTTCCCGACGGCGGGTCATCTGGCCTCCTGGGCGAAGTTCGCCCCGGGGGTCAAGCAGTCGGCCGGCAAACCCAAAGGCAAGGCCACCACCGGCCACGGCAACTCCTACCTTGCCCGGGTGCTGGGCGAGGCCGCCGTGGCCGCCGGCAGGACCAACACCTTCCTGGGAGAACGCTACCGGCGCCTGGCCAAACGCCGCGGCGCCAA
>DATAOD010000093.1:0-47934 GCA_036265975.1 Candidatus Limnocylindria bacterium
GCTGACGGCGGCGCTGGCCAGGAATGGCAGGCGGGCAAGGCTCCGCTCGAAGTAGGCGAGTCGCGTGGACAACAGCCCCGCGCTGCGCAGGCGTTGCCGTACCCCGGCGCCCACCGTGCCGAGGTCCTCGCCCAAGATCAGAGCGCCGGACCGCTCGCTCTCGATGGCCAGGATCGCCAGCAGCTCATCCGTGTGCGAGCGGACGTAGGCGCCCTGCGCCGGCGAGCTGCCGCGGGGCACCCACCACAGCCGGAACAGGCCCAGCGCGTGGTCGATCCGCAGGCCGGCCGCGTGGCGCAGCGACGCGCGCAGCGTGTCGACGAACGGTGCGTAGTGCGCCGCCCGCAGCCGATGGGGCACGAACGGCGGCAGGCTCCAGTCCTGCCCGGCCGGGTTGAAGCGGTCCGGCGGCGAGCCGATCGAGGCCGCCGGCGCCAGGTCGTCCTGCCAGCACCAGGCGTCGAAGCCGGATGGATCGAAGCCGATCGGCAAATCGGCGATCAACCCAACCCCGGCGCCCGCCGCGCGGCGCAGCTGCTCGTCCAGCGACCACTGCAGCCATTCGTGGAAGCCGACGCGGTCCCCCTGCTCCCGCGCGAACACGGTGACGGCTGGCGAGTGCGGATTGCGCAGCTCCTCCGGCCAGCGGTGCCAGCCCGGGCCGAACCGCTCGCTGAGGACGGCGAAGGTTGCCCACTCTCGCAACGCGGCGCCGCGCTTGGCGCGGAACGCGGCCAGGCCCGGCGACTGGCGTCGCGCGGCCGGCAGGGCACGCCAGATGCGCTCCAGGCCGTTGAGCTTCAGCTCCTGCACCCGGCCGCGGTCGATGCGGCGCTGCGCGTTCAGGGCGCGACCCTCGGCCGCCAGTTGCGCCAGCGGCCCTGCCACCAGATCGGCTCCGTCAACCTCTTCGACGCGCAGGTAGAGCGGGCTCAGGAATCGGCGCGTGCTGGTGTAATACGGGCTCGGCTCGGGCTGCGATGAGGGGTTCGTGGCGTGCAAGGGGTTGACGAAGAGCTGCGCCGCGCCCATTCGACTGGCCCAGCCTGCCAGCTGGCGCAGGTCCGCCAGGTCGCCGATGCCCCAGCTGGCCGTGGAGCGCGACGCGTACAGCTGTGCGGCCCAGCCCCACGTGCGGCCCGTGGGCGTCCGCGTCTGTCGCGGCGGCACAAGCAGCAGCTGGGCGCCGTCGTCGCGGCGGAGCTGGTGGTAGCCATGCGGCAGGTCCAGCGGCAGGCGATGCACAGTGCCCAGCGAGGTGCCGTCCTCCAGCACCAGCTCCGCCGGAGGCGCGACCCGCTCGCGCCGCCGCCGAACGAGGCGCACGGGCTCATCCGCGATGCCATGGCGAGCGCGCGGGTCGATGCCCATGGCCCGCAGCACCGCGTCGAGGTGCGCCCGCGGGACCCGGCGCCGGACGCGGAAGGCGTCCACGTACTCGGCCTCCACGAGGTCGCCCGGCTTCACCGCCGCGGACGGAGGAGGAGCGCCGTTGAGCGGCCCGCCATGCGGTACGCGGGCGTGGTGACCTCCAGCCCCTCCGCCGGCGGGCTTTCGTCGGGACGGGCGGTGTCGAGGAGGAGACGCCAGGCGGTGCGTTGCTGGTTCGGCAACGGAAAGTCGATCTCCTGCTCGCCGGCATTCAGCAGCCACAGCAGCGTGTCGTCCACGATGCGCTCGCCCTGCTCGCCGCGCTCGTCGATGGCGTCGCCGGCCAGCCGCAGGCCAATGGCGTGGACGCCCGGCGCCTGCCACTGCTCGTCGGTCATCTCGCGACCATCGGCTCCGTACCAGGTCAGGTCCTTGACGCTGGAGCCACGGATGCGGCGGCCCTGGAAGAAGCGGCGGCGGCGCAGCACGGGGTGGGCCCGGAACAGGCCGATCAGCCGCTTCGTGAACTCGAGCAGCGCGCGATCGGCGTCGGTGAGCTTCCAATCGAACCAGCTGATCTTGGTGTCCTGGCAGTACGCGTTGTTGTTGCCGAGCTGCGTGCGGCCCATCTCGTCGCCACCCAGCAGCATGGGGACGCCCTGGCTCAGCATCAGGGTGGCCAGGAAGTTGCGCTTCTGCTGCTCGCGGGCCGCCGTGACGGCCGGGACATCGGTCGGGCCCTCGACCCCGAAGTTCATGGACTCGTTGTTCGACTCGCCGTCCGCGTTGCCCTCCCCGTTCGCCTCATTGTGCTTCTGCTCGTAGCTGACCAGATCGGCCAGGGTGAAGCCATCGTGGGCCGTGACGAAGTTGATGGAGGCGTGCGGCTGCCGGCCGCCCATGGCGTACAGGTCCGACGAGCCGGTGAGGCGGTACGCAAGCTCCCCGGCCTGGCTGCCGACGCCCTTCCAGAAGCGGCGCACCGTATCCCGATACTTGCCGTTCCACTCCGCCCAGCCCACCGGGAAATTGCCGACCTGGTAGCCGCCCGGCCCCACGTCCCATGGCTCGGCGATCAGCTTCACCTGGCTGATCACCGGGTCCTGGTGGACGATGTCGAAGAAGCTGCCGAGCCGATCAACGTCGTGCAGCTCGCGCGCCAGCGCCGAGGCCAGGTCGAAGCGGAATCCGTCGACGTGCATCTCGACGATCCAGTAGCGCAGGCTGTCCATGATCAGCTGCAGCGTGGCCGGGTGGACGGCGTTCAGGGTGTTGCCTGTGCCGGTGTAGTCGACATAGCGGCTCGGATCGGCGGGGTCCAGGCGGTAGTAGGCCGCGTTGTCGATGCCCCGGAAGCTCAGCGTCGGCCCGTCCCCACTGCCCTCGCCGGTGTGGTTGTAGACCACGTCCAGGATCACCTCGATCCCCGCCCGGTGCATGGCCTTGACCATCCCCTTGAACTCGCGCACGGGGTCATCGGTGGCGGCGAATCGGCTGTCAGGCGCGAAGAAGCCGATGGTGTTGTAACCCCAGTAGTTGGTCAGGCCGCGTTCGACCAGGTGCCGCTCGTCCACGTGGTGATGGACCGGCATCAGCTCCACGGCCGTGATGCCCAGGTCGCGCAGGTAGCCGATGGCGGCATCCGATGCCAGCCCCCCGTACGTGCCGCGCAGGCGCTGCTCGACCTTCGGATGCCGGCGCGTGAAGCCGCGCACGTGCATCTCGTAGATCAGCGTCTCCTCCCAGGACCGGTTCAGCCGCCGATCGCCCTCCCAGTCGAAGCCCGGATCGGTGACCACGCCGCGCGCCATGACCGGCGCCGAGTCACGCTCGTCAGGCTGCAGCGAGCCGTCGTCCGCGACGCGGTGGCCGGTGAGCAGCTCATCCCCGTCGATGGGGCGGTCCACGCCCCGCGCGTACGGGTCGAGCAGCAGCTTGGCAGGGTTGAAGCGGTGCCCCGCCGCCGGGTCCCACGGTCCGTGGACGCGGTAGCCGTAGCGCTGCCCCGGCGCCAGGCCGGGGAGGTACGCGTGCCAGACCTGGTCGGTGCGCTCCGGGATCTGGATCCGCTCCTCGCCGCCATGGGCGTCGAAGAGGCACAGCTCCACCGTGCTGGCGTTCTCGCTGAACAGTGCGAAGTTGACGCCACTGCCATCCCACATCGCCCCCAGCGGATAGGGCGCGCCGCGCCAGACCTCCATGGTCAGGCCGCCAGGCGCTCGAGCGCCTCCAACGGCAGCCAGACCCAGTCCGGCCGGTGGTTGGCCTCGTAGCGGACCTCGTAGCAGGCCTTCTCGATCTCGAACGCCCGCAGCAGGTCTGGGTCCGGGACGTCGCCGTAGGCCGTCAGGAAGGCCGCGCGCGCATCGTCCAGCCACTCCGACAGGTCCACGCCGCGGTGGTCACGCTCCGCGGTCCGCGCCGCGTAGTCCAGGCTGCGCAGCATGCCGGCCACGTCGCGCAGCGGCGAGGCCGGAGCGCGACGCTCGGCCAGCGAACGGGCCGGCTCACCCTCGAAATCGATGATCGCGAAGCCCGACTCGGTGACCAGCAGCTGTCCCAGGTGGTAGTCGCCATGGATGCGGGAGCTGAGCGCGCCGCTGGCCCGCCGCATGGCGTCGAACGCCTCGTCCGCGCCCGTTGCCAGCTGTCGGAGGCGCTCGGCCTGGTCGTCGCGCAGCGTTTCGCGGGCGGCCGCCAGCTCGCGCCGGGCCGCCGCGTACCAGTCGGCGAGCTGGTCCCCGCTGGCCGGGCCCGCCTCGAAGCCCGTCGCATCCGGGCTGGAGCGCAGCGCGTGGTGCAGCTCGGAAGTGATGCCGCCCAGCTGCGCGATCGCGAGCAGTGCCTCCGCTGGCCCCTGCGGCAGGGAGCCCAGACGGTCATGCATCAGCTCCCACGCGTCGCCTCGCGCCGGGACCATGCCCTGCACCATGGCGGCCGCGGCCGAGCCATCGGCGGTCCGGTACTCGATCCAGCCCGCCACCGGCGGCACGTGGGCGAAGCCCGCCTGGTCAAGGAAGCTGCAGACCTCCACCTCCGGGTTGGTCCCCGACTCGACCAGCCGGTACAGCTTCAGGATCAGCCGCTCACCCAGCCGCACGGTGGTATTGCTCTGCTGCACGCCCAGCCGCCGTTCCTCCAGCGCCGCTGCCTCGCCGGCGCCGCCGGGCAGCAACCTCGTCAGCGCGGGGTGCGGATGGGCCACGAACGTCCCGTGGTCCGAGCCGACCTCGCCACCGGCGACCAGCCAGCCCAGCAGCGAACGCCAGGCGCCATCGCCGTCAGACGGCTCGGACGCCTCATCTCCCGACCCGGCGGCCGGGACGAAGTAGCGCACCTCCTCGCCGGACGCCAGGCGCGCCGCAAGCACCAGCAGCGCGCAGCCCTCGCCGAGCGGGGCCGCGTCCGCAACGCGGACGGAGTCGATCGGCTTGGCCTTGTGCCGAAACCAGCGGCGGGATGCGAGCCAGGCGGCGTCGAGCGCGCGCTCAGGCGCCATCGGCGCCATCGGTCAGCTCGAACCAGTAGAACGCGTGCGGGCCAAAGGTCAGCAGGTAGGGCAGCGTGCCGATGGCCGGGAAGCGCACGCGCCCCATGATCTCGACCGGCACGCTGCCGGCGTAGTGCGCCAGGTCCAGCTCGGCGTACTGCGAGAAGCGCGACAGGTTGGCCACGCACAGCACCGTGACGCCCTCGTGCTGTCGCAGGTAGGCGAGCACGTGGCGGTTCTCCGGGTGCAGGAACTCGAGCGTCCCGCGCCCGAACACCGGGTAGCGGCGGCGCATGTTGATGATGCGGCGGGTGAAGTGCAGGAGCGATCCGGGGATCCGCTCCTGGGCCTCGACGTTCACCGCCTGATAGCCGTACACCGGATCCTGGATGACCGGCGAGTACAGCGCCGCGGCATCGGCCCGGCTGAAGCCTGCGTTGCGATCCGGCGTCCACTGCATCGGCGTGCGAACCCCGTTGCGGTCGCCCAGGTAGACGTTGTCGCCCATGCCGATCTCGTCGCCGTAGTAGATGACCGGCGTGCCCGGCATGGAGAGCAGCAGCGCGTTCAGGAGCTCGATGCGGCGCCGGCTGTTATCGACCAGTGGCGCCAGGCGCCGGCGAATCCCCAGGTTGATCCGCGCCCGGCGATCCGATGCGTACTCGGACCACATGTAGTCGCGCTCCTCGTCGGTGACCATCTCGAGCGTCAGCTCGTCGTGGTTGCGCAGGAACAGCGCCCATTGGCAGTCATCGGGGATGGGCGGGGTCGACTCCATGATCTCGACGATCGGCGTGCGGTCCTCCTTGCGCAGCGCGATCCAGATGCGCGGCATGAGCGGGAAGTGGAACGCCATGTGGCACTCGTCGCCGTCGCCGAAGTAGGGCCGCACGTCCGGTGGCCACTGGTTCGCCTCCGCCAGCAGCATGCGGTTCGAATAGCGCCTGTCCAGGGCGGACCGCAGCTGGCGCAGGACGGCATGCGTCTCCGGCAGGTTCTCGCCGGACGTTCCCTCGCGCTCGACCAGGTACGGCACGGCGTCCAGACGCAGCCCGTCGACGCCCAGGTCCAGCCAGAAGCGCATGGCCCGCACGATGGCGCGCACCACCTGCGGGTTGTCGTAGTTCAGGTCCGGCTGATGGCTGAAGAACCGATGCCAGTAATACTGCTGCGACCCACCATCCCAGGCCCAATTGCTGGTCTCGGTGTCGGTGAAGATGATGCGGGCGTCCGCGTAGCGATCCGGATCGTCCGACCACACGTACCAGTCGCGCTTGGCGCTGTCGCGGCTGGCCCGTGACTCCTCGAACCACGGATGCAGGTCGCTGGTGTGGTTGACAACCAGCTCGGTGATGACCCGCAGCCCGCGCCGATGCGCCTCGCGCACGAAGGTGCGGAAGTCGCGCCGCGTCCCGAAGTCGGGATGGATGTTGGTGTAGTCGGCGATGTCGTAGCCGTCGTCCCGCAGCGGCGACGGGTAGAACGGCAGCAGCCAGACCGCGGTCACCCCCAGGCTGGCGATGTAGTCGAGCCGGCTGGTCAGCCCCGCGAAGTCGCCGAAGCCGTCACCGGAGGAGTCGGAGTACGCCTTCACATGGAGCTGGTAGATGATCGCGTCCTTGTACCAGAGCGGGTCGTCCACGATTGTCGAGCGGGCGACCTGCGGCCGCTCATCGGGCGCCACGCCGTCGCCGCCCGCAGCCTGGCGGAGGTCGTCGGCATCCAGGTTGGATGGCGCCTGGTGTTCGGTAGCGTCGGCGATGCGCCGGGTCACGCGCCCGCTCCGGCCGCCGTTCCGGAGGCCCGTCGCACAGTGAAGATGCGGAATGGCTCGCCGTGTGGATCCAGGTCGACGGGCACGTCCGCGCCCTGCTCGGTTCGGACACGCCCGCTCACCAGGTCGACCAGCTCGTAGGGCTCGTCCCAGCCGATGCCCACCGCGGGCAGATCGGGATGCAGGATCGCCCGCTCCGCGGTGGTCGGATCGCAGTTCACCGCCACGAACACCGGCTCGCGCCAGTGGAACGGGTAGCCGGTGAGCGGATCCGACCGACCGGCCGGCAGGGCCTTGCGATAGAAGAGCGTTCGCTCGCCGGTCACGTACTGGAAGCGCAGGTTGTCGAACAGCTGCAGCGACCGCCACTCGCGGCGCAGCCGGTTGAGCATGGTGATCACCGGCTTGATGTTGCCCGAGGCGTTCCAGTCGCGCGCCCGAATCTCGTACTTCTCGCTGGCGAGGTACTCCTCGCGGTCCTCCAGGCGGGTGCTCTCGCACAGCTCCCAGCCAGAGTAGATCCCGTAGCTGCTGCCCAGCGTGGCGGCCAGGACGGTGCGCACCACGAAGGCCGGCCGGCCGTGATCGGTGTGATGCGGGTTTATGTCCGGCGTGTTGGTGAACAGGTTGCCGCGGAAGTACTCGCGCAGGTCGCCCTGGCTCAGCTCCGTGAAGTAGTCGCGCAGCTCGTCGCGCGACTCGCGCCAGGTGAAATAGGTATAGCTCTGCGTGAAGCCGATCTTGGCCAGCTGCTCCATCATGCGCGGCCGCGTGAACGCCTCCGACAGGAAGATGACGTCGGGATGCTGCCGCTGCACGTCGGCAATCAGCCAGCGCCAGAAGGGGATCGGCTTGGTATGCGGGTTGTCGACCCGGAAGATGCGCACTCCGCGGTCGATCCAGGTCTGGAAGATGTCGCGCCAGGCCCGCCACAGCGCCGCACGCGCATCCGTATCCCCGCTGCCGAACTCGATGGGGTAGATGTCCTGGTATTTCTTCGGCGGGTTCTCGGCGAATTTGATGCTGCCGTCCGGCGCGCGACGGAACCACTCGGGATGCTCCTTGACCCAGGGATGGTCCGGCGCGGCCTGGATGGCAATGTCCAGGGCCAGCTCCATACCGAGCGCCTCGACCGCCTCGCGGAAGCGGACGAACGCCTCGAGCCCGCCAAGCTCCGTCGCCACCGCGTCGTGGCCACCATCGCTTGAGCCGATGGCGTACGGGCTGCCGGGGTCGCCCGGCTTTGCCTTCAGCGCGTTGTTGGCGCCCTTGCGGTTGGTGCGGCCGATGGGATGCACTGGCGGCAGGTAGACCACGTCGAAGCCCATCCGCGCGATGTCCGGCAGGCGCCAGGTCGCCTCGTCCAGGGTCGTCGCCGCCGGATGCTCCGGATCTCGCCCCTGCGAGCGCGGAAAGAGCTCGTACCAGGCCCCGAAGCGGGCGCGCTCGCGGTCGACCATGAGCGGCAGCTCCGCCGAGCGCGTCGCCGCCCTGCGATCGGGATGGCGGCGCACCGCCGCCAACAGCGCCTCGCCGCCGATGGCCGCTGCGCGCCCGGCCTCGCTGCGCGCACGGCGCATGGCGGCCAGGGCCTCGCCGATCAGCGTTACATCCGTCTGGCCGCTGCGGCCGGCCTCTCCCGCCCGGGACTCCGCCGCCTCCAGCAGCAGGCGCGCCTCCTCCAGCTCGACGGCGAACGGGACGTCGCCCTCAACCTTCTTGCGAAGGGCATCGAGCAGGGAGCCGAACTCGTCCCGCCACGCCTCGATGGCGTAGCGATGGCGCGAGTTGCGATCCACGCGCAGCGAGCCGGACCAGCGGTCGTTGTCGATGATCCGCATTGGCGCCTCGCGCCACGCTCCCCGCGTGCCGCCGCCCTCGGCCCGCAGCAGCAGCGCGGCGTCGAGCAGGCCATGCCCCTCCGCGAAAATGTCTGCGGTGACCAGCAGCACGTCGCCGACCACCCGTTTCACCGGGTTGCGGCCGCCGTCCAGAATGGGGCTGATGCGCTCGATGACGATGGTGCGCCGCGTTGCGACCCCATCCTCGCCGGGCTCCCCCGCGGCTGCGTCCTTCGCAGCACCGTCGAGCTCCACCGCGCCCGGTGACGTGGTGAGCTGAGCAGGAACGGAGCGGGAGCCAGTCGTCGTCATCGATCCGGCTGTCACCCTACTCGATCCGCGTGAGTGACGGCGAGGAGGGCGGCTGGCGACCCCGGAAACCATTCGGTGCCGGGCGGCGTACCCTCGTCGTGATGCGAGCCTTCCGGCGACGTGCCTGGGTGTGCGGCCTGGCGATCGCGGCCCTGTGCCTCGCCGCCTGCAGCTCCTCGCCGACATCGCAGCCCTCGCAGTCGCCGACGGCCGGCCGCAGCGTTGCGGCCTCCCCCGCATCGCCGCCGAGCAGCCCGGACCCGGCGCGATCTCCGGCCCCGCCCGATCCGGCGCGCATCCACCTGGACAAGCTGGCCGACGGCCTGACCGAGCCCATTGGCATCACCAGCGCGGATGACGGCTCCGGCAGGCTGTTCGTCAACGAGCGCGGTGGCCGTATCCGCGTCATCGGCCCGGATGGTCGCCTCCGCCCTCAGCCCTTCGTCGACCTGTCGGACCGGGTCCTGCCCGGTGGCGAGCGGGGCCTGCTGGGCGTCGCCTTTCATCCGGACTTCGCACGGAATCGCCGCCTGTTCGTGCACTACAGCCGTGCCGGCGATGGCGCGACCGTGCTCAGCGAGCTGCGCGCCACCGCGGACCTGCAATCGGCCGACGCCTCGAGCGAGCGGGTGCTGCTGACGGTGGCGCAGCCCTTTCCCAACCACAACGGCGGCCAGCTGGCGTTCGGACCGGACGGCTACCTGTACATGGGCCTGGGTGACGGCGGCAGCGAGGGCGATCCACTGGGCAATGGCCAGAACCCGAACGTGCTCCTCGGCAAGATCCTGCGGCTGGACGTCGACGGCACGCACGCGCCGGGCCTGCAGTACGGCCTGCCACCTGATAACGCCTTCGGACGCGACGGGCCGCATCCCGGCGGCGGGCGACCGGAGATCTGGGCCATGGGACTGCGCAACCCGTGGCGCTTCAGCTTCGATTCGGCGTCGGGCGACCTGTACATCGGCGACGTGGGGCAGAACTCCTGGGAGGAGATCGACCGGCAGCCGGCGAAGGCCCGTGCAGGACGGAACTACGGCTGGAACGCCGTGGAGGGGCTGCACTGCTACCGGGACGGCTGCCATCGAGATCAGTTCGTCGACCCGATCGCGGAGTATTCCCACCAGGCCACGGGCAGCTGCAGCGTCACCGGCGGGTACGTCTACCGTGGCGAGGCCCAGCGAAGCATGCGGGGGCTGTACCTCTTCGGCGACTACTGCTCCGGCCTGATCTGGACGCTGCAGGTCGACGCCGGACGATTGCAGCCCCGCCAGGTGCTGGACGGCGATCTGTCGATCAGCGCCTTCGGCCATGGCGAGGATGGCGAGCTCTACGTGGCGGACCTCGCAGGCGGCGGGATCTACCACCTGGTCGCCGGCGGCTGAGCCTCCGCGTCATCCCGTTGCACCCATGGCGCGCAGGCTGACCCAGCCGTCGGCCGCCACGACCACGTGATCCAGCAGCTCGATATCGAGCAGGCGCCCGGCCTCGGCCAGCTCGGTGGTGATGCGCAGGTCGTCCGCCGACGGCGACGGGTCCCCGGAGGGATGGTTGTGGACCACCACGATGGCTGCCGCCTGGCGCCGAACCGCATCGCGGAACACCTCGCCGACGCGCACGGACGAGCCGGCCAGGTTGCCGCGGTAGACCGGCAGCGCGGCGAGCACCACGTTCTTGGTGTTGAGCAGCAGCACCCGCAGCTCCTCCTGCTCGAGGTGGCACATGGCGGGCTGCAACCGCTCCCCGACGTCAGCCGGCGAGCGAACCCGCCAACCCGGCTCGGCCGGTCGGCGGGACATGCGGCGCGCCAGCTCCAGCGCAGCCTCCAGTCGATCCCCGCCGGTACCGCCCAGGCCGAGCAGCGGAGCGGCCGCCCCTGGCTCGAGCGCCGCCAATCCGCTTATGCCGCCGACGCGACCGAGCGACAGCTCCAGCGTGCCCGTTCCACGGCCGGTGATGCGGGCCAGCAGCGTGCTGTCAGCCGCCGGCTCGCCTCCGTCGATCGAACGCAGCGCAACCATGGCACGACGGTAGGGAAGCGGTGCTCATCGGCGGCTTATGCGGCGCTTATCGGCCGGTGCTAGAAGGAGGGAAGCAGCCCCAGTCGTGCGGCCAGGGCGATGCCCAGCGAAACGGCGTTGAAGCCCATGTGCAGCCCGATGGAGGCCAGCAGGCTCCCGGTGCGCCAGTAGACATAGGCGAGCCCAAGCCCCAGCCCGAAGATCGGCAGCACCCGGGCGATCGAGGCGATCAGCGTGTCGCCATTGCTGGGATCGGCGTGGATCGTGGCAAAGAGCGCCGCCGAGCCGAGGATCGCGACCCAGACGCCGTACTCGCGCAGCCAGGCGTTGAAGACGACGCCCCGGAAGAAGATCTCCTCCGCGATGGGAGCGATGATCACGATCGCCAGCACCAGCACCGTCGGATCCAGGCGTGAGACCGCGTCGTCGACCAGCCCGGGCGTGGTCGGATGGCCGAGCGCGGAGAGCAGCGCCTCCAGCAGGGCCCCGACCAGGGTCGCGGCGACCCATAGCGGGGCCGCCAGGCCCACGCCCAGCGCGAAGGTGCGGAGCGCCCCGGAGGCAGGTAGCAGGCGGACGCCAGGGAGCGCCCCGGGCACCGCCACGAAGAGCACGGCGGCGGCGACCAGCCCGGCCTGCGTCACCGTCAGGATGACCAGCGAGGCGAAGATCGAGATGCTGCCACCGCCCTCCAGCGCCAGGATGTCGCCGGCGACCGTCACCGAGCCGATCACGCTCAGCAGCGTCGCGAGCGCCAGGAGCACGAAGATCGCCGGACCCCGATAGCGGTTGGGCGGCAGCGCCTCCCTCACCACGACCGCGCGCACTGCGTTCATGACCAATCCCACGATCGCCAGCAGACCACCGCCCAGTGCCAGAAAGCCGAGATACACGGCCTGGTCGGCGGGGAGGTCGGTATCCAGCCGGCCGGCGCGCAGAAGGATGGCGGCGACCACCATGCCCACGCCGCCGAGCACCAGCGCGATGGAGATGACCTGCAGCGCCCGCAGGCGGCTCAGGGGATCAGGCTGCGCAGGGGCAAGGGGCGCGGGGGGAGCGGGCGGCGGGGCAGAGGACGCCGAGAGCGCCGAACCGGCCGGGGCGGTACCGGCCTCCGGGTCCAAAGGGTTGGCTCAGCCGCCCGCCGGGTTGCGGAGGCCGCCGGGCTCCGAGGGGCGATCGGCCACGCGCGGCTGGCTGCCAGTCCATTGCGACGCTCGCTCGGCCGGACGGGCGGATTGCGGCTGCTGGAACTCGTGGCCGCAGTAGGCGCACAGCGGCCATTCCGGATCGGCCAGGCGGTTGCACGAAGGGCAGACGCGATGGAGGCGGTTGCGGCAGTTCGGGCAGACCAGCCAGTCCGAATGGACCCGCTCACGGCACACCGGGCAGACCTCGTTCTTCTCGACCTCGGCCAGCAGAGACTCCTCTGCCAGCGATCGCTCGTAGACCTCGGCCAACGTCTCCCGTGGGCGCAGGATGAGGTAGAGGATCACGGCGAACACGAACAGCAGCGGGGTGAAGAAGATGATCAGGGCCGATGCGAAGTACGGCAGGATCGGGTTCTCGCTGCGTGCCTGCATATCACGGAACGCCCAGTAGGCCGTCCCCAGCCACAGCAGGACCACGTAGATCACCGCCATGTTGATGGCGATGCTCACGATGGGATTCGTGATGAAGTCGGTCCAGATCTTTCCCAGATCCGGGAGCTCAGGCATGCGTCAGCGCCTTTCGTGCGTGGGCCCGGCCCCCGCGACCGGCGGCAGAGCAGCGGCCATGCTAGCAGATGGTCGATCGAATTCAGCCTCGGCAGCCAGGCGGGCGAGCACGTCCACCAACAGCCGATGCTCGGCCGCCAGCACACGCTCGGCCAGGCTTTCCGGACCATCGCCGGCCAGCACCGGCACGCGGACCTGGGCGATTGCCGCCCCGGCGTCCAGCTGCGGGGTCACGTCATGGACGGTGACGCCGGTCTCCGCATCCTGGGCGTCGAGCACCGCGCCGTGGACGGCCATCCCCATCATGCCGGGGCCACCGTGACGTGGCAGCAGGCTGGGATGGATGTTGATGGTCCGGCCGGCGAAATTCGCGAAGTAGGACGGCCGGAGCAGCTGGTCATAGCCCGCCAGCAGGGCAAGATCCGCGCCGCAATCGGCGAGGGCCGCGCTGATGGCCGCATCGCGGTCGGCCGCGGAGGCGAACCCGGAGCGCGACAGCACGAGCGAGGGAACGCCGTAGCGGTCAGCGACCTCCAACGCGCGAATCCCGGGGCGATTCGAGATCACCAGCACGGGCCGCACCAGCGCCAGCGCGCCGTCGGCCACCGCCCGCAGCACGGCCTCCAGGTTGGAACCGCGACCGGAGACGAGCACGCCCAGCCGCATCGGTGACGCCACGCTGATCAGAGGAACACGACCCGTGGGGCCTCGCCGTCGACCGGGACCACGGTGCCGACCTTCGCTGCGTCGGGGATTGCCCGCAGCGCAAGCTGCGCGTGCTCCGGCCGCACCACGGCAGTCAGCCCGATCCCCAGGTTGAAGGTGCGGACCATCTCGTCGTCGGCGATGTCGCCGCGTTCCTGGAGAAGCGAGAAGATCCATGGCACCCGCCAGCTGCCCGTCTCCACCTCCACGCCCAGCCCGAGGGGCAGCGTGCGCGGGATGTTGTCGATCCAGCCTCCGCCGGTGATATGGGCCAGGGCAAGGATGTCGCCGTCCGCGCGACGCAGCGCGCGGCGCAGGCTCCTGATGTCGTCGAGGTAGCTGCGGTGCGGCACCAGCAGCACGTCGCCGATGGTGCCCTCACCGTCGGGCCCAGGGCGGCGCCACTCCCCCGGCGGCAGGACGCGGCGCACCAGCGAATAGCCGTTGGTATGCAGGCCAGATGATGGGACCCCGATCAGCGCGTCGCCGGCTCGCACGCCCGAACCTTCGATGAGGTCTTCCCTGGCCACGACGCCCACGATGAACCCGGCCAGGTCGTAGTCATCGCGGTCATACAGGTCGGGCATCTCGGCCGTCTCCCCGCCGACCAGCGCCACGCCCGCCGCGGCGCAGCCGTTGGCCACGCCGGTCACGATCTCCTGGGCGATCTCCGCCCGGAGCCTGCCGGTGGCCAGGTAATCCAGGAAGAAGAGCGGATCGGCTCCCTGCACCGCGATGTCGTTGATGCAGTGATTGACCAGGTCCACGCCGATGGTGTCGTGCCGCTCGAGCGCGATCGCCACCTTCAGCTTGGTGCCCACGCCATCGGTCGAGGCCACAAGCACGGGATCCGGATAGGGAGCTGGATCCAGGCGGAACAGGCTGCCGAAGCCGCCCACGCCGCCCAGCACGGCCGGGGTCAGCGTGGCCGCCGCGGCCTGGCCGATGAGCTCGACCGCCCGCCGCGCCTCGGCAACGTCGACGCCGGCGTCGCGATAGCTGCCGCCCACGTCAGCCGCGCTCCAGCACGAACTTGTCGACTTCCATGGGCACGTCGATCGGATAGTGGCCGTCGAAGCATGCGGTGCAGTGTCGGCGCTCGCCGTCGCGGTCGCGCCCGACGGCAGCCAGCAGGCCCTCCTGGGAGAGATAGCCCAGCGAGTCGGCGTCGATCAGCCGGCGGATCTCGTCAAGGCTGTGGGTCGCGGCGATCAGCTCGGAGCGGCGGCCGGTGTCCACGCCCATGTAGCAGGGGTGCTGCATCTGCGGCGAGTGGATGCGGACGTGCACCTCGCGCGCGCCGGCGCGGCGCAGCATGGCCACGATTGGCGCAGTCGTCGTGCCGCGCACGATCGAGTCGTCGACAACCGCCACCCGCTTGCCGCTCAGAAGCTCCGGCAGCGGGTTGAACTTCAGCCGCACCGCCTCCTCGCGCGAGCGCTGCGCGGGCTGGATGAAGGTGCGGCCGACGTATCGGTTCTTGATGAGCCCCTCGCGGTAGGGCAGCCCCGACTGCTCCGCGAAGCCGATGGCGGCGGGGATCGCCGAATCGGGCACCGCGATGACCAGGTCGGCGTCCGCCGGCTGCTCCCGGGCCAGCTGGCGGCCCATCTCCAGCCGCGCCTCGTACAGGAGCTTGCCGCCGATGACGCTGTCCGGGCGGGCGAGGTAGACGAACTCGAAGACGCACAGCCGCTCGCGCTGCCCGCCCATCGCCGGCCGGTGCGAGTGCACGCCCTCGTCGTCGATGGTCAGGATCTCGCCGGGCTCCACGTCGCGCACGAACTGGGCGCCCATGGCATCCAGCGCGGAGCTCTCCGAGGCCACGGCCCAACCCGTCGGCGCGCCGTCGCGGGCAGGAAGCCGGCCCAGGGCCAGCGGCCTGAAGCCCAGCGGGTCGCGGGCGGCGACCATGGCCCGGTCGGTGAGCATGGTGAAGGTGAATGCGCCGATGGCCCGGTGGAAGGCCTGCTCCACCCGCTGCGCCCAGCTGCGCCCCGGCGCGTGGGCGATCAGCTTGGCGAGCACCTCGGTGTCGCTCGCGGTGGCGAACTCCACGCCCTGCTCCACCAGGTCGTCGCGCAGCCACGTGGCATTGGTCAGGTTCCCGTTGTGGCCCAGCATCAGCTCGCCCAGGTCGGACGCGGCGTACACCGGCTGCACGTTGGGGAGCGAGTTACTGCCGGTGGTCGAATAGCGGGTGTGGCCGATGGCGATGTGCGCCGCGTCACCGTCGCCGTCACGTTCCAGCCGGGAGATGGTCTCCTCGTCGAAGACCTGGCTCACCAGGCCGAGCCGCTTGTGCAGGTTGAGCCGCGCGCCGTCGCTGGTGGCGATGCCGGCCGACTCCTGGCCGCGGTGCTGCAGCGCGTGCAGCCCCAGGTAGGCGAGCCGCGCAACGGGCGCCCCGGGAGCGTGGATCCCCACCACGCCGCATTCCTCGCGAGGGCCGTGGGGCTGGTAGGCGAGTGCGGCCGGCTCGGCTCGGGACGTGCGCGGGCGGGGCAAGAGCGGCGTCAGCGTCCGGGACGCGGCTTCGGCACGGGCCGATGATAGCCAGCCTCCAGGCCGCTCGTTGCCGCGACGTCGCACTGCGGCGGTCCTGCCGACCGATGGTACTGACGGGGTACTGCACCGCACCGCACCAGCAGCCGATGAGAGCCGAGCGCCCGGGTGCCGTCGCGCAACGCGTGACCATCGAGCCATGGTGGATGGTCCGGTTCAGGGCCATCCTCGACCGGCAACTCATTTCGAACCTGATTAGCGGGGTCCAATGCTCCGTCTCGCCCGTGCACTTGGCTTCATGGCGCCGATCGCGGTGGCGGCCTTCGTCCTGGTGGTGCTCAGCACCTCGCCCACGGCCACCGGTCCGGCACGCTCCATTCAGCTGCTCATGGCGGGGCTCGCCATCCTGGCCGGCATGACCTCGACCGCCCTGGCGGCGTGGAGCTACTTCGGTTGGCGCCTCAACCGGATCGCGCGGGCGCTTGAGGACACCCTGGAGGCCGATCTGCCCGTGGAGCTGCGCGTCGGCGGCATCCCCGCCGAGCGCCGGCTGGCGCGTGCCTTCAACGCGGCCTCCGGCGCCTTCCTGCAGGTAGAGGCACGTGCCACCCACGACCGCCTGACAGGGATCGCCAACCGCGAGACGCTGCTCACCACGCTTGTCGCCGAGGTGGAGCGCGCGGCCCGGCACCACACCTGGCTGTCGGTGGCGTTCATCGATATCGACCGCTTCAAGCCCATCAACGACACCTTCGGCCATAACTCCGGCGACGCGGTCCTGCGTCAGGTCGCGTCCGTCATTGCCGACAACATCCGCGGCTCCGACCTGTTCGGCCGCTACGGCGGCGAGGAGTTCATGCTGATCCTGCCCGAGACGCAGCCGGACGAGGCGGTTCTGCTGGCCGAGAAGCTGCGCAACCTGGTCGCGGCGAGGGCGCTGGTGATCGCCGGCCAGCAACGGCTGCAGGTCACCATCAGCGTCGGCGTGGCGGGCGACGTCGGCTCCCAGCTGCAGGTGGATCGGCTGGTGGACCAGGCCGACGCGGCCATGTATGCGGCCAAGTCGCTCGGCCGCAACCGCACCTACCTCTACCGGGCGGTGGACGAGAGCGCGCCGGTGCGCCGCGCGCCTATCTCGACCGAGCACCGCGCCGCCGCCACCGCCATCGGCCGCTGGGCGAACGATACCGCCACCGAGGCTCTCGCCAGCGTGCTGGCCCCGCAGCCGCACCATCGCGGGCAGCCATCGGACATGATCGCCTCCTTGGCCACCGGCATCGCGCTGGAGCTTGGCCTTCCGCCGGAGGAGATCGAGCGTGTCCGGGTGGCCAGCCTGCTGCATGACCTTGGCAAGCTGGCCGTGCCGCCCGAGATCCTTGACAAGCCCACCGCCCTGTCCGACGGTGAGTGGCAGGCCATCGGCGAGCACCCGCGCATCGGCCAGGTGATCCTGGAGCAGGCCTCTGGCCTGCGCGAGGCGATCCCCGTGGTCCTCCACCACCACGAGCGCTACAACGGCGGCGGCTACCCCCATGGGCTGAAGGGCAACGAAATCCCGATTGGCGCGCGCATCGTGTCGGTGGCCGATGCCTATCACGCCATGGTGCATGACCGGCCCTACAAGACAGCGCTGACGCACGACCAGGCGCTCGCCGAGCTGCGGGGCAATGCCGGGACCCAGTTCGATCCCGAGGTGGTCAACGTGTTCTGCGCGATCTACGCCGATGGCGTGCCTCCGGATGGCCTGGAGGAGGTATATCGGCTGCACGAGCGCGCGCGCGGTGGCCTGCGTCGCATCGACCCCCAAGCCGCCGCCGCGGTCCTCAGCGGCAAGCCTTCGCACGTCCAGGCCAGCACCGAGGAGCCGCCCTCCGCGCCAGCCCGCGCCCCGCGGAAGCGATCCAGCTCGCGCGCTCGAGCCAGCGCCGAGCAGCCCCACCCCCGCCAAATGCACGAGGCCGCCGGCTGATGCCGGGCAGGCGATCCATCCTCGTCCTGGCGACCATGGCGGCGCTGCTGGTGGCGCCGTCTTCGGTGCTCGCCGCGCAGCCGAATGAGCTGCGGGCGCCAGCAATCAACCCACGTTCCGGATCCACGCTCACCCCGTTCGAGCTCTCGGTGCAGTACCGCTCCAGCGCGGGCAATCCCGCCCAGTCGGTGACGGCATCCCTGGCGGGCCTGACCGTCCCGCTTAGCCTGGTATCCGGCACCGCGGTCAAGGGAACGTGGACCCGGGCGCTGCTGCTGCCGAGCGGTAGCTGGACCGTCAGCTTCCACGCCACCGTCGCAAGCGGGCCCCAGCCCACCGTATCCGCCGGAACAGTGACGGTGGGCAGTGGAGCCCCGCTGGCAAGCTCCAGCGGCTCACCAAGCGGCTCGGTCGTCGATCCCATCGACGATGGCGGAACCGGCGTGGGCACTGCCGGGAGCACGGGCGGCAGCGGCAGCGTTACCGGGCAGCCGGCGCCGCAGGGGACCGCCACGCCGCTCGCCAGCAGCGAGCCGGCCCCGTCCAGCAAGGCCTCGGAGCCGCAGGCCACGCCCAAGCCCGCGCCCGCAGCGCGGGGAGGCGGCTCCGACAATCACCCGCGAGCGAGCATGTCCCGGGGGCGCGCCGGCGAACATCCGAGCCCTCACCAGGCGGCAGCGGCATCAGGCGGGGGCGCACCCGGCTCGGGAGGAAATCCTCCGGAGTCGCCGGCCGACGACGACCCCGGCTTCCTGTGGCTGGTGCTGTTGATCGGCATGAGCGGCGTCGCCGCAACCGCGCTGGGGGGAACCGCCTGGGTGCTGATGGCCGGGCGGCGGGAGCGCGCGACGGAGACGGCCGACGCCGACCTCCCCATTCGTGCCATCCCAACGGTGGAGCAGCGGGCGGTCCGCCGCGCTCGGCTACGTGCGTCGAACGATCCCATCCTGGCAGGGATGGGCCTGGACGAGCCTGGTGCCGATCAGGCTGCTGCGGACCGGGCCAATGCGAGCCGCCAGCGAGCCCGGACGCGGGCACGGCGCAGCACGAGGCCGACCCAGAAGGACTAGAAGAGCGTCTCCCAGGCCGCGATCAGCCGATCAAGCGGCAGCGCCATCTCTCGCCCGCCCACGATGATCTTCAGGGCATCGCCGCCGGTGAGCCCCAGCCGAATCGCTGGAACGCCGGCCGCCTCGCAGGCACCTCGCAGCGCCTCAGCCTGTTCGCCGGCAACGCTGACCAGGGCCCGCCCGCCCCCTTCGCCGAACAGCGCCGCCGTCGGCGCATCCACGGCCTCCGCTCCTGGCAGCGTGATGTACGCGCCGGTACCGGCGGCAATCGCCATGCGCGCCAGGCCAACTGCCAGGCCGCCGATGGACAGGTCGTGGGCGGCGTCCAATCGCCGCTCCTCTGCCAGCCCGGCCAGCAGCTCCACCAACCGCGCGCCGGCCCGGACGTCCAGCCGTGGCGTGCCCCCGAAGCGGCCACTCTGCCAGGCGAGCTCGGATGCGGCCAGCGCATCGCCTTCAAATGCGGCCTCGCCGAGCAGCCAGATCTCGCGGCCGGCCGACCAGCCCATGGGCACCGCCGTCGACCGGTCCTCGAGCAAACCGACCGTGCCGATCACCGGGGTCGGCAGGATGCGGCCCTCCGGCGTCTGGTTGTAGAGGCTCACGTTGCCGGACACGATCGGTATCTGCAGGGCACGGCAGGCGTCCGCCATGCCTTCCACCGCCTCCAGCAGCTGCCAGTAGCCCTCCGGTTCCTCGGGCGAGCCGAAGTTCAGGCAGTTGGTGATGCCGATGGGCCGCGCACCGCTGCAGGCCACGTTGAGCGCGCCCTCGAGCACGGCCGAAGCGCCGGCAAGCATCGGGTCCAGCGCGCCGATCCGGCGGGGTCCGTCCAGGGCCAGCGCGATGGCGCGAGTGGTGCCCTTGATGCGCAGCAGCGCGGCATCGCCTGCCCCCGGGCCGACCAGCGTGTTCGTGCCGTTCATGTGGTCGTAGCGGCGCCAGACCGGCTTTCGGCTGCGCACGTTGGGAGATGCCAGCAGCCGCAGCAGCGTGTCCGGCCGCGGATCCTCGCCTGCCAGGTCATCCAGCCGCTCCGCCCGGCGCGCCTCGAGCTCCGGCGGGGACGCTGACGGGGGCACGTAGCGCGGGGCGTCGTCAGTCAGCGCGCGGCCCGGGACCTGGCACACCAGATCGCCGCCGAACCTCGCGCGCACCATCGGCTCGTCAGTCACGTGCCCAATGGGCACGGCATGCAGGGCGTAATGCTCGAAGGCCTGCTGCACCTCTGCCTCGCGGCCGGCCCGCACGACGACCAGCATGCGCTCCTGCGACTCGCTGAGGAGCAGCTCGTAGGCGGACATGCCCTCCTCGCGCACCGGAACGCGCTCCAGGTCCACCTCGGCCCCGCAGCCGCCGCGCGACGACAGCTCGGCCAGGGCACAGGTCAGGCCGGCCGCGCCGAGGTCCTGCATGGCGACCACGGCATCGGATCCGGACAGGTCCAGGCAGGCCTCCATCAGCAGCTTCTCCAGGAAGGGATTCCCGACCTGCACAGCAGGACGGCGCTCGTCGCTCCCCTCGTCCAGCCCGGCCGAGGCGAAGCTGGCGCCCTGGATGCCGTCCCGTCCGGTGGCCGCGCCGACCAGCAGCAGGGTGTTGCCCGCACCGCTGGCCCGGGCCAGCGTCAGTTCCTCGTGTCGAGCGATGCCGACGCACATGGCGTTCACCAGCGGGTTGCCGTTGTAGCTGGCGTCGAAGCCGATCTCGCCGCCCACGTCCGGGATGCCGATACAGTTGCCGTAGCCGGCGATCCCCGCCACCACGCCGTCGAACAGGTATCGGTTGCGGGCCGCCGTCTCGGGAGCGGTGCTCCCGGTCGCGTCATCCGAGGGATCCAGTGGGCCGAAGCGCAGTGAGTTGAGGAGGGCCATCGGCCTGGCGCCCATGGTGAAGATGTCGCGGATGATGCCGCCGACGCCCGTGGCGGCACCCTGGTACGGCTCCACCGCGCTCGGGTGGTTGTGCGACTCAACCTTGAAGACCACTGCCAGCCCGTCGCCGATGTCCAGCGCCCCCGCGTTCTCGCCGGGCCCCACCAGGACCCGTGGCGACGAGGTGGGCAGGGTCGACAGCAGCGGACGGGAATGCTTGTAGGCGCAGTGCTCGGACCACATTGCCCCGAACATGCCGAGCTCCACCGCATTCGGCTCGCGGCCGATCGCCTCGACGACCAGCCCATACTCCTCTTCCGTCAGGCCGTGGCGCTCGACGGGCGCGGTGATGGTCACCCCGGCGCGCTCAGCTCCCGGCTCGATCCTGCGGCGGAAAGGGCCGGTCCAGCTTCAGCTCCAGCAGCAGCGCGCCGCCGGCGGCCGCGAGCATCGCCACCAGCAGCAGCGTGTCGACGCCCTGGATGGTGAAGGCGGCGCGCGCCAGGGCGATGCCCAGCCCAACCATGGTCACGCACAGGATGATCAGGCGCAGGTGCGGGACCTGCGGAACGTGGTCTGCCAGGAACACGGTGGCGGCGATGCCCAGCAGCGCCAGGAAGAGGAGCAGGCTGACCAGGTAGCCGGCACCGGCAAGGCGCGGAATGAGCACCAGCGCTCCCAGGATGGAGCCACCGCCGATGAGCCAGCCGGACAGCATGGTCGGCCAGGTGAATGGCATCTCCGTCCCGCCGCCCGACGGGCCGCCTGCGCCGGGAGCAACTCCTGCTGCCGGGGGAGGGGCCGCCGGTGGAGGGGCGGGCGGTGGTTCCGGGGAGGAACCCGGCTCGGGTGCCGCATCCTCAACCGGCTGCGTGACGGATTCCACCTCGCGGGTGGGGGCATCAGGCTCGACTGCGGGCGCGGCCGACGCGAGAGGCCCAGGCACCGCGGGTGGCTCTGCCGGCACGAGAGGCTCCGGCTCGGGCGGCGGCCATGCGGGAGCGGCGGGGATTGCCTCCTGCTCGGTGCCGGCGCTCAGGGTGGTGCCGCAGCTCGGGCAGAATCGGGCGTCGGCATCCACCTCGGTGCCGCAGTTCGGGCAGAACTGGTCAGCCATGGCCTATGCCCGTCCGAAGCGGGTGATGCAGCCGATCAGGACGATCAGCGAGGCCAGCGCGAAGATGATGCCGGCCGGGCTCAGCAGGCGCATCACGCCCAGCAGGTCCGTGCCGCCGCTCCCCACGATCTCCACCAGGACGAACAGCACCAGCAGGCCGATGGCCCACACCAGCGCCACCAGTAGGCCGATGAGCTGCAGCGGCCCCGGCCGCGCGGCGACCATACCGCCCATCGCCAGCAGCACCAGCAGAAGGACCAGCAATGGAGCGGGCGCAGCGAAGCCGAAGTAGGCCTGCTCGGCCAGCCCGACGATGCCGTCGTAGCCGGACCAGAAGGCGATGCCGTAGCCACCCGGCGCGCCGAACGAGCGGTCGTACAACGAGCCGGTACCCATGGCGAACGGAAGCAGCCAGCCGACGGCAAGGCCCACGGCGCCGACCAGCAGCACGATCGGGCCAAGGAAGGCACGCTCGGCGACGGGCGCTGCGGGAACGGCTGCCTCCTGGGCCATGACGGGCTCCGGTGCGGCCTGCAGGTTGGCACCGCAGTTCTGGCAGAACGCGGTGCCCGCGCGGTTGTGCGTCCCGCAGCGGGGGCAAGCCTGCGTGCCGTCCGGGGCGGCCGGACGGGCGACGGTGACGGGCGCACCGGCGGCGACGAGCCGTTGTCCACAGTTGCTGCAGAAGGCGATGCCGGGTCGGTTCAGGGTCCCGCAGCGCGGGCACTGCGTGCTCTCGCCGGGCTCCGTGGCGGGCACGCTGTGGGCGGCCATGGCCGCCTGGCTTTCGGTATCGCGCGGCTGGCCACCGTAGGCCTCGACCTCCGCCGGTGGAGGGGCGGGCTCGTCCGGAGGCGGCTCTTCCGGCGTGCCCACGTCGGGCGTGGCATCGGCCGGGGCGTCTTCGCCTGGCTCCGCGTCGGCCACGTCCTGGGCAGGCCACGTGGCCGTCTCGAACTCGTCGGCAGCATCCGACGCCTGCGGCTTGTCGGGCCGGGGCTGATCGGGTTCTTCGGCAGGCATGTCGCGGTGTTCCCGCTCGTCGTTGTCCATCGGGCGTTCAGGCTCCTACGGGCCGGGTGCGACGCTTGGCATCATAGCCCACCCCACCGCCGCGCTCGGCGACTGCCGGCTGGCGGTCGAGCCAGCCCTTCAGGGATCGGAACAGGCGAAGGCCATCCGTGCCGCCGACTTCCGGGTCCGCCGCCCGCTCCGGATGCGGCATCAACCCGAGTACGTTACCCCGCTGGTTGACGATCCCGGCAATGTCGCGCAACGAGCCGTTCGGGTTCGCATCGGCCGACGCGGTGCCGGAGGCGTCGACGTAGCGCAGGGCCACGCGGCCACCGGCTTCCAACTCGTCCAGCGTGGCATCGTCGGCGTAGTAGCGACCCTCCCCATGCGAGATCGGCAGGCTGATGACGTCACCGGCGCGCAGCTCCTCTTCGCCCAGCCACGGCCCCACGCTGCGCTCGACCCGCAGCGACTGCCAGTCGCAGCGGAACTGCAGATGGTCGTTGCGCATGAGGACTCCCGGCAGCATCCCTGCCTCACACAGGATCTGGAAGCCATTGCAGGAGCCGATGACTGGGCCGCCCGCATCGGCGAAGGCCTGCACGGCGCTCATCACCGGGCTGAAGCGGGCGATGGCCCCCGTGCGCAGGTGGTCGCCATGCGCGAAGCCGCCCGGGAGAGCTACCGCGTCCAGGTCGCCCAGCTCGGTATCGGTGTGCCAGATTGCGGTCGAGTCCCAGTCCAATGAAGCCGCCACGTCCAGGAAGTCGCGCTCGCTCCACGTCCCGGGGAACACCACCACGCCGATGCGCGGCGCTGCGCCGGTCACGAGATCTCCCCCGCCTTGGCCTCGACCTCCGCCCGGAGCTCCCAGTCCGCGGTCTCCATGACCGGGTTGGCGAGAAGGCGGCGGCACATGCTGGCCATGGCCGCCTCCGCCTCCCCCTGGTCCGCAGCGTCGAAGGCGAGGTGCAGCAGCTTGCCGGACCGAACCTCGCTGACCGAGGTGAAGCCCAGCGCATGCAGGCCCCCGGCGATGGTCTGGCCCTCCGGATCGGCAATGCCCGACCGCAGGCGCACGTGCACGTCCGCGAGCCAGCGCACTAGGCCGATGCTCCCGCGTCCTGCCACGCGTGTCCGGTCAGCCGCTCGTAGGCGGTCACGTAGCGGCTTCGCGTACCGGCGATCACGTCCTCGGGCAGCGCCGGCGCCGGCGGCTCCTTGTTCCAGCCAGATGCCGAGACGAAGTCGCGCACGTACTGCTTGTCGAAGCTTGGCGGCGATGCGCCCGGTTCGTACAGCGCCGCATCCCAGAAGCGGCTGCTGTCGGGAGTCAGCACTTCGTCGATCAGCGCCACGCGACCGTCGATCCAGCCGAACTCGAACTTCGTGTCGGCCAGGATCAGACCGGCGCGCGCCGCTCGCTCCGCTCCGGCGCGATACAGCGCCAGCGATCGCTCCTCCAGCTCCGAGGCCAGCTCCGCGCCGACCATGCCGGCCAGCTGCTGGCGAGTGATGTTCTCGTCGTGGCCTACCTCCGCCTTGGTCGATGGCGTGAAGATCGGCTCCGGCAGCTGGTCCGCCTCGCGGAGGCCCTCCGGCAGGGCGTGGCCGACCACCGAGCCGCTGCGCTGGTACTCGGCCCAGCCGGATCCCGCGATGTAGCCGCGCACCACGCACTCGGCATCGATTCGCTGCGCCCGCCGCACGAGCATCACCCGCCCGTCGAGCTCCGGACCGGTAGCGGCCTGCGGCAGCTGGGCAGGATCGGCGCTGATGAAGTGGGTGGACCCAAGGTCGGCCAGCTGGTCGAACCACCAGGCCGACAGCCGCGTCAGGACGCGGCCCTTGTCCGGGATCGGCTGGTCGAAGACGACGTCGAACGCCGACAGCCGGTCGGTGGCGACCAGCAGCAATCGGTCCTCGTCGACCTCGTACGTCTCGCGCACCTTGCCGCGGTGGATGAGCGGCAGGTCGCGGATCTCGCTGCGCAGCAGGGTCATGGCATGTCCTCGGTTCTCCCATCGGGCTGATCGGTTTCTGGGGCCGGGACCGGTGGGTCCGCAGCCAGGTTCCAGCGTTGTCGCGCGTAGGCTTCCAGGCGGTCCAGCAGGACCAGGGTGACGATGACCAGGATGGCGGCCCCCAGCGCGACGATGTACAGGCCGGCGCCCGCGGCCATGCCGATGGCCGAGACCGCCCACAGCGAGGCTGCGGTGGTCAGGCCACGGACGTTGCCGCGGTAGTGCAGGATCGCGCCGCCGCCCAGGAACCCGACCCCAGTCACGATCTGGGCGGCGATGCGGGTCGGATCGGTGCCCGGGCCCTGGAACGCAAAGGCGGACACGACGGTGAAGATGGCCGAGCCCAGCCCGACCAGGGCGTGGGTCCGAAAGCCGGCCGGCATGCGCTGCAGCTCCCGCTCCCAGCCGACCGCGGCGCCCAGCAGCAGGCCGACCGTGAGACGCAGCAGCGGCTCGAACTGCGCTGCCGCATCGGGGACCTGGGTCACTGCGGATCTCCCGTCTCGCTGCCCGCCTCCGACCTGGATCGCCAGGACTCCCCCAGCTGCAGGGACCACCACGCAGAGGCCGCCACGTGCAGCGCTCCTGCGGCGAGCATCAGGCCCAGCCAGATCGCCACGAAGCCTACCAGCAGCGGCAGGGTCTCCGGACGCTTCAGCAGCCCGTCGCCCAGCCCCGAGCCGATGGGGCTCCACAGCACCCGCAGCAGCGCGATGGTGACGGCCAGCATCGCCGCATCCAGCACGGCCACCGTGAATGCCAGCCCGATGGTGCCGACCGGCCGATGTCGTAGCTCGCGCATCGCGAAGCTGAGCCCGTGCAGCGCGGAGGGCGGGTGCGCGACCATCACCTGCCGGATCGCGGCGCCCGCCACGGCCTGCACCAGCACCAGGACGATCGACGCCAGCACCAGGAGCGGCACCACGTCCCCGAGGATCCGCAGCAGGACCGGCGTGGCGAGGTCGTTGGAGAGGTATTCGGCCGGCGCCGCGGCTATGGCCGCCGCGGCCGCGAGCGAGATGGCGCCGGCCATCGGCACGGATGCCAGCAGCGTGACGGCGAAGACCGACAGCGTCGCCCGATCACGATGCGAGGGCGTAGCCCCGGGCGCGGCGAGCTCGTGGAGGGCCACTTCGGCGCCCGAGGCCAGCAGGCACAGCGCGGCGAAGCCCAGCACCAGGCCGGCGGCCAGCAGCACGACGTTGAAGGGGAACGACTCGGAGAGGTACATCGACACGCCGAAGGACTCGACCGCATCCCCATCTGGGGGAGCGACTGCCAGGATCAGCGGCAGCCAACCCACGTACGCCAGCCAGGCGAGGGCGCCGGCCGGCCAGAGGTCCGCTCGCTGGGCGCCGATTCGCAGCGCCTCCCCGGCCCGCGTCAACCAGGCCGCCACGCTAGTCGTCCAGTCCCAGCGCTCGGTAGGTGGAGTCGATTCCCGAGAGGTGATGGGCCAGGTCCATGGCCGCGCCGATCTCCTCGGTGGACAGCCATTCGCCGATGCCAGGATCGGCAGCCACCTCGTCGCGGAAGCTCTCCGCGCCGGCCCACGCCCGCTTGGCCGCACCCTGCACCAGCCGATACGCCTCCTGGCGGCCGGCGCCCTTGCCGATCATGGCCAGCAGCAGCGCCTCGGAGTAGACCATCCCACCCAGCAGCTCGAGGTTGGCGGCCATGCGATCGGCGTCCACCTCGAGCCCGTCCAGGACACCCGCCAGCGTCCGGGTGGCATAGGCGGCGACGCCCAGCGATCGCTCGAACACGAAGCGCTCGGCGCTGGAGTGGCTGATATCGCGCTCGTGCCAGAGCGCCATGTTCTCCAGCCCAACCAGCGCATCGGCTCGAAGCAGGCGGGCCAGCCCCGCAACCCGTTCGGTGAGGATCGGGTTGCGCTTGTGGGGCATTGCGCTGGAGCCCTGCTGGCCGCCACCGAACGGTTCGAACGCCTCGCCCACCTCGGTGCGCTGCAGGTGGCGGATCTCGACGCTTATGCGCTCCAGCGTGCCGCCCAGGATGGCCAATGCCGTGAGCAGCTCGGCATGGCGGTCGCGGCTCACGACCTGGGTGGCGGCTGGGTCGGGCGCAAGGCCCAATGACTCGCAGACGTGCCGCTCCACTTCCGCGCTGACGTTGGCGTGGCTGCCGACGGCGCCAGAGATCTTGCCCACCGCGATCCCTTCTCGCGCGCGAGCCAGCCGCTCGGCGTCTCGCTGCAGCTCGGCCATCCAGCCGGCAACCTTGAACCCGAAGGTGATCGGCTCCGCGTGGATTCCGTGGCTGCGACCGACCATGGCGGTCTCCCGATGCTGGAGCGCCAGCCGCCGGACCACCTCCTGCAGGCGGCTCAGCTCCGCTTCGACGATCGTGGTGGCGTCCCGCAGCACCACGGCCGTCGCCGTGTCCAGCACGTCGGAGCTGGTCAGCCCGTAGTGCAGCCATCGGCCCTCGCTGCCCATCCGCTCGGTGACGCTGCGCAGGAAGGCGATGACGTCGTGCTGCGACTCCTGCTCGATCTGGTGGGCGCGTTCCGGGTCCACCTCGCCCGCTCCAAGCTCGGTCCGGATGCGCTCCCAGTCGCCCCGCGGGATGACGCCGTTCTGGGCCATGGCCTCGGCCGCCAGGAGCTCGATCCGCAGCCACAGCTGGAGCTTGCGCCGCTCCCCGAAGAGCTCTCGCAGCTCGGGAAGCGCGTAGCGGTCGATCACGGCTCAAAGGATAGGCGGATCGGCGGTTGACGCCGGTCACGCGTCGACAGACGAGCCCCGACGAGAGCTAGACGCGGGGGTCGATCCCGACCTCGGCCTTCGCGGCCTGGTCCTGCCTGAAGCTCTCCACGCGGGCCGCCACGTCCGCATCGGCCAACGCGAGCATGCGGGCGGCCAGGTGCCCGGCATTCTTGGCACCGGCTGAGCCGATAGCCACCGCCGCCACCGGAACCCCGGGCGGCATCTGCACGATGGAATAGAGGGCATCGGCTGCGCCCAGGGCTCCGCCGTCCAGCGGAATTCCGATCACGGGCCTGGCCGTCATGCTGGCCAGCACCCCCGGCAGGTGCGCCGCGAGACCCGCGGCCCCGATGAAGAGGCGCACCCCACGACCTTCGGCCTCCGTGATGTAGTCGCGCAGGGCCTCCGGCTGACGATGCGCGCTGATGACCGACGCCTCCCAGCCGATGGCGTAGCTGTCGAGCACGTCGAAGCAGCCCTTCAGGGCGGGGAGGTCCGAACGGGAGCCGCAGATGACGGCGACATGGGGTGCGTCGGGCATGGGCAGGAGTGTAGCCAGTGCGCCACGGGTGCATGATGCGCGCGTCCCACCAGCCTCGTGGAGGTCGGCCATGCCGCGCAGGTACCGTCACCCGGTCAACGTCAAGCTCGTCACCCAGGCGCCGCTTGGCGCACGGATCGCCGATGTGATCACCGGCTTCATGGGCAGCTGGCGGTTCATCGTGCTGCAGACGCTCGTGGTCGTGGTCTGGATCATCGGCAACATCATCGTGCTGCTGCACTTCGATCCCTACCCGTTCATCCTGCTCAACCTGGCGTTCTCGACCCAGGCCGCCTACGCCGCCCCGCTGATCCTGCTGGCCGGCAACCGGGCAGCGGTGCGCGATCGGCTCACGCTGGAGCACGCGGCCGAGGAGGCAGACGTCGAGGAGCGGCAGAACGAGGAGCTGCTGAAGGGCAACCGCGAGATCCTGGAGCACGTCGAGAAGCTCGAGGAGCGGATCCTGGCCCTGGAGCAGCGGATCGTGGGTCGCCTGGAATCCGGCGGCTAGCCGGCGCGGCTACGTTCCCGCCAGCCGCTGGACCAGCGGCGCCAGCTCATCGACCTCGCCCAGCATCAGCGAGCTGATCCCCAGCTCGGAGCGCAGCCGCAGCGCCTTCTCGGCCAGCTCGTCCGGCGAGCCGATCCAGATATGCGGCGAGCTGCGCAGCAGCTCCTCGTCCGGACGCTCGCCGCTGCGAGCGCCGATCTCGTCGGCCGCCTCGCGCAGGAGCGCGTGGCCGTTGTCGGTGATCTGCGGGGCCACGCGCGAGGGGTACACGTTGAGCTCCAGCTCCGCGAAGCGTTCGCCGGCCGCCTCCCGCACCCAGCCGACCTTCTCGACGGTGGCCTCCCAGGACAGGCTGGCGTTGTCTCCGCGGCCGTCGCGGCCGGCTCGCGGCGCCAGGCTGACGATCTGCGCCTCCTGCGCGGCCAGCGTCAGCACGCGCCGTCCTCCGCCGCCGATCATGAAGGGCGGGTGCGGCCGCTGGACCGGCTTGGGCTGGCCGTCCAGGTCGGTGATCCGATAGTGCGCACCCGCGAAGCTGAACGGCTCGTCCGCGAAGTAGCCCTTCAGGATGGCGACGGCCTCGATGAGGCGGTCGACTCGCGTGCCGGGGACGTCGTAGGCGAGGCCCATGGCGTCGTACTCCGGCTTGTTCCAGCCGGCACCAATGGCAACGTCGAGCCGCCCGTCCGACAGCAGGTCCAGCGTCGCGAGGTCGTGCCCCAGCACCGCCGGATGGCGCAGGTCGTTGTTGATCACGAATGGCGCGATCCGGAGCCGATCCGACAGCGCCGCCACCATGGCCATGGCAGGCACCGGGGCCAGCTGCGGAACGACGTGGTCGGGGAAGACGATCGTGTCGAAGCCGATCCCCTCGGCGCGACGGATGCGCTCCGCGAACTCGCGTGCGGAGACCGGCTCGGTGGCCCCGGCCAGGAAGCGGAATGGCCTCACGCCTCCACCTCACGCGCTGCGATGTCGGTGCGGTACTGCGCACCCTCCAGCGTCGCTTCGCCGATCGCGCCATAGGCCACCTCGCGTGCCGCGGCCAGGTCATCGCCGAGGCCCACGAAGGTGGCCACCCGGCCCCCGGTCGCCTGATACCCGCCGGAGACTGCACGCGTGGCCGCGTGGAAGCAGAGGACGGGGCCGTCGTCGTCGCGGGCGGCGGGTTCCGCTCCGGAGATCGGCCGCCCGAGAGCCGAGGCATCGGGATAGCCCTCGCTGGCCAGCACCACGCCAACGGCCGCGCCGCGGCGGATACCCACGGCGCCCTCCATCCTGCCGCGGTCGCCCGTGGCCACGCCCAGCAGCGCGGTGACCAGCTCGCCATCGAGCATCGGCAGCAGGACCTGCGCCTCCGGGTCCCCGAATCGGACGTTGAACTCCAGCACCATCGGCCCCTCGTCGGTGACCATCAGCCCGGCGTACAGCACGCCGCGATAGGGCGTGCCGTCACGGGCCATGCGCCAGGCGATCGGCTCGAACACGGTCGCCGTGGCCTCCTCCACCTCCCGCGTTCCGAACCATGGAACCGGGGCGTAGGCGCCCATGCCGCCGGTCATCGGCCCGATGTCGTCGTCGCGCAGCCGCTTGTAGTCACAGGCCGCCCCCAGTGGAACGACAGCGTTTCCGCTGACCAGCGCGAAGACCGATACCTCCCGTCCCGTCAGCCGCTGCTCCAGGATCAGGCTCGCGCCGGGTGCCGCATCGTCGAATAGGGAGCGGATGGCAGCCTCCGCTTCGTCGTCGTCCTCGGGCACCACCACGCCTTTGCCGGCCGCCAGCCAGTCGGCCTTCACGACCGGCGGCCGTTCCAGGGTCCGAAGATGGGCCAGCGCCGCGTCGGCGTCAGTGAACGTGGCGCTCTCCGCGGTCGGCACGCCGGCACGGTGCATCTGCTCCTTCGCGAACGCCTTGGATGACTCGAGCCTGGCCGCGGCGCGCGTCGGCCCGCACACCGGAACGGAGGCCGTGATCAGCGCATCCGCCACGCCCGCCGCCAGTGGGTCCTCCGGACCGATCACCACCAGGTCGTAGCGCTCGCGCGACGCGTGGCGGGCGACCGCCGACGGGTCGTTGATGTCCAGGTCGGGGACGGTCTCGGCCACTGCCGGAGTGCCGCCGTTGCCCGGCGCGATCCGGACGCGGCGCACCCCCTCGTCACGGGCCAGGCGCCAGGCCAGCGCATGCTGGCGCGCGCCAGAGCCCAGGACCAGGATGTCCACTCGCTAGGGAGAGGGGCTCGCCGAAGGCTCGGGCGAGGCGGACGCACCGGTCAGCTCGGCCAACCGGTCCAGGATCGGCTGCAGGGCATTGAGCTTGGCCTGGTACGTGCCAAGGTCGCCGGCTGCCAGCGCGTCCTGCGCATCGGCATACAGCTGCTGCGCCTGTGCCACCAGGCCGGCGACGTCCTCCGGCAGCTGTCCACCGCCGCCGCCGCTCGGCGGCGGAGGCCCGGTCTCACCCAGGAGCTGGCTGACGGCCTGGTCCACCGTATCCGCGAAGGCGATCCGCGTCTGCGAGGCCAGGATGACTCGCTTGAACTCCGGCTGGCTGGTGGAGGTCGAGCGCAGGAAGATCGGCTCCATGTAGAGCAGCGAGTCGCCCATCGGCAGCACCAGCAGGTTGCCGCGCACCACCGATGAGCCGGCCTGCGACCACAGCGTGAACTGGGCCGATACCGTGCTGTCCTGGTTGATGCGCGACTGGATCTGCGCTGGGCCGAACGTGCTGGTGTCGCTTGGGAAGTGGAACGAGATGCGCTCGCCGTAGTGGCCCGGGTCCATGCGGGCCGCCACCCAGGCGATCATGTTGTTGCGCCCCGCGGTGACCATGGGCTGGATGAGGACGAATTCCGCGTCCGCCTGGCCGGGCAGCTTCATGATCACGTAGTACGGCTCGATGACCTGCGACGTGCCGGACACGTCGGTGCCCTGCGAGGCGAGCGCCCATCGGTCCTGCTTCGAGTACAGCGTCTCCGCACCGGACTCCGTCGAGCTGACGTGATAGAGCTGGTACTGCAGGTTCTGCGCGGTGAAGAGGTCCTCCGGGTAGCGCAGGTGCGCCCGCAGGTCCTGGCTCATGGACGACATCGGCGAGAAGAGGTCGGGGAAGATGCGCGCCCAGGCGGCGATAATCGGGTCCCGGTCGTCGACGATGTACATGTGGACCTTGCCGTCGTAGGCGTCGACGGTGACCTTGACGCTGTTGCGCACGTAGTTCATGCCGCCGAACAGCTCACCGTCCAGCGGCTGCGCGTCGGGATAGCGATCGGTGCTGGTGTAGGCGTCCCACACCCACACCAGGCGGCCGTCGGCGCTGACGAGGTACGGGTCGTGGTCGTAGGTCAGGAACGGCGCGATGGCCTGGACGCGCTCCTCCAGCGAGCGGCGGAAGAGAATCTGGGAGTCATCTGTCAGCTGGTTGCTGATGAGCAGGTTCAGGTCGCCCAGCCGCAGCGCCCACAGCAGCTTGCTGAAATAGCCGCCAATACCGACGCCCGTTGTCCCCTTCCAGCTGGTCGTCGCATTGCGGTCCGCGCCGACCGGGTAGTCGAACTCGTCGGTGCGCGTGCCGGTGACGACGTAGCTAGATGCCGTTTCGCCGAAGTAGATCCGCGGCTCGTCGATCTGCAGCTGGCCCTGCTGGTTGATGCCCGACGCAAGGTAGTCCGGCTGGCCCTCCGGCGTCACAGCGTTGACCGGCACCGCCACCACGCCGTAGCCATGCGTATAGAACAGGTGCTCGTTGGTCCAGGTCTGGCCCTCGGGCGGCGCCAGCTCACGACCTGACAGCATCACCTGCCGTTCGGCCGCGCCTCCCAGGTGGTAGCGGTCGATGTCCACGTCGGCGAACTCGTAGTAGCTGCGCAGGATCTGCGTCTGGGTGATCGTGTCGAGCAGCGGCCGGTAGTCCCACAGCCGGATGTTCTGCATCGTCGGCCGGTTGTCGTCGAAGAGCGGCCGGGTGAGCGGCTTGGTGCCCGTGAACGGCTGCTGGGTGATGGCGTCCAGGCCGAACGCTGCCCGCGTCGCCCCGATGTTGGCGGCGATCTGCGGGCGCTCCAGCGCCAGCTCGTTGGGCGATACCCGGAAGGCCTGGATGGCGGCGGGAAAGATGCCGCCCACGATCAGCGACAGCGCGAACCAGCCCGCCACCGACAGGCCGATCAGCCACAGCGTGCGGAACCATGTGTTGGCCAGCACCAGCACCGCCGCCAGGCCGGCGATGAAGGTCAGCGCCACCAACGCGGGCTGCTGCGCGTTCAGGTCGGTATAGCTCGCGCCGACCAGGTCGGCGCCCATGCCGCGCGTCGAGAACGAGAGGTCGAAGATGTCCAGCTGGTAGCCGACCGCGATCGCCCCCAGCAGCACTGCGCCCAGGACCGAGACGTGGGCTCGGACCGGCGCCGTCAGGCGGAACTGCCAGCGCAGCGCGCCCGCGGCGTAGGCGCCCAGCGTCAGCAGCAGAATGCCCACCAGGCTGACGACCGCCCAGCCCTGCAGGAAGCGCCAGAACGGCAGGTCGAATACGTAGAAGCCGATGTCGCGGCCGAAATGCGGGTCAGTGGTCCCGAACGGTCCGCCATTCAGGAAGAGCAGCACCGTCTCCCAACTGCCGCTCCAGGCGGCAGCCGAGATCAGCGCCAGCAGCGCGACGGCGCCAACCAGGCCAATCGTGATGGCCCGCGACGCGTCAGGAACCTCGAACTGCCCGATGCGCCGAATCGGCACCTGCGGGGCAATCCGGCGCGCCAGCCAGATGCTGGCCAGGGCCGGGATCGCGAAGGCGAAGAAGCCGATGGCGAACAGCGCCAGCTGCGCCCAGAGCCGCGTGGTGAGGATGCCGGTCAGCCCCAGGGCGCCGTACCACATCAGGTCGGTGGCCAGGTCCACGACCCGGCCGATGATGCCGAACGCGAACAGCAGGACGACGATCCCGATGATGGTCAGTGCCCAGCGCCTCACCGATGGCTGGCCGCCACGCCGACCGGGGAAGCTCACAGGCCGCTCATCGGGCGGCGGGCCGTCATCGCCGCCGCCGCCGCGCCGCCCGACGCCGCCATTGGTGCGCCGCGGGAAGGGGCGTCCCTCGCGGCGAGCATCCTGCTCGGCTTGGCGGCGCTGGAGCTCCTCCAGGAGCTTGTCGAACCATGTGGACATTGGGTGAGGCGCATCGTAGCGGTCAGGCGCCGGTCTCGTAGAATGCGCGCCAGATGCGCACCTTCGATGAGCTGGAAGGCCTGTGGTCAGCCGCTCCACCGCCACCCACCGAGCGCGGCACCGTGCGGCTGCTCTGCGTGCGCCGCGCGCCGTCCCAGCACGAAACACCGGAGGCAGTCGAGATCACCGTCCAGGAGGGCCTGGTCGGCGACCGCTGGTCGCGCGCCACGGATCACACGCCGGATCCAGAGGCGCAGGTGACCCTCATGATGGCCGGCGTCGCCGAGCTGGTCGCCGCTGGCCAGCAGCCGCTGGACGAGGCCGGCGACAACATCCTGGTCGACTTCGACATCAGCATGGACAACCTGCCGCCAGGCAGCCGGCTGCGCATCGGCGAGGCGCTGCTGGAGGTATCGGCCACGCCGCATACCGGCTGCAGCAAGTTCTCCGGCCGGTTTGGCCAGGACGCCCTGCGCTGGGTGAACTGGCGCCACTGGCGCGAACGACGCCTCCGCGGCGTGAACTGCCGCGTCGTCAGAAGTGGCGTGGTGCGGCTGGGCGACCCCGTGGAGCGCGTCGACGCCTGAGCGCCCGGGGCGCTACTCCCACTCGATGGTGGCCGGCGGCTTCGAGCTGATGTCGTAGACCACGCGGTTCACGCCGCGCACCTCGTTCACGATCCGACTGCTGATCTTCGCGAGCACCTCGTACGGCAGCCGCGCCCAGTCGGCGGTCATGCCGTCGTCGCTGGTCACGGCCCTGATGGCGACCACGTTGGCGTAGGTCCGGTAGTCCCCCATCACTCCCACGCTGCGCACCGGGGTGAGGATGGCGAAGGACTGCCACAGGGACCGATACAGGCCGGCGCCCTTGATCTCGTCGATGACGATCCAGTCCGCCTCGCGGAGGGTCTCCAGCCGCTCGGCGGTCACCTCGCCGATGATCCGTATGGCGAGGCCCGGCCCCGGGAACGGCTGGCGCAGCACCATCGCCTCCGGCAGCCCCAGCTCGGAGCCGACGCGCCGCACCTCGTCCTTGAACAGGTAGCGCAGCGGCTCGATCAGCGCGAACCGCAGGTCGGCCGGCAGGCCGCCCACGTTGTGATGGGTCTTGATCTTGGCCGCCGCCTTGGTCTCGGCGGTCTTCGACTCGATCACATCGGGATAGAGGGTTCCCTGCACCAGGAAGTCGATCTCACCGAGCCTGGCCGCCTCTTGCTCGAAGACACGGATGAACTCGTCGCCGATGATGCGGCGCTTCTCCTCCGGATCCTCCACGCCCGCCAGGCGCTGGAGGAATCGGGCCCGCGCGTCGACCATCACCAGCTTCATGCCCAGGTGCTCGGCGAACGTCGTGCGCAGCAGCTCCGACTCGCGCTTGCGCATCAGGCCGTGGTCCACGTAGATGCAGGTCAGCTGGTCGCCAATGGCCCGATGCACCAGGGTCGCGGCAACGGCCGAATCCACGCCGCCTGACAGCGCGCAGATGGCGCGACCGGCGCCGACGCGCTGCCGGATGTCCGCGACGGTCGTCTCCGCGAAGCTCGCCGGCGTCCAGTTCTGGCGGGCGCCGGCAATGCCGACCACGAAGTTGCGCAGGATGTCGCGGCCGCGCGGCGTGTGCGCCACCTCCGGATGGAACTGGATGCCGTACAGCCGCCGATCGGGATCGTAGAGGCCGGCATAGGCCGTCGAGTCGCTCTGGGCGGTGGGCAGGAAGCCGTCCGGCGGGCGCAGGATCGAGTCACCGTGGCTCATCCACACCGGCTGCTCGCGGTCGATGCCACGGAACAGCCCGTCCTCGGTGCTGATCTGGACCGATGCTGGCCCGTACTCGCGCTTGTCGCTCGGCGAAACCTCGCCGCCGAGCTCATGGGCCATGAGCTGGAGCCCGTAGCAGATGCCCAGCACCGGGATGCGCCCGGACCAGATGGCGGGGTCCGCCTTCGGCGCATCGGCGTCATACACCGATGACGGTCCGCCCGACAGGATGATGGCCTTCGGCCGGCGCCGTTCGATCTCCGCCCACGGCGTGTCGTGCGGCAGCAGCTCGGAGTACACGTTCAGCTCCCGCACCCGGCGGGCGATCAGCTGGGCGAACTGGCTGCCGAAGTCCAGCACGATGACCGTCTCCGGCTCGGCGGCCTCCCCGGCGCGATCCGGCGGTGGCGCGTGGAGCGCCTGCTCCAGGTAGGCCTCGACCTCCGCGTCATCCGGCGCCAGGACGCGATGCCCGGCGTTCGCAGCCTCGCCGTGGACCGTGCGGCCGCGCTGCGGTCGAGGTCCAGTGGCTTTCGTGTCGGGCTGCTGCTCGCTCGTGTCGCTCAGGGGGCCAGTTTATCGCCTGCCAACCCGGCGAAACTGCTCGCTGGCGTACCCTACCGCCATGACCGAAGAGCCGGCGACGCCCGAAACCCGGATCGTGGAGCTCACGCCGCAGCCGACCGTGGCGGTCCGCGTGCAACGGCCCATCACTGAGATCGACCTGGGAGAGCTCTTCGACTTCCACCTGCCGAACATCGCCGATGGCATCGCCAACCGCGGCGGCGAGCCGGCCGGCGCGCCGTACGGGCGCTACCACGAGTTCGGGCCGGAGCAGGTCGACGTGGAGATCGGGATCCCGGTGTCCATGCCGCTTGCCGGCCTGCGCCCTCTTGGCGAGTGCGAGCCCGGGGAGCTCGGCACGTCGGAGCTTCCCGGTGGCAACGCGGCGGTCAGCGTGCACTTGGGCCCGTACGACGGGCTCAGCACCGCCTACGACCGGCTGCACGACTGGATCCACGCCAACGGCCACGATGAGGGACCCGGACCCTGGGAGTCGTACATCGACGACCCATCGGAGGTCGCCGATGCCTCGCAGCTGCGTACCGAGCTGGTCTGGCCGCTCGCCTAGCCGCCCTCCTCGCGCATGTACACCTCGGTGAACTCAGAGCAGCGTCCGTCCGGCCCGAAACGCATCAGGAACACGTTGTGGTACACGCGTTCGGGTCCGTCCTTGGTCGCGGCGTAGCGGCTCACCCCTGTCGCCACCGCGCGGTCGCCGTCCACGGCAAACGGCTCATAGCGCGCCGTCCAGCTGTCGGGGGCGTCCGTATCCCGGAGCCACTCGTCCACGACCGCCTCCAGCCCACGCTGCACGTGCTCGTCACCGAACGGCGCGAAGCGGTAGACCACGTCATCGGTGAAGAGCGCCTGGATCGGCTCACGCGCATTGGCTCGCCATGCCTCGACGTACCGGTCCAGCCAGCGCTGGACATCCCTTCGGTCCATGGGGACATGCTACGACCCGAACAGGAACTCCTCCAGCGGGCCCATCTCGTCCCGCAGGCTGCGCTGCTCCGCGCGGCTGAGCTTGCGCAGAGGACGCAGCCCCACGCGGCCACTGGCATAGCTCCAGGTGCCCGCGACCTGGCCGTCGAGCAGGAAGGTGTTCCAGGACTGCGGCGTGTGCACGTCGAAGATGTGCGCCCGGAACTCCTCCGGCAGGATCTGCGTCCGCCGCGCCTGGACGAGCAGGTTCGGGTCGAATGAGGCCAGGAAGCGCGGCGGGGCCGGAGTCTGGGGGTCCGGTAGTGGAGCGTCGGGAAGGTCCAGCAGCTCCCGCCCCTCCTCATCGCGGAAGCGGCGAAGCTCCATCGCCGCGGCGATCGGTCGCAGCTCGGTGACCGGCACGCCCATCCAGCCCGAGGCATCGGCCAGGCCGGCCGGCCCGAAGGCTGCCAGGTAGCGCCGCAGCAGCCACTGCCGGGCGTCGCTCTCCAGCAGCTCGAGCGTTTCGGGCGGCTGCGGGAGCCAGTTCTCCGCCAGTCCGTAGAGGTCGGCGCGCGGCCGATCCCACGTACCCGGCGGTGGAACGCGGACAAGGTCGACCCAAAGGCCGAACCCGCCCGCCGGGCTCGCGTCGACTCCCTTCTCGGCCAGCCTGGCACGCAGGTCGCGCAGCGGAAGCGGACCATCGGCCAGCACCCGGCGCGTGGCGTCGGCAGCGCGGCGCATCGAGGCTTCCCGGCGTCCTGCCCCCCAGGCACGCATGAACCAGCGCTGCCGCGCACGGCGGACCGCGATGGTCATCGGCCAGTAGTCGGCGGCCGTGACGGTATGGATGGTGCTGCGCATCATCGTGGCCTGGATCAACCGCCGATCGAGCAGCGCCTCGGTGTACGCCTGCCGGGTCAATCCGGCCAGCCGGCTCCACAAGCCGATGTATCCGGATTTCGAGACCAGCGTTTGCAGCCCGCCGACCTGCTCGACTGCCGCCTCGATCCCGTCGGTGCCGCGCTCGAGCAGGAGCTGGCGGGCCAGGAGGGCGCGGTTCAGGGCGCGCGTCGAGAGGACCGGCGGCGAAGGGGGTTGCGCTATTCCCTGCCGGCGAGCTGCCAGGACTTTCCCTCGGTGGCGATGGCCGGGGCGATGACCATCTCGACCCGATGCATCTCGTCGATCGTGCGCGCCCCCAGCGCCGCCATGGACTGGCGCAGGGCGCCGACCAGGTTCTGGGTGCCGTGCGTGGTGGCGGCGGGCCCGAACAGGATCTGCTCCAGCGGCAGCTGCTGCCCGATGCGGATGCGCGTGCCGCGCGGCAGCGTCGGCGAGGGAGCTGCCATCCCCCAGTTGTAGCCACGTCCCGGCGCCTCGGTGGCCGCCGCGAACGGGGAGCCGAGCATGACCGCATCGGCTCCGGAGGCGATTGCCTTGGCGATGTCACCGCCCGTCTTCATGCCGCCGTCGGTGATGACCGGCACGTAGCGTCCGGTGTCCGTGGCGTAGCGCTCGCGTGCCGCGGCGACTTCGAGCGTGGCGCTGACCTGCGGCACGCCGATGCCCAGGACCTCGCGCGTCGTGCAGGCGGCGCCGGGCCCCACCCCGACCAAGATGGCGGCCGCGCCCTGCTGCATGAGCTGGTAGGCCGCGTCGCCGCTCACCGTGTTGCCGACCAGGACCGGCAGCCGCAGCGCGCCGGTCAGGTCACTGAGCGACAGGACGCGTCCGGAGGTCGAGATGTGGTGCGCGCTCGACACCTGCGACTGGACCAGGAACAGGTCGGCGCCGGCGGCGGCGGCCACCTCGGCGTGATCCCAGGCCGATGCCGGCGTGGTCGAGACGGCAGCGATCGCCCCCTGCGCCTTGACGCGGGTGATGAGCGCCCTGATGAGGTCGTCGCGAATCGGGGCCCCATAGGCATCAGCCAGCACATGCGCGGCCGCTTCACCGCTGTCGGCGGCGGCGACCCGCTCGATGATCGGCGAGGCGTCCTCGTACCGGGTGTAGAGGCCCTCGAGGTTGATGAAGGCCACGCCGCCATGCCGGCTCATGCGGACGGCGAACTCCGGATCGGCGACGGCATCCATTGCCGCGGCCAGGAAGGGGATCTCGAGGCGGAGCCCGCCGATCTCGACCGCCAGGTCGACCTCTGCCGGATCGACGGTGACGGCGCCGGGGACCAGCGCCACTTCCTCGAAGCCGTAGGCCCGCCGCAGGCGGTCGGAGGTGGGAGCGAGGATCGGCTGCTCGATCATGGGTCTGCCGGGGCGCTGCGGATTTCGGCGAGTATAGCCGCGAGGCTCGTCGCGGAAGGCTTGTAGTGGCCGCTGGGAATGACTCGCACATTGGTCACGGCGTGTGCCACTCGACGTGCTCCAGCATGTTCGCCAGCTGAGTGCGAAGCGCTTCGGGCGCGTCGCGCTCGCACGTGACCAGCGCATCCACGCGCTGGGGCGTGACGGCCACCAGGTACGTGTATTCGGCGGTCGCGCCAAGGCCATCGCATAGGTGCGTGCCGCCGATCCGAACCGCCTGCCGTCCCCCGACCAGCAGCGACTCCCCCGAGGGCAGCTGGCATCCTCCGCCCGCGCAGTAGGCGGAGCGCCACCAGACCAGCAGCGCTCCATGATCCAGCGCCCCAACCGGAAGGGTGCAGCTCGTCGCGGAACCAACTGGGTCGCATTGCGGGTCCAGCGGCTGACTGGAGAGGAGTGCCACGGTCTCCTGATCGGCCCATTCCTGGCGCTTCGCGTCCTGGGCATGCCAGCCGTCCGGCACCGGCACCCGGAACCCGGCGTCATCGGCTCGCAGATAGGATCCACCGGCGGGCGCGCCGCAGGCGCCCAGCAGCAGCGCCATAAGCAGGGCCAGCGCGGAGCGGTTGGCGATCAGGAGGCCAGCGTCAGCCCGGCGGCCCGGGTGTCCTCTGCCAGCAGCTCGAGGGCAGCATCGTCGTCGGCGCTTTCCTGCAGCAGGCCGATGACCCTGCTGAGCCCCAGCTCCGCCAGCTCGGCCAGGAACGCCCTGCGCGGCTCCCCGGGCGCGCGCCACGCCGGGTCCCCCCACCAGACGTGCAGGCTCACCGTCAGGCTGTCGGGATCGCGGTCGATCTCCTCGCAGCGGCTGCGGATCACCGGCAAGGCCCGGCGCAGCTCGTCGGGCGTCATTGCGTCCACGTTGAGCTCATCGGCAAAGCGGGCGGCCAGGCGCCAGGTCACCTCTGGCCCGTTGCCGCCGACCATGATCGGCATCCGCGGAGGCTGCTGGCGCCGCGGCAGGTTGATGGCGCCACGCACGCTGGCATGCTCTCCATCGTGCGTCGCCCGCTGGCGACCCGGCTCGAGCATCCGGGTGATGACCTCGAGGCCGTCGCGCAGCATGTCCAGGCGCTGGCGAGTCTCCGGGAAGCCATAGCCGTAGGCCAGCCACTCCTCGCGCTTCCAGCCCGCGCCGATGCCGAGCTCGAAGCGGCCGTCGCTGATGGTGTCGATGGTCGCGGCCATCTTGGCGGTGAGCGCCGGGTTGCGAAAGCCATTGCAGATCACGATGTGCCCCAGCCGCACGCGCTCTGTCAGCGCGGCCAGCGCCGACAGCGTGGTGAAGGACTCGAACGTGATCTCGTCGGTCGGCTTGGGCACGGTATGGAAATGGTCGAACAGCCAGATCGACTCGAAGCCCAGCGCCTCGGCCTGCGCGGCGACGGCCTTCGTGCGGGCCCATGCCCCGTTGCCGTCCCAGCCGTCGTACTCCCCGGTCCACCCCTGCGGGACAATCACCCCAATCTTCATCCGGCCCTCACGATCATCTGGTCGCGCTCCGGCCCCACGCTCACGTGGCTGATGGGCACCCCGGCCAGCTCCTCCAGCCGCTCCACGTAGGCGCGGGCGTTGTCCGGCAGCGCTACCCATGAGCGGCAGGCGGTCGTATCGGACTGCCAACCCGGCAGGTCCTCGTACACCGGTTCCAGCCGCTGGTAGGCCGATGTCGAGGCCGGCACGGTGTCCCACTGCCGCCCATCGGCCGGATCCCGGTAGGCCGTCGCGATGCGAATCCGCTCCAGGCTGTCCAGCACGTCCAACTTCGTCAGGGCGATGCCCGAGTAGCCCGCCAGTCGCGCGCTGAAGCGCACTGCCACCGCGTCGTACCAGCCACAGCGCCGCGGCCTGCCGGTCGACGTCCCGTATTCGGCGCCGCGCTTCCGCAGCAGCTCGCCCATCTCGTCTTCCAGGTCGGTCGGCACCGGGCCCGCGCCGACGGCCGTGGTGTAGGCCTTGGCCACCCCCAGGACCTGGTCGATCGCCACCGCCGGCAGCCCCGCGCCCAGGCTCGCGCCGCCAGGGATGGGGCTGGAGCTGGTGACATAGGGATAGATGCCCCAGTCGATATCGCGCATGGTGCCCAGCTGCCCTTCCAGCAGGATGTGCTGGCCGCCGGCCAGCGCCTCGTCGACCATTGCCTGGCCGTCCGCCACGTGCGGACGCAGCCGCTCCCCGGCGGCGAGGTACTCAGCCGCGACGCGCTCCTCGTCCAGCGCGGCGCCGATAGCGTCGCGCATCTCGTCGTCCGGGCCGCCGGCGCCGAAATAGCCCTCCACCATCCGTCGCGCCCGCTGCAGGGCGGACTGCAGGCGCGCGCGGAAGACATCGGCCTCCATCAGGTCCACCACCCGGATGCCGCGGCGCGCCACCTTGTCCACGTAGGCCGGGCCGATGCCGCGGCTGGTGGTGCCCAGCTTGGCGGCCCCGCGCTCGCGCTCCTCCAGCTGGTCCATCAGGACGTGGTGCGGCAGCACCAGGTGGGCCCGATCGGCGATCGACAGGTTGCGGCAGTCGAAGCCGGCGGCGGTGAGGCCATCCAGCTCGGTGACAAGGGCCGGCGGGTTGATGACCACGCCATTGCCGAGCAGGTTGCGCGTGGCCGGATAGAAGATGCCCGATGGGATGAGGTGCAGCTTGAAGTGGCCGTGCCGGTTGACCACCGTGTGGCCGGCGTTGTTGCCGCCGCCATAGCGGACCACCAGGTTGGCATCGCGCGCCAGGTAGTCGACCACCCTGCCCTTCCCCTCATCGCCCCACTGGGCACCGACCACGGCGGTCACGGACATGGCGGTCTTACAGGTCCTCGAACAGCGGGAAACGCGGAGGCGCCATGGTAGCGAACGAGCGCCGCTCGTCGCGGCGCTCGTATCGGCTGCGCTGGTGAGCGGAGCGGGCTATGCCCGGGTGGCGCGCACCTTGTCGAAGCAGCTGGAGCAGTAGACCGGCCGATCATCGCGCGGCAGGAACGGGACCAGCGCCTGGCCTCCGCATTCCGCGCATACCGCCGCGTGCATCTCGCGCTGTCCACCACCGCCGCCGGAGCCGATGCCCAGTGCTCGGTTCTGCTTGGCAACGGCGCGGCAGCTCGGGCAGCGCTGCGGCTCATTGAGGAGCCCCTTCTCGGCGTAGAACTGCTGCTCACCGGCGGAGAAGACGAAGTCCATCCCGCAGTCGCGACAGCGGATGGTCTTGTCGGCGTACACCCTTCCCTGTGCCTCCTGTTCGCACGCCCGGGCCTTGGGCCGTGGACGGTTTGCTTGTTCCCCTGGGCCTGGGCGATTAGCGTGCGACAGGTTTGGGGTGAGAGCAGTGGACCGGACGTTTCGGGCGCGACGATACACGCGGGTCCAACGAGTGTAAAGACGTTTGGCCGACACTCCGCCGATGGCTTGGCCGCTGGAGGCCGCCCTCAGTAGGCCTGCACCGGCTCCTCCCGGGTCATGGTGTAGAAGCGGGTGTTCGACTTGCGGAACTGGAGCGGCACCTCGCCGATGGGCCCGTTGCGGTGCTTGGCGACCTTGGCCTTGAGCAGCTCCACCTCTGAATCGGCGTTCTGCTCGCCCTCGCGATACAGGAAGATCACCACGTCGGCGTCCTGCTCGATGCTGCCTGACTCGCGCAGGTCGGAGAGCCGCGGCTCCTGGGTGCCCCGCTGCTCGACGCCGCGCGAGAGTTGCGAGAGGGCAATGACCGGCACCTTCAGCTCCCTGGCGAGCTGCTTCAGCCCACGGCTGATCTCGCTCACCTCCTGGACCCGGTTCGCCTCCTTCTGGTTGGACGAGCCCTGCATGAGCTGCAGGTAGTCGACGATGATCAGGTCCAGGCCGTGCTGCTCCGCCTCCAGCCGGCGCGCCTTGGTCCGCAGCTCCATCACGGTCAGGACCGGCGAGTCGTCGATCCACATCGGCGCGGCGTGCATGTCATTCATGACCTGGGCGATCTTCGACCAGTCGGTCTCGTCCACGAAGCCGGTCTGCAGGGGCCGAGGGTTGATGCCCGTCTCCGCCGACAGCAGGCGCAGGGCGAGCTGCTCCTTGCTCATCTCCAGGCTGAACACGCCGACGCGCTTCGTCTCGCGCACCGATGCGTGCTGGGCGATATTCAGGGCCAGGCTCGTCTTTCCGACGCTGGGGCGGGCGGCCAGGATGATGAGGTCGGATGGCTGGAAGCCACCGAGCAGCGTGTCGAGGTCCTTCAGGCCGGAGGGGATGCCCAGGATCTGGCCGCGATGCTCGTGCAGGTATTCGAGGCGGTCGTATGCCTGGCCCAGCAGCGTGGCCAGCGACTCGAAGCCGCCCGCGGTCCGGTGCTGGCTGATCTCGAACAGGATCCCCTCGGCCCGGTCGATAGCGATCTCGGCGTCGTTCGCCTCCTCGTAGCCGACCGCGGCGATCTTGCCGGCCGCCGCGATCAGGTTGCGCAGCACCGCCTTGCGCTCGACGATGCGGCCGTAGTGCTCGACGTGGACCGCGGTGGGCACCGCGTTCATCAGCGACGCGAGGTACGCCGGCCCACCCACCGGCTCCAGCCGATCGCGGCGTGCGAGCTCTTCCCCCAGCGTCACCAGGTCGATGGGCTCGCGCTGGCCGTGCAGGCCGAGCATCGCCTCGTAGATGTCCGAGTGCTGCTGTCGATAGAAGTCAGCGGGGCGCAGGAACTCGGCGACCTTGAGGATGGCGTCCCGGTCGATCAGGATCGAGCCCAGAACGCTCTGCTCGGCCTCCACGGCCTGCGGTGCCAGCTTATCGATGCTCATGCCGGCGCCAAGGTTGGCGTCCGCGGTGGCGGGCGAACAGCCCGAAATTCGCCGCCGGCTGTGCATAACCCGGCGCGCCTGTGGACAGCCCCGTGACTTGTGGAAAACCGTGGTCCGTCGCGGGCGGAGGGACTGCTCATGCGCCCACGGTGGCGCCGGTTCGTGACAGCTACGGTGTCGCGACTAGCGTCCCCATCCCGCGGGCGGCTCCCGACGCCCATGCGCCTGGTTCCAGGTATCGCGCTGCTCGACTACCAGCCCATCGGCGTCGAAGCGCAGCATCGACGTGCCGGCGAGGGTCGTCTCGATCCCGTTCTCGGTTTCCGCGGCCCACCACTCGATGGCGGCCCGGTCACCGTTCACGATCGGTTCACCCACCCACACGCGCGCGTCCGCCGTCTCCCCGAATACATGGCTGACGTAGTCGCGGACGCCGTCCTGACCGGAGTAGGGAACCCGGAACGGCTCGGTCGAGAGCTGTGCCCGCGCGTGGTAGAGCGCCACGATCGCCTCGGTGTCGAGCGCCTCCCAGTCGCGCTGCCAGTGCTCCGCCCAGCGCCGGGCCGCAGCGGCAGCATCCATCGTCTAGCTGGCGGGCACCACCGTGACGGTGACCTGGGCGTCGACTCCGGCCAGCAGCCGGATCTCCACGCGGTGGTCACCCACCGTCTTGATCGGCTCGTGCAGGTGAATCAGGTGACGGTCGATCTCGATTCCTTCGCGGCCGATTGCCTCGGCAATCTCGCGGTTGGTCACGGAGCCGAACAGCCTGTTGCGCTCTCCGGCCTTGACGGGGATCTCCAGCTTCATGGCTCGCAGCCGCTCGGCGGTGGTCTCGGCGTCCTCGCGCTCCGCCCGGTCGCGCTCCTCGCGCTCGGTGCGGTGCCGCTCCCAGTTCTTCAGCGCGCCGCCATCGGCCACCACCGCCGCGCCGTTGGGCAGCAGGAAGTTGCGCGCGTAGCCGTCCTTGACGTCCTTCACGTCGCCGGCGCGGCCGACCCCCTTCACGTCGTGCTTGAGGATGACCTTCATTGGTTCGTTCGTTCCTCTCAGTTCAGGTTCACGTCGCCGGACGAGGTGGTCTGGGTGACGGCAGTCGTGGCGGGAGCCATCGGCTGATCGGCGTCATCGGCCTCGTCGTGGTCAGCCCGAAGCAGCCGACGCCGGCGCCAGTCACGCAGCAGGCCCTTGACGGCGTTCGGCTCGCGCAGGTCGCCGTAGCGTTCCAGCAGGTCGGGCAGCCGGTCACGGATCTGGTCATAGCGATCGCCCATCAGCTCTCGGAGCTTCGACAGGTCCTGGTCGAGCTGCGCCGTTCCGTTGCGCGCGCGCGTGACCTGCTCCTCGCGGACCTCGCGCGGAGCGTTGGCGATGAACAGGTCGAGCACCAGCAGCAGCACGGTCAGGTCATCCGCCTGGCCAAGGATCGGGATCGCGTCCGGGACGAGGTCAATGGGCACCACCACGTACGCCAGGCCCGCCGCCAGCAGGGCCTTGAGCGGCAGCGGGGTGCGCGGATCACGGACCAGGCCCCAGACGATGCGGGCGTAGGTCGGCAGCTTCCAGACGAGTCGCGCCAGGCGCAGGTAGCGCAGGCGGCCGGTCACCTTCACGCCAAAGTGCCTCCGCTGAATGAGCGCGGATGATACCAGTGCCACTGGTCATGGTTGACATTAGAACGTCTGTTCGCTACCATCGGCCCGTGACCAGGCACGACGCAGAGCGCAAGCAGAAGATCCTCGACTGCATTGCCCGCACGGTGGACGAGCGCGGCTTCCCGCCGTCCGTCCGCGAGATCGCGGACGCGGTCGGGCTGGCATCCACTTCCGCCGTCCATCATCACCTGATGGCGCTCGAGCGGGAGGGCCTGCTGGAACGTGGTTCGCGCTCGTCGCGCGCACTGCGCTTGACCGCACGCGGCGAGGCTGAGCTGGAGGCGGGCTCGCGGCGACCAACCGCCATCGGCAGGGTGACGCCGTTCCGGATGCCGGTCGAGCGGGACGTCCTGGCCCTGCCGGTGCTCGGCGAGATCGCGGCCGGCCAGCCCATCGAGGCATATGCAGATGGAGCCGAGTCCCTGGACGTGCCGCGGTCCCTGGAGGCGCGCGACGACTCGTACGTCCTGCGCGTGCGCGGCAAGAGCATGATCGACGACCTCATCGACGATGGCGACTACGTCGTGGTCCAGCCGCAGGCCACCGCGCGTGACGGCGACATCGTGGTCGCGCTCCTCGAGGACAACGGCGTGACCCTGAAGCGCTTCTACCGCGAGCAGGACCGCATCCGGCTGCAGCCGGCCAATGCGGAGATGGAGCCCATCTACGCCACCGAGGTCCAGATCCAAGGCAAGGTGGTCGGCGTCATTCGCAAGCTCGGCTGACAGTCCGGCCGCGCGCGGGTCAGCATGGCGCTGAGCCGATGCGCACCATCCTGCACGCCGACCTCGACGCCTTCTACGCCAGCGTCGAAGTTCTCGATCAGCCCAGCCTGCGCGGCAAGCCCGTCATCGTCGGCGGTGATCCGAATGCCCGTGGCGTGGTGAGCGCCGCTTCCTACGAGGCCCGAGCGTTCGGCGTGCACTCGGCCATGCCACTCCGCACGGCCCATCGACTGTGCCCCAATGGGGTGTTCCTGCCGGGGCGCTTCGACCGCTATCGGGAGCTGAGCCGGCAGGTCATGCGCATCTTCGCCAGCTACACGCCGCTGGTGGAACCCATCAGCCTGGATGAGGCCTTCATGGACGTCACCGCCAGCCGCGCCGCGTTCGGCGACGGCGAGACGATCGGTCGCGAGCTGAAGCGGCGGGTGCTCGAGGAGGCCGGCCTGGTCGTCAGCGTTGGGGTTGCGAGCAACAAGCTGTGCGCCAAGGTCGCCTCGGACCTGCGCAAGCCCGATGCGCTGGTCGTGGTGCCGCCCGGCGAGGAGGCGGCCTTCCTGGCGCCGCTGCCCGTCCGCCGGCTGTGGGGCGTCGGGCCACAGTCGCGCCAGACGCTGGCCGATTACGGTGTGGCGACCATCGGGCAGCTGGCCGCGCTCTCGGAGGGAACGCTGCGGCGGCGGTTCGGCATCCATGGCGTCGCTCTACGCCTGCGGGCACAGGGCGTGGACCCCTCGCCGGTAGTCGGCGGCCAGGCGCCGAAGTCAGTCGGCCACGAGCTGACGTTCGATCACGACGTGAGCGACCCCGCCCGCCTGGAGGCGACGCTGCTCGACCTCGCCGAGTCTGTTGCCTCCCGGCTCCGGCTCCATGCGCTCGCCGCCGGAGCAGTCCAGCTCAAGCTGCGCTACGAAGGCTTCGACACCATCACCCGCCAGGCGTCCCTCGGCCACCAGGTGCGCGACTCTGAGCCGCTGTACGAGATGGCGGTCGCGCTGCTCCGCAAGGCGTACGCCGGGGACCGAGCCGTTCGGCTCATCGGCCTGACTGCCATCAACCTGTCGGAGGCCCAGCAGCTGACGCTGTTCGATGCCCCGGAGAGGACCGATCGCATTGCACAGTCGATCGACGCGGTCCGCGAGCGATTCGGCGAGAAGGCGATCACCCGGGCGACCCTCATAGGCCACCGCGATCATCGCCGCCCGGACTTCGGCGAGCGTCCCGAGGCACCGCCGGACGAGTAATCGCCGGGGCTTGACAGGATAGAACGGATGTTCGTATGATCGTGCTCCATTAGAACGCCCGTTCTCGTTGGGAGCGCGGGCGCTGAGGAGCACACCAATGGCACTCACCAAGATCCAACCCGTGCCGGCCAGGGTCCGCTGGGACCGGCGACAGGCGCGACCCGTCTCCGTGCAGATGGGCGACCGTCAGCTCACGGTCCGCGGCCTGGAGGCCGTGCGCGACGAGACGGCCGC
>DATAOD010000094.1:0-10061 GCA_036265975.1 Candidatus Limnocylindria bacterium
AGCCGGTCAGCATCCAGATGCGGCGCAGCTTCGTGGACGGCATCGGCAGCAGCCGCGTCACCGATGTGATGTGGCCGCTGGCATCCAGCGTCCTGGCCGGATCCATCGTGGTGAGCCTCCAGCAGGTTCGCGAGGCGCTGCGGATGCTCGTCGCCCGGGGCCGCGTGGTGGCGGAGGGGGCGGGGGCGGTTGCACTGGCCGCGGCCCTCACCGGCAAGGCGGAAGGTGGGCCGGTGGTTGCGGTCGTGTCGGGCGGCAACATCGACGCGCCCGTACTCGCCGAGCTGCTGCGTTCAGCCTGACGCTACCACCAGAACCTAGTCGTCGCTGCCCGATCCGCTGCCGCTGCCGCTGGAGCCGCTCGAGCCATCCGATCCGCCGCCACCTCCGGGCCCGGAGCTGTCGTCACTGGCGTCAGGGCTGTCGCTCCCATGGCCGCCATGATCGTCGGACGCTTCCGCGGACCCCGAGGCCGTCGCGCTGGGCTTCGGAGAGCGGCTCGGACGCGGCGAGGGGCGCTGTGAGGGCGGCGATGGGCTGGCCTCCGGGGATGGCGTCACTTCGACAGATGGCGAAGCCTCGATCGACGGCGACGGGGAGTTGCCGACGTTGGGCGGCAGCAGGTCGCCGATGCGTCCCAGCGCCACGACCGCCAGCACCGCCACTGCGGCAGTCGCGACCAGGAGCGTTGTCCGCCCCGGCCCGCCAGGCGCCGCGAGCCATGCCAGGACGGCCCCGATCGGGCCGCGCCGCGGCATCGGCTCATGCTCGATCGCGGTCATCACGTCATCGGTGAAGGATCCCGACGGGTCGGCGGCCGTGTCGGCCAGGTAGCGATCGAGATCGGCGAGCGTCGGATCCAGGTCACGGCCGAGGTCCTCCACCTCGCCGCGATCGAAGGGTCGGCGAGTCATGCCGCCACCTCTCGGCCCAGGATCGGCCGCAGCCGTTCGAGCCCACGACGCAGGTGCGTCTTGACCGTGTTCAGTGGCCGCTGCGTGGTGGCGGCAATCTCCTCGAGGCTCAGCTCGCCGAAGAAGCGCAGGGCGACGACCTCGCGGTACGGCTCGCGCAGCGCCGCGACGGCCAGCCGCACCTCTCGCTGTCGCTCCCCTGCCAGCGTGGCCGCCAGCGGATCCGATCCTGGGCTGCCCAGCGGCAGCTCTGGCGAGAGCTCGCTGGTCTCGCGGCGCTGGCCCAGGCGGCGGTACGCCTGGCGCATGGCGATGCGCATCAGCCAGCCGCCCAACGGACCGTCGCCGCGGTAGGTGCCAAGCGAGCGAAAGGCCATCACGAAGCTCTCCTGGGCGACGTCCTCGGCATCGTGCGGCCGGCCAAGGATGCGGAGGCAAGTCCGGTACACCGCCACCTGCTCGCGCTCGACCAGCACGCGGAACGCATTGCGATCACCGGCCAGAACGGCGTCGACGAGGCCGCGGTCATCCACGGCCTCATCGTGCCACGTCGCTGCTGTCACCGACGATCAGTCGTCGCCTCCGTCATGGCCGGAGCCGGAGCCGTGGTGGTCGCCGTCCTCGTCTTCGCCACCCGGGCCGGAGTTATCGCCGGGTCCTTCGTTGTCGTGGCCGTCGTCACCGTCCTCGTCCTCGTTCTGGCCCTGCTCGTCACCGCCGTTGTCATCAGGTGAGGCCACGGCCGAGGCCGCAGCGGACTGGCTGGCGTCGTCGCCGTGCTCGTCAGTGCCGTTGTCATCGCCGGCCTCGTTCTCTGGAGAGGCATCGGCTGACGCTTCCGGCGAGTCGCTGGCGTCTTCCGTCTCTCCGCCGGTGAAGGCGTCGACGTCGGGTGATGCAGATGGATCTGCGGCCTGGCTTGTTGCCTGGCTGGAGCTGGGGACAGCCTGGATGGCGTCTTCGTGACCGGCTCCCGACTGAGAGGCGAAGACGGCCCCGCTCAGCAGGAGCAGCGAGCCGACGCCAAGGCCGAGGCCGCGCAGAATTCGATGTGGATCGCTGGGTCGCATGTGGGCTCCTCTGGATGGATGAGATTGCAGTCACCCATGTCGAGGCAGCCGATGGCCAAAAGGTTTCAGCGACGGACCGGCGTCAGTGTTCGAGCGTCGGCTCCACGGTGATCTCGACGTTCTCGTTGAGGGCCCGCGAGATTGGGCAGCCATCCTTGGCGGCGTCGGCCGCCGCGTCGAATTCAGCGTCCGAGATCCCGTCCACCTGGCCGACCACGATCAAGTGCGAGGACAGGACGCTCCACGCCTCGCCGACTTTGTCAAAGGTCACTTCGGCTTCCACGTGCAGGTGCTGGGGCGGCGTCCCGTTGCGGGCGAGGCCGGCGGAGAAGGCCATGGCGTAGCAGGAGGCGTGCGCCGCGGCCAGCAGCTCCTCTGGCGAGGTTCGGCCGTCGGGGTCCTCGGTGCGCGACGCCCAGCTGACGGGTAGGTCGCTGAAGAGCTGGCTGGTGCCGGCGCTGACGGTGCCCTCGCCACTGGCGAGGTCGCCGGTCCAGGTGACGGTGGCGGTGCGGACGGCGGCCATGTGCGGATCTCCTCCTACAATCGGCGGGAGCCTTGCAGCCTAGCCTAGAAGGACCGATGCCAGACGACCAGCCGGCCGCGTCGCCGACCCTTCCCGTCCTGCGCTCCCGGCGCATCTACCTCCGCCCCCCGGAGCGCGACGACCTGCCCACGTTCGTCCGCTGGTTTGGCGACGCCGAGGTCACTCGGCACCTGGCCATGCGGGCGCCATTCAGCCTGGCCATGGAAGAGAAGTGGTTCGAGCAGCTGGTCGAACACCAGGGCAAGGACCGTTACATGTTCGTCATCTGCCTGCGGGCGGATGGGCGAGCCATCGGCTCAACTGACCTGCGCGATCTGAACCTGGAGGATGGTTCGGCCGCCTTCGGCATCGCCATCGGCGAGAAGAAGGAGTGGGGCAAGGGCTATGGCACCGAGGCGCTGCTGGCGATCAGCGACTTCGGCTTCGGCCAGCTGCGCCTGGAGCGCATCGAGCTCGACGTCTACGCGGACAACCCGCGTGCCCGCCGCTCCTACGAGAAGGCCGGGTTCACCAGCGAGGGCACGCTGCGGCACGGCCATTTCGCGGATGGCCAGTTCCTGGACGTGCTCCGCATGTCGCTGCTGCGCGACGAATGGATGGCCAGCGAGCGCCCCAAGAGCTGGGAGCTGAACGGTTCCGCTTCGTGAACAGGCCCCGGCGCCCGCGCCGGTGAGCGGCATCCTGGATCTCCCCCGACGCCTGGGCGCGCTGGCGCCACCGGCACGCGAACGCGCACGGCGCCTGTTCGACATCGACGTTGTCGAGGGCTTCACTGATCCGCCGCCCGAGCTCACAGAGTGGCTGACAACCCACTTTGGCTCGGTGGAGCGGGTGCGTCGCCAGCAGGTGGTGCGGGTCACGAACCGCTGGACGCTGGACGGAACGCTGTTCTCGCCGCTGCGCGGCAGCCGGCCGCTCGACGGCGGGCGCCTGGAGGCGTTCACCCAGCAGGTCCGCCTGACGATGGGCGACGAGTTCTGCCACCCCGAGACCGGCACGCCGGCCGACACGTGGGGACGCGTACGCGGGCGCCACTCGATCACCGGCGCGAACGCCGCGAAGTACGACGCCCGGCACGGCCTGGTGATCTTTGACAAGCACGACCCGCTCGCCTACGACGAGGACTCCGTGGTCGACATGCTGGAGGTCGGCCGCGAGTGGGCGGAGCGCGGCCACGCGGAGGATCCCCAGGCGGCTGCGTATCTGATGATCTGGAACTCCGGCCCGCGCGCCGGCGGGTCCATCGTGCATGGCCACGCCCAGGTGCTGCTTGGCCGCGGGCATCACTACCCGCAGGTCGAGCGCCTGCGCCGAGATGCCGCCACCTACTGCCAGTCCACCGGCGACGACTACATCGAGGACCTGGTCAGCGCCCATCGCGACCTGGGGCTGGTCGCCCACGAGGCCGATGGCGTGGCCACCCTCGTGTCGCTCTCCCCGGTCAAGGAGCGCGAGGTGCTGGTGATCGGCCGCCCGGGCATGGATGAGCGCGATCCCGCTTTCGCAGGCAGCGTCGCTCGGACGGCCGTCGCCTATCGCGACGTCCTTGGGGTGCGGGCGTTCAACCTGGCGCTGCACCGGCCGCCGCTCGGCCCGCTGTCCGCCGAAGGCGAATGGCAGCGGATTCCCCCCATCGTCCACCTGGTCGATCGCGGCGATCCCGACAGCCGCAGCTCCGACATCGGCGCCATGGAGCTGTATGCCGCCTCGGTGGTCGGCGGCGATCCCATCGCCCTGGCCGACGACCTGCGACCCGCCCTCCGCGGCTGAAGCCATCGGCTACGATCCGCCGGTGTTCGAGCTGCGGCGCGACCCCGTCACCGGCTGGTGGTGCGCCATCGTGGTGGACCGCGGCTTCGAGCCCGCATCGTTCACGGTCGAGGCGGCTCCGGTGGAGGGAAGCCACTGCAGGCACTGCGATGACGACCCGGCCGGGCCCGATGCGGACGATGCCGCCGTCCGCCGCGTGGTCCTTCGTCCGGACGCGTTCCATCGCATCGACTCCTCGAAGGACACCGCTGCGCAGCTCTCCCTGAGCGAAGTGGAGTCCTCCGGCGGCTCGTGGGAGATCCTGGTCGGCCCGCGCGAGCATCACGAGCGCCTGGCCGACACCTCCCCACGGCTCGCCCTGAACCTGCTGCGCGCCATGCGCGACGCCATGCGCGAGCTGGGCTCGGGGGCCGAGCCGCCCGAGCAGCCGATATCAGTGCAGGTCGTGCAGAGCTACGGCCGCCAGGCCGGGTCACGCAGCCAGCACCTGAACCTGGAGCTGTACGCCATCCCGCAGGTCCCGCATCGGCTGGCGGAGGAGATCGGCGGGGCGGCCCGTTACCAGATCAAGAACCGTGTCTGCGTGTGGTGCGGCCTGGCTCGCACGGAGGAGGAGTCGGGCGAGCGCCTGGTGCTGGCCGAGGAGCGGTTCGTGGTGTTCGCCCCGGCCGCCAGTCGGAGCGCATTCGAGCTGTGGATCGTGCCGCGCACGCACGCCGCCGACTTCACGGCGCTGGATGACGACGACCTGGCCGCCACGGCCGCGACCCTGCAGCGCACGCTCGGCGCCCTCTCCGCGCTGGGCGACCCGCCGTACAACCTCTTCCTGCACACGGCGCCCGCCGGAGAGCAGCACGAGCAGGTGTTCCACTGGCACTGGGAGCTGCATCCCCGCCTGCGGGTGATCGCCGGCCTGGAGCTGGCCACCGCGCTGGCCGTCAATCCGGCAGCGCCCGAGTTCGCGGCAGAGGTGCTCCGGGCGCATCTGCAGCAACCGGCGTAACAGGGGCGGAGGGGCATGCGTCAGGGAGGGCGAACCGAGGGGAACCCACATCGGAGGGCTTTGTGCTGGCCATCGGACTGCGACCGGGGACCCGCGTGGAGCCCGTGCCCGTGACGGACCGAGCCCACGCGACCTTCGATCGCATCTTCGAGGAGTTCTCGGCCCCGATCTTCAACTACATCCTGCGCATGGTCGGCGACGCCGATCGCGCGGCCGACATCACGCAGGACACCTTCATCAAGGCCTATCGCAAGCTGGATTCGCTGACCGATGCGCACTCAACCAAGTCGTGGCTCTACCGCATCGCGACCAACACGGCCATCGACGATATGCGCCGTCGGCGCTGGGTCAGCCCCGTGGGCCTCGATGACGAGGGCCAGCCAGAGCGGCCCGATCAGGGTCCGGGGCCTGAGGCCCAGGTGATGGCCGGCATGCTCGATGAGCGGATCCAGCGCGCGCTGATGGCGCTGCGGCCCAACCATCGGCAGTGCATCGTGCTGTCCGACCTGGAGGATATGAGCGCCCAGGACATCGGCGAGGTCATGGGCCTGTCGTACGGAGCGGTGCGCACCCTGCTGTGTCGGGCGCGCAGCGAGATGCGCCGCCACCTGGCCACAGAAGGGCTGGTCAGATGAGCTTCCTGCGACCGGGCGAGCACCCCGATGAGCTGATCAGCGCGGCAGTGAGCGGCGACCTCACCGACCAGGAGCAGGAGCGCCTGGACGCGCACCTTGCCCGCTGCGAGACCTGCCGGCAGACACTGGCCGCCTGGACGGAGCAGCGACGCCTGCTGCATGGCATGCGCGGGGCTCCCGTCCCGCGCGACCTCGCCCCGCGAATCCGCGCCGGCATCGAGTCCGGTGCGTTCGCCGTTCCCTGGTGGCGCCGAACCGGCCTGCTGGTTGGCGTCGGCGCGAGCCTGGCCACCGTCGCCGCCGCGCTGGTGGCCGTCCTCGTCATCACTGACCTGCTGCCCAACCGCCAGGTCGCGAGCAGTCACTCACCCACAGCCACCGCGAGCGTCTCGTTGTCTCCGCTGCCGAGCGCCAATCCCTCGGCGTCCGAATCGGCCCAACCCTCCATCCCGGCCGAACCGACCATGCCGCCTGTCGCGGCAGCATCGCCCTATGCGCTGGCCTGGACCGGGAAGCCCGCCTCGGCCAGGTACAGCGTGGTTGCCAACCAGGACAGTGATCTCCAGCTGCAGGCTTCCGGACCACCGGTCGGCGCCGCCCTGTCGCCGCCGGGCACGCACCTGGCGTTCCGCGTGGAGCGAGGCCAGTCCGGCATGACGGACACGTTCGTCACGACCCCAGGCAGCTGGAAGGGAACAAAGCTCGGGACGTCGGTCGACGGGGTGTTCGCCGACCAGATGACCTGGTCGCCCGATGGCCGCTTCCTGGCGTACACGCTCATCTCGCCCGACAACATGCGGAGCGACGCCTGGATCTTTGATGCTTCGTCCGGCACGAATCACCAGCTGACGAACACGGGAGATTCTTTCGCGGCTTCATGGGCGCCGGCATCAGCCTCCGACGATGAGCTATGGATCAGCCGCGCCGGCGAGCAGCCGGTGAGCTACCTGGTCACCTTGCCCAGCGATGCTTCTCTTCCGGACCCGTCCGACCCGGCGGACATCTCGCATGACACGCTGGACGGCATCTTCATGCCGCTCGTCGCGCCAGATGGCCAGAAGCTGATCTTCTGGCGGGGCACGATGTCGACCGGGCCCGACGGCCTGTGGTCCTTTGCGCGCGGCGGCATGCCATATCTCGGGTCCGTCGCCACACCGGGCAAGAACGAGAAGCAGCTGTTCTCGACCCTCTCGGCTGTCGGTGGCGAGGCATTCACCTCGGCGAAGATCGCCTGGGCCCCCGACAGCGATGGCTTCGCGGTCTGGGCCGCCTCGTGGACCGGCGTGGGCCAACCCGAGGGATTCCCTGCCGGCGCCGCGGTGTATTTCGGGCACGTCAGCAAGCCCGAACTGATCACTCCGGCCCAGGCGCTCGATGCCGCGGATCTGAGCGGCGCGCTGCGCGTCGTGGACGTCACGCCGGCACCGGGCACAGACGTCCTCGCCATCACGATCGTGACGGATCCCGGCTCTGAAGGCGGGACGGCGCTTCCCACGGCCGAGCTTCGCCTGGTGACAAGGGCGTTCGGAAATGAGCCGGACCGGGTCCAGACGTTGAACGGGTCGCGCGGCGACTGGCTGGGTCCCGGCTTCTACTGGCCCGCACTTCACTGACCTACACTCCGCGGCGTGAACGAGACCCGGGTGCTGGACGCCGATGACCTCCGCCGCGCGCTGACGCGGATCGCGCACGAGATCGTGGAGGGCAACGGCGGCGCGCAGGGACTGGTCCTGGTGGGCGTGCGCAGCCGCGGCGTCCCGCTGGCGCGGCGGCTGGCAGGGCTCATCGAGCAGCACGAGGGCGTCAGCCCGCCGGTCGGGTCGCTCGACATCACCTATTACCGCGACGACCTGACGCGGCTGGCGCATGCGCCGATCGTGAAGCGCACCGAGGCGATGCCGGAGATCGGCGGCCAGACGGTGGTCCTGGTGGACGACGTGCTCTTCACCGGCCGGACCGTCCGGGCCGCGCTTGACGCGCTGACTGACCATGGGCGGCCGCGCGCCGTGCGGCTGGCAGTGGTCGTGGACCGTGGCCATCGCGAGCTCCCCATCCGGCCGGACCATGTCGGCAAGAACCTGCCGACCGCGCGAGAGGACCTGGTGCACGTACGGCTGACGGAGACCGATGAGCTCGACGAGGTCGTGCTGGAGCAGAGCGCCGCGCGTCAGGCGGAGGCGAGCCTCCCCGCATAGGCGGCGCGGACCGCATCGGCCACCTGCTCGGCCTCGGCGTCCTTGGTGAGATGCGCGGCCGCGCCGGCGGCCATGGCAGCGTCGATCCGCTCCGGCTCGGCGAAGCTGGTGAGCGCCACCACCGCGATCTCCGGCTGGCGCTCGCGAATGGCGCGGATGGCAGACGAACCGTCCATCTCCGGCATGACCAGGTCCATCAGGATCACGTCGGGCTGGAGCCGATACGCCGCGTCGATCGCCTGTTGGCCGTTGCCTGCCTCGCCGACGATCTCGATCTCCGGCAGGAGCTCCAGGAAGCCTCGCAGCCCGCGGCGGACCACCTCGTAGTCGTCGACCAGCAACACGCGGATGGGCGGGTGCTGGGCACGGGTCCGATCATCCGCAGCTCGCTCGACGTTGGGAGCCTGGACCACGCCCCACACGCGCACCGGGGTGGCGAGGCCCCGGAGCTTCTGCTCACCGAGATCGCGAAGGCGGTAATCGGCTGGTAACTCCTCGGTAACGAGGCGTGCGGTTTCATCTGAGATCAGCGTTTCGCCGCCGCGGGCCAACGACTGGATCCGCGCGCATCGGTGCAGGCCCTGGCCGAAGAAACGCCCCTCGCGTTCCTGCAAGTCCGCGGTATCCAGGGCCATGCGCACGCGCACAGCACCGATCGGCCCCCAATCCTCGGAGGCCAATCGCCGATGGATATCGACCGCGGTTGCGACCGCCTGGGCGGCATCGGGAAAGACCGCGTAGGCCGCATCGCCGATGCGCTCGAAGAGGCGGCCATCGTGGACCTCGGCGGCCTCGCGCACGATGGCGTGATGACGGATGAGCGCCTCGGTGCCGGTAGGCCCGTGGCGCTCGACCAGCAGCGTGCTGCTCTCCACGTCCGTGAAGAGCAGGGTCAGGATGGGCATCGCCCACAGGATGCCACGCGGCGCTCGTATACTGCGCGACGACCCTTTAACGCGGTCCGGTGAGGCCGCCAAGGAGACGCATGCTCGACACGCCGTCCGCCACCCTCGACCGAGACGCGCCATCCGCGCGCTGGCGAACGCGCCACCTCCTGGACGTCGACCAGCTGAGCCTTGACGAGGTATCCGCCTGCTTCTCGCTGGCCGCCGAGATGCGCGAGATCCACGCGAGGGGTGAAGGCGACGAGCGGCTGGCCGGCCACAGGATCGGCCTTGCCTTTGCCGAATCATCCACCCGCACCCGGGTCAGCTTCGAGATCGCGGCCACTGCGCTTGGCGCACGGGTGCTCGACTTGCCGATTGCGGCCAGCAGCGCCACCAAGGGAGAGTCCCTGGTGGACACGCTGCGCACCCTGGAACGAACCGGCATCCAGACCCTGCTGCTGCGCCATTCGGCAAGCGGTGCGCCGTATTTGGCCGCGCGCTCGACCGAGCTCCGCATCCTGAATGCCGGCGACGGCACGCACGCGCATCCCACCCAGGCCCTGCTCGATGCCCTGACCCTGCGGGATGCCCTCGGCGGGCTGGATGGCGCGGTGGTGGCCATCGTCGGTGACGTGGCGCATTCCCGGGTGGCACGCTCCAACATCCTGCTTCTGACTCGCCTGGGGGCACGTGTTCGCCTGGCCGGCCCGCCGGGCTGGACCGCCGGCATGGCTGGACAGGGCATACAGGTGCATGGCGCGCTGGCGGATGCGCTGGACGGGGCCGATGCGGTCATGGCCCTTCGCGTCCAGCTGGAGCGCAACGCGGCCGGCGGGGTCCCGAGCCTCCGCGAGTACACCGCGCGCTGGGGACTCGACGAGCGGCGCATGCGCCTCGCCCGTCCGGGCGCTCCGATCCTGCATCCCGGCCCCACCAACGAGGGGGTGGAGCTCACGGCGGCGCTGGCCGCCAGCTCGCGCAGCCTGATCGGCACCCAGGTCCGCAACGGGGTGGCGGTGCGCATGGCGGTCCTCAGCCTG
>DATAOD010000095.1:0-1854 GCA_036265975.1 Candidatus Limnocylindria bacterium
CCCGGATCAAGCGAACGACGGTCATCTTATGGACGCCAAGACGGCTCGCGGCTTCATGCAGGATCAGCTCATGTCGCTGCGCCCGTTCGCCGTCGCGGTAGACCGCAATCTGATGCACGCCGCGGAAATTGCGGACGCGCAACTGGGTCCAGCTCTGTCCTTTGGCCGAGCGTATTCCGAGCCGGTTGAGAAGCGTGTACCGCGCCCGGTTCTTTGGACACAAGTTTGCTGTTAAGCGGCGGCCCTCATGACGGGCTGGTACCACGCTGCCCTGGCATCGTTCGGACTGCGCAGGCCGTTCTTTTCGATGAGCCACCCGGCGTTGTAACGGGCGACGAAGTCGCGGACGGCGTCACGGACCTCGTCGATGGTCTGGTAGATTCGGCCATGCACGATCTGCTCCTTCAGCGTGCGGAAGAAGCGCTCGATGACGCCATTCGTCTCGGGCTCTCCGACGAACGCATAGCTGGGGGTCATGCCCCAGAAGCGGATCTGGTTGTGGAAATGTTCGGCGAGAAACGCGCTGCCGTGGTCGTGACGCAGCGCCACGCCGCGGGCGGCGCTGGGGCTGACGTGGCCAAAGACATTCCGGACCGCCATGCCGACGGCCTGGACAGCAGCGTAGCGATCGCCGCGCTTGGCAACGTGCCAGCCGAGCGCTTCGGCATTCCAGTGCTCGGCGACGCCGAACAGCCACACCTTGCCATCCTGAACGGTGATGATCTGGGTCGCGTCCGTCGCCCACATGATGTTCGGCGCGTCGGTGATGATGTGCCGGTCGTGCGGCGTGGCATCGCGCGTACGGGCGCGATGCGGCGACAGCAGGCTGTTTTCGCGCATTAGCCGCAGCACCCGTTTGCGCGCGACCCGGACGCCGTCCATCACCCGCAGCCTAGCCCACACCTTGCGATGTCCCTCGCCGTGCCAGGGCGACCGGGCGAGATCGGCGCGGATCGCCGCCAACAGGGCCTCGTCGGACACCGCCGGCTTCGGTCCCCGACGCTGCGCCGGGACTGGCGCCGTCTTCGCGTCGGCCCGGCGCCGGTCGGCGTAGAAGGACGATCGCGGCACGTCCCAGATGCGGCAGACCTGGGCGATGCCGTAGCGGCCGCCGGTGGTCGGGGAAATCGCCGCCGCCATCACCGCGACCTCCCGCGGGCCAAAGGGCCAGGGCGCTCGATGCGAGAGCGCAGCAGCTCGTTTTCGATGCTCAGTTCGCCGATCCGCTGCATCGCCGTGGCGAGCTCACCGGTCGCCGCATCCGTCTCGCGTTCCTTCAGTGCGCCATCCAGCGCGGCTTCGGCCTTCCGCCGCCAGCGCTCGAGCTTGTAGAGCGGGACGCCGAGCTCGCGCGAGAGATCCTCGGCGGCCTCGCCCCGCAGCAGGCGAAGCACCACCTCACGCTTGCGGCTCACGCTCCAGCGCTGGCCCGGCACCAGCTGCCCACTCGCCGCACCCCCCGCACCGTTGTGGCCTGTGGACGGCGTGGACGGCCTTCGACCGCCCTCGCTGCCCACAGGCACATCATCAGCCACATCATTTTGCATGATCCTGTTCATGCTGGACTTCACCATATCTGCCTCCGGTCGGACAAATCGGTGTCCAGAAAAATCGGGGGCAGCTCATGCCGTGCTCCTGCGCAACGACCAGGGACGCGGGGACGGCTGCGCTCCGCGTCTATGTGCGAGCGCGCCCATGCGGGGTGGACAGCCGCTTCCACGGCGGATGAGATATAGCTGTCGGCGAGCAGCGCCTCCAGAGCCCTGGATGGGCCACAGCGTCATCTCGGCGCGAGCGGGCTCAGCGTAGAGCCACACTTCGCTCACGCAACGCCTCCGCCGCGCGTCTTCGCAT
>DATAOD010000096.1:0-4563 GCA_036265975.1 Candidatus Limnocylindria bacterium
GCTAGGCGAGCTGGCCGTTGCCGTGCTGCTGAGCGCCGCCGCGCTGGTCGTCAACCCGAACGGGACGGACCTGTATGGCTACCCGCTCTACACGCTCAGCATCACCGCCCTGAACCGCTACGTGATGGAGTGGTTCCCGGCCTCGCTGGGCAACCTGTTCGGCTGGCTGCTGCTGGGGTTCGTGATGGTGGGCGTGGCGCCCGCGCTCCTCTTCGGGAGAGGGCGGCTGCGCACGGCCGATGCGCTCATCCTTGTAGGGCTGACCGTCATGGCCTGGCAGGCCATCCGCTTCCTGCTGATCGTGGGGCCCATTGGCGCGGCGGTGGCGGCGGTGGTTCTCTCGCCGATCGTCTCCGCCACCGGCTTTGGCCGCGGCAGCTCCACGCTGCTCGCCCGTCTCGAGCGGCCACGCCACGGGCGGTTGGGGCTCCTCAACCGGGCGCTGGCTGGCGTTTTGGTCGTGCTGGGCGTGGGCGTCGCGCTCCTGCGCGTGAGCCCGGCGGCGCAGACGGCGGAGATCGACCGCGGGCTGCCGGCGGGCGCGGTGGCCTGGATGGATGCGCACGACCCCGGTGATCGCATCTTCAATCGATATGAGTGGGGCGGGTACATCGGGCAGCATCGGCCGGAACATCCGATCTTCATGGACGGCCGCGCGGACGTGTACGGCGACGCGCTGCTGCGGATGTACGTTTCCGTGATCGGCCTGCAGGTGGATCCGCAGACCATTCTTGACCGATACGACATCGACTATGCCGTCCTGCCTCCCGACTGGCCGCTGGCTGCCTGGTTCGACGACCATCCAGCGGCCTGGCACCGCGCCTACGCCGATCCGGTCGCGGTGGTGTGGGTCCGCCAGTGAACCGGCGGGATGTGGCCGTCCTGTTCATGGCGGCGCTGGCGTTGCGGGGCCTCGCGGCAGTGCTGGTCGGCTACCCGCCCTACACGGATCCTGCCTACTACCTGGTAACCGGGCAGCAGCTCGCCCACGGCGGCGGTTTCACGACGCCGGTGCTATGGAGCTTCCTGGAGGTTGGGGGCCACCTGCCGGCGCATCCCTCCCTGCCGGTGCCGAGCAACGGGCACTGGATGCCGCTGACCCAGATGGTCGCGGCCCTCGGGATCGTTGTGTTCGGTCCGATCCTGGGCGACTGGCACGCTGCCCAGGTGCCCTTCGTCCTGCTGTCCGCGCTGCTGGTGCCCTTTACCTATGTAGTGGGCTGGGAGCTGTGGCGCAGCCGCATGGTCGCCCTGGGCGGGGCAGTCCTGGCATTGCTGGCCGGCCCGTTCCTGGTGCTCTACCCGCAGGTCAACAACATCGCCGTCTTCGGCGCGGCCGGCGCGGGCGCGGTGTGGTGCGCGATCCGCGCGGTGGACTCCCCGCGCAGTGGCCGGTGGCTGATCGCGTCCGGGGCGCTCGCCGGCGTGGCCACGCTGGCGCGGGTCGATGGCCTGCTGGTCCTGCTGGCACCCGTGGCCGCGGCGTTGGTGCACGGTCGCCCGCGCCCGGTCCCTGGTCTGGCCGCGGTTCTTGCGGCGTTCGTCGTGGTCATGCTGCCGTGGTGGGTCCGGGACCTGTTCGTATTCGGCGCCCTCTTCCCGTCCGCGGGGGGCCACACCTTGTGGATCACGACCTACAACCAGCAGTTCTCGATCTCCACCGACCCGTCGCTGGGGAGCTACCTGGCCTGGGGGCTGCCGAACATCATCGGCTCCAAGCTGGCGGCCTGGGGGGAGCTGGTTGGCCGCGTGGCCGTGCTGCTGAGCGGGATCTTCGTGGTGCCGTTCACCTATGGACTGTGGGCCCAGCGCCGAAGGCGAGCGCTGGCGCCCTTCCTGGTGTATTTCGCCGCCGTCTTCGTGATCATGGGCCTGGTGTTCACCTTCCACGCGCCGAAGGGCGCGTTCTACCACTCGGCCGCGGCCTGGCTGCCCTTCGCATTCCCCCTGGCGGTCGCCTCGCTGGCCCCGGCCGCCACCGCGGCAGGGCGCTGGTGGCATTTCCTGGCGCGCCCCGCCACGCATAGGTTCCTGCTGGTCGCCGGCCTGGCGGGTGCGGTGGTGCTGTCGTTGACCGGCTCCGCAGTGCTCCTGGGCCAATGGAGCTTCGCGCACGATCGCCTGGCGCTTGCCGCCGGCTTCCTGGAATCGCGCGGCGCAACCTCCGACCGCGTGCTCGCCTACGATCCCGCCGCCCTCCATGCGCTCAGCGGAAATCCGGGCGTGGCGCCGCCGTTCGACCCGTTTGCCGTGATCGATCGCGTGGTCGACGGCTATGGAATCCGCTGGGTCGTCGTCACGCTGTCACCGGGCGAGACGCGCGATCCGCTGGGGCTGTGGGATGGAGCATCAGGCGTGGACTCGACCGGTGCGCATCCGGCCTTCCTGCCTGACAAGCCGGCCTTCGAGGCGCCCGGCGTGAGGGTGTTCGAGGTGCGTGACTAGTACTTCCGGCGCCCTTAGTACTGTTGACCGCCGTCAACTTCGGCCGACAGGATGGATGCGAAGTCCGGTACTACGCCGGACCCGTACTCAGAGAACGGAACGCCTTGCCGAAGACCGCGACGGCCGGCTCGCCGGCCATGAACCTCGAGCGCATCCACGCGCAGGCAACCGACACGGTTCGCCGCGACGCGCGGCGCGTGCACGACCTGGCGGACCGATTCCGCGAGGAGTACCGCGAGCGCCTGCAGGAGTGGGTCATGCTTCGCGCCCGGGCCGATGGCGCCTCTCCTTCCAACCGCGCCTCGGCAGCTGCGGCGGATCGGCTGCGCTCTCGGCACGAAGAGCTGGGGCGCCAGCTGGGCGGGCTGCGCGAGCGGCTCAAGCGGCTGGACACGGCGGCTCGCCAGCTGGAGCTGCTGACCGCCTACCTGGCCAGTCCGGAGCCGCTGGCCGACGAGCCATCGCTGACCGAAGCCGATGACCCACATGCCGCCGGGCCGCTGCGCATCATCCAGGCGCAGGAGGCGGAGCGGCAGCGGCTGGCGGAGGAGATCCACGACGGGCCGGCACAGGTCCTCACCAACGCCATCTTCCAGGTCGAGTTCGTCGATCGCGTGATCGACGACTCGCCGCGCACCGCACATGCCGAGGTCTCGTTCCTGCGCACCATGCTGCGGGACGGCCTGGACGAGGTGCGCGGCTTCATTGCCGCGCTGCGGCCACCGGCGGTCGACGTCGGCCTGGCCAAGGCCATCGCCGAGCAGGGACGCGACTTCGCGTCGCGCTTCGGCATCGCGGTCGACGTGTCGGTCAACGGCATCGACCACAAGCTCACCCCGGACGAGAAGGCATCCGTCCTGCGCATCGTGCAGGAGGCGCTGCAGAACGTCCGGAAGCACTCGGCAGCGACGCAGGTGCGTATCGGGGTCGAGAAGGGCGAGCTCGTCATCGGGGACAACGGACGTGGCTTCGACGTGATGCGGCTGGCAGCGGCTACCAGTCGGAACTTCGGGCTGCATTTCATGCGCGAGCGCGCGGAGCTGATGGATTCACAGCTGCGCATCGAGTCGCGCCAGGGGGAGGGGACGCGGATCCTCCTGCGTCTCCCGGAGCACTAGCCGATCCATCCGGAGGTTGAAATTCCATGACCGTCAAGACTCGCAACAGCGAAGATGTGACCAAGCCCAAGGAGGAGACCGTGGAGGACACGCAGGCCAGCACGCAGGCCGATACCCAGGCGGGCGCGCCTGAGCGGCGACGCGGGGGCGATCGGCGGCAGGCCGGTTCGAAGACGCGGGTGGTGATCGTGGACGGTCACACCCTCTTCCGGCGCGGCGTCCGCAACATCCTGGAGCTCGAAGACGACATCGAGGTCATCGGCGAGGCGGGCAGCGGCCGCGAGGCGATCGCCATCGTGGAGGAGCTGACGCCCGACGTGATCCTGATGGACCTGTCGCTGCCGGCGCCGAACGGCATCGAGACCACGCAGCGCATCAAGCGCGAGCTGCCGCACGTCGGCGTGATCGTGCTGGCGCCGAACGATGACGAGGACCAGCTGTTCGACGCCATCAAGGCCGGTGCCGCCGCCTACGTCTTGAAGGACATCGATCCCACGGACTTGATCGCGATCATCCGTCGCGTCCGTTCGGGCGAGTACCTCATCAACGACAAGGTCTTCTCCAAGCCGGCCGTCGCCTCGCGCGTTCTCAAGGAGTTCCGCGAGCTGGCCGTCTACGGAGCGGATGCCCAGCCGATCTTCGCGCCCCTCTCGCCGCGCGAGGTCGAGATCCTGGACAACATCGCCCAGGGCATGACCAACAAGCAGGTGGCCTACGCGCTGTCCATCAGCGAGCAGACCGTCAAGAACCACATGAGCTCTATTCTGCGGAAGCTCTCGGTGAACGACCGCACGCAGGCCGTCGTGTATGCCATGCGCCAGGGTTGGATCAAGATCCCCGAGGACTGACATCGTGGGCTACGCCGGAGGTCCGCCTGGCCCTGGTACGGACGTGCCATGGAAGGCGTGGCGGACCAACCGTAGGCTGCGCCCACGTTGTGCGGGGTATCTCGGCAACGTTCATCTGAACGGGGCACCGGCGGTTCGCGAGCCAACGGTTG
>DATAOD010000097.1:0-2524 GCA_036265975.1 Candidatus Limnocylindria bacterium
GTCGGGCCGCACCGGCCTGGGCGCATCGTGCATTCCGGCATCGATCCTCTACTGGCCGCACGCTATCTCGAGCGCTATGCCGGCCGGAACGAACTGGCGCTGCGCACCGCAACGCTGCCGGTTGGGGCGATTGTCACCGACACCGACGTGATGCCCAAGGCCGAGTTCCGGCGGACCGGGTTCTATACTGATTGCCTGGCCAAGGTCGGCATTGATGCCCTCATGAACCTGCGCGCCGCGAACCACCTGGACGGGCTGGTGGCGAACCTCTGCCTGTTCCGCACTGCGGCGCAGGGCGACTTCGGTGCCGAGGACGTCGCCCGGTACCGTCGCCTTGCGCCGCATATCTGCCGGGCGGTGCAGCTGCAGATCCGTGCAACAGAGGCTGAGGGTGAACGGCGCGCCCTTGCCGAGGCGATGGAGCGCATGGCGCGCGCCGCTTTCCTGGTCGACGGATGTGCCACCGTGCTGCGCGCCAATGCGGCGGGGGTCGCATTACTAAACCGCGTCTATAGCAAACCGCGGGTAACTTGATACGGCAGATGCCGCGCCCACATCGGGGAGCGGAGGCATGCAATATTCATGGCTGGAGCGTATTCGGCGGACCTGCGTGAGCGCGTGCTGATGGCCGTCGAAGCGGGTGAGGCTCCGGAAGACGTGGCGGAGCGTTTCATGGTAGGCCGCGCGACAGCGTATCGCTGGGTGGCGGCCGCGCGTGATGAAGGACGACGCACGGCCAAGCCGATGAACGGCGGGCCAAAGCCGATCATCCGCGACGACGTCGAGGCGGCGTTGCTGCGCATCCTGGAAGGTAGCAACCACCTGACCCTGGAGGAGTGCCGCGACCGCCTGGGCGCGGCGACAGGCGTGTGGGTCGATCCCTGGACGGTGGGCCGGACGCTGCGGCGTCTGCATTGGACGTGAAAGAAGCGGACCTTCCGTGCGGCCGAGCAGGACCGCGCGGACGTGGCGCAGGCGCGTGCCGAGTGGTGGACGGACCCTGAAGCCGGGGTCGGCGGGATCGCGCCGGAGCGCCTGGTGTTCATCGACGAATGCGGCGTGCTGACCAACATGGCCCGCCTCCACGGCCGCAGCCCGCGGGGCGAGCGCGCCCACGCCAGCGTGCCATGCGGGACATGGAAGCGGGTCAGCGTGCTTGGCGCCATCGGGAGCGCGGGCATGATCGCCGCCCTGAGCCTGGACGCGGCCACCGACAGCGCCAGCTTCGCCGCCTACCTCGAACAGGTGCTGCTGCCGGAGTTGCAAACGGTCAAGCCGGACGCCGTGCTGGTGCTGGACAACCTGCGCCCGCACAAGACGGCCGAGGTGCAGGCCGTGCTCGAGGGTTCTGGGTTCGCCTATCGCTACCTGCCGCCCTACAGCCCGGATCTGAGCCCGATCGAGCCCGCCTGGGCCAAGTTCAAGTCCGAGTTGCGCGAGGTCGGTGCGCGCAGGGTCGACGCCCTGCATGCAGCGATCGGTCCGGCACTCGGCGGCATCACCGCACAAGATGCCGCAGGCTTCTTCCGGCACTGCGGGTATAACCGTCTCGAGTGATCCGCGGTTCGCTATAGGCCGAGGTCAGGCCGCCACGCCAGGCAGACTGACGCGCGGAGCGTCGCTGAGAACCGCCAGGCTTTCAAGACTCATGTAGCGGCGGCTGACGGCCCACTCGTCATTCTGCTCGAGCATGAGCGCGCCGGCGAGCCTGACGATCGCCGCCGCGTTCGGAAAAATGCCGACCACATCCGTGCGGCGCTTGATCTCGCCGTTGAGCCGCTCGAGCGGGTTGGTGCTGGCAATCTGCGGCCAGTGCTCACGCGGGAAGGCGGTGTAGGCCAGGACGTCCTCGCGTGCCTCGTCCATCAGCTCGGCCAGCTTCGGCGCCCGCTCGCGTAGTGCGTCGGCGACGCTGTTCCACTGCGCCCGGGCATCCGCCGCGGTCTCCTGCGCGAAGATGGTCTTCAGCATGGCGACCACGGCCGGGCGCTGCTTGGCCGGCACATGCGCCAAGGCCGACCTCATCCAATGCACCCGACACCGTTGAAGGCTGGCATGGAACACCTTGGAGGCGGCGGCGCGCAGGCCCTTGTGGTCATCGGCGATCACCAGCTTGACCCCGCGCAGGCCGCGGTCGGCCAGCGAACGCAGGAACCCCTTCCAGAACACCTCCGCCTCCGAGGCGCCCGTGGCGACACCGAGCACCTCGCGCCGGCCATCCGTGTTCACGCCCACGGCGATTATCGTCGCGGTCGAGACGATGCGGCCGCCCTCGCGCGCCTTCACATAGGTCGCGTCGATCCAGAGATATGGCCACTCGCCCTCGAGCGGGCGGGTGAGAAAGGCATTCACCCGGCCATCGATCTCCTCCACCAGCCGGCTCACCTCGCTCTTGGAGATGCCGGAGCCGCCCATCGCCTTAACCAGGTCATCGACCGCCCGGGTGGAGACGCCCTGGATGTACGCTTCCTGGATCACCGCGGTCAGCGCCTTCTCGGCCGTGCGCCGGGGCTCCAGAAAGGAG
>DATAOD010000098.1:0-4034 GCA_036265975.1 Candidatus Limnocylindria bacterium
ACGCGCGGGATCTCGGTCTTGCGGGCATAGACCCGCAGGCCTGGCTTGCTGATGCGCTTCAGGCCGCTCACCACCGGCGTGCGTCCCTCGACGTACTTCAGCTGGATGTTCAGCGTCTCCTGCACGCCACCGGGCTCCGTCGAGAACGACTCGATGAAGCCCTCGTCAACCAGGATGCGCGCGATCTCCCGCTTCATCTTGGATGAGGGCAGCGTGAGCTCCCGGTGCCGCGCCAGGCTGGCGTTGCGGATCCGGGTGAGCATGTCGGCGATCGGATCAGATGTGTTCATGCCTTCGTTCGTTCTCCTCGGCGGTGGTTCGCGCCACGCTCGCGCGTGGTTGGCGCCTGCCGCTGATGGGCCGATCTCGCGGCCGCTCTCGTGTCGGCTACCAGCTCGACTTGGTCACTCCCGGCAGCAGGCCGTCCAGGGCCCGCTCGCGGAAGCAGATGCGGCACATCGCGAAGCGACGCATGTATCCCCGCGGCCGTCCACAGATCGAGCAGCGGTTGTGCTGCTGGACCTTGTGCTTCGGCGGGCGTGCGGCCCTCGCGATACTCGATGTCTTTGCCACGTGATGGTTCTCTCCTAGCTGGCCTGAAACGGCATGCCGAGGAGCTGCAGCAGCCTGCGCCCCTCCTCATCGGTCCTGGCGGTCGTCACGATGCTGATCTCCATGCCCCGCAGGCGGTCGATCTTGTCGTAGTCGATCTCCGGGTAGACGAGCTGCTCACGCAGCCCCAGGCTGAAATTGCCGCGGCCGTCGAACGATCGCGTGGCGATGCCGCGGAAGTCGCGGATGCGCGGCAGCGCGAGCCGCATCGTCCGCTCCAGGAAGTCGTACATGCGCTGGCCGCGCAGCGTCACCTTGGCGCCGATGGGCATCCCGGTCCGCACGCGGAACTGCGCGATCGAGCGCTTCGCGCGCGTGACGATGGGCTTCTGGCCGGTGATGGTCGCCAGGTCGCCGACGGCCGCATCCAGCGCCTTCGCGTTCGCGATGGCCTCCCCCAGGCCGATATTGACGATCACCTTGTCCAGCCGAGGGATCTGCATGGCGTTCGCGTAGCTGAAGTCGCGCTGCATCGCCGGCACCACCTCGTCGTGGTACCGCTGGCGCAGGCCGGAGTAGGCGGGCGGCGTGAAGCGGCTGCCTCCCTTGCCATTGCCGGTGCCCTTCGCCGCCGCGGGCTTGGCCGCCGGCTCTTTGGCCGGCTTGCGCGGCGCGCGCTTCGGCTTCGTCGTCTCTGCGCTCATCGGGCCACCGTCTCGATCTGCTCGCCGCAGTGCTTGCACACGCGCACGCGGGTCCCGTCCTCGCGGACCTGGATGCCCACGCGGGTCGGCTTCTCACAGCGCGGGCAGACGACCTGTACGTTGCTGACGTGCATCGGCACGGGCAGGTCCAGGATGCCGGCCGTCTGAGTGCGGGACCGCGGCCGCTGGTGCCGCTTGGCCATGTTCAAGCCCTGCACCACCACGCCGAGACCGCGCTTGGTGCGCTCAATGCGCTCTACTGTCCCGCGCTTGCCACGTTCCTTGCCGGCGAGGACCACCACGGTGTCGCCCTTCCTGACGGTCATGACTACAGCACCTCCGGCGCCAGCGAGACGATCTTCATGTAGTTGCGCTCGCGCAGCTCCCGAGCCACCGGGCCGAAGATGCGGGTGCCCCGCGGGCTGCCCTGGGGCGTGATCAGCACCGCCGCGTTCTCGTCGAAGCGAATATGGCTGCCGTCCGGCCGCCCGTACTCCTTGGCGGTGCGCACCACCACGGCCCGCACCACGTCGCCCTTCTTGACGCCGGAGTTGGGCAGCGCCTGCTTGACGCTGGCCACGATCACGTCGCCCACCTCGGCGGTGTCCGCCTGGGAGCGGCCGATGATCGTGATGCACTGCAGCGTCCGCGCTCCGGTGTTGTCGGCAACGCGCAGCCGGGTGTACTGGCGGATCATCTAGCCCACCAACTCCTCGTGCGAGCCACGCGCGACGATTTCGATCACCTTCCAGCGCTTCTCGGCGGAAAGCGGCCTGCTCTCCTCGATGCGCACCGTGTCGCCGACGTGCGCGGCGTTCTCCTCGTCGTGCGCCTTGAACTTGGTCGACAGCCGCACTACCCGCTTGTAGATCGGGTGGCGGCGCAGCCGCTCGACACTGACCACCACGGTCTTGTCCATCTTGTCGGACACCACGCGCCCGACCTTCGTTCGTCGTTTCGTGAGCATCAGCTGGCCTTCTCGGCGTCAGCGGCGGCAGCCTCGGCTGCGTGCTGACGCTCGGTCATCACGGTCAGGATGCGGGCGATCTGCTTGCGCGTCGCCGGCAGCCTGCTGTAGTTCTTCTCCTGTCGTGTGGCAAGGTCAAAGCGGACCTTCCACAGCTCCTGCCTGGCATCCACCAGCGCCGCCTCCAGGTCGGTGTCCGAGAGGCGCCGGACCTCACTGATGTCCATGCTCGAGTCCCTCCTTGACCACGAACTTTGTGGAGATCGGAAGCTTGTGCCCGGCCAGGCGCATCGCCTCGCGGGCGATCGTCTCCGGCACGCCGGACATCTCGAACATCACCCGGCCCGGCTTCACCACCGCCACCCAGTGATCGGGCGCGCCCTTGCCGGAACCCATGCGTACCTCGGCAGGCTTCTTGGTCACCGGCTTGTCGGGGAAGACGCGGATCCAGATGCGCCCGCCCCGCTTGATGTGGTGCGTCATGGCGCGCCGTGCGGCTTCGATCTGCCGGCTGGTCAGCCAGCACACCTCCTCGGCCATCAGGCCGAAGTCGCCGAAGCTCACCGCGGTGCCGCCCTTGGCCATGCCGGCCCGTCGTCCGCGCTGCACCTTGCGGTGCTTGACGCGCTTTGGCATCAACATCGGCTCAGGCCTCCCCACCGTCAGCTGCGGTTGCCGGCGCTGGCTCGGGGGCCGATGGCGCTGCCGCGCTTGCCGCCGCCGGCGCGGCTACTTCTGCAGCCGCGGCGTTGCCGGTGCGCGGAGCGCGCGTGGCGCGGCCCGGGCGAGCGCGCTCGCGCGGCTCGGTGCGGGCGGAGCCCGGCAGCTCGGCCAGCTGCTCGCCACGGTAGATCCAGACCTTGACGCCGATGCGGCCGTAGGTCGTGCGGGCGTGAACCACGCCGTAGCTGATGTCCGCGCGCAGCGTGCCCAGCGGAATGCGACCCTCGCGGTCCCACTCGGTACGGCTCATCTCGGAGCCGCCCAGGCGACCCGAAACCTGGATACGCACGCCCTTTGCGCCGGCCTTGATGGTGCGCTGGATGGTCTGCTTGATGGCCTTGCGGAAGGCGATCCGGCGCTCCAGCTGCGAGGCGACGTTCTGCGCCACCAGCACGGCGTCGAGCTCCGGTTGCAGGACCTCCTTGATCTCGAGCTTGACCTTCTTGTCGGTCAGCTTGCCGACCGAGCTGCGCAGCAGCTCCACGTTGGCGCCGCCCTTGCCGATGACGATCCCCGGCTTGGCCGAGTGCACGGTCACGGTGACGTGGTTGATGCCGCGCTCGATCTCGACCTGGCTGACGCTGGCGTTGGCCAGCTGCTTGCTGACCAGCTGCCGGATCCGCATGTCCTCCTGCAGCAAGGTGGCGTAGTCGCGATCGGCGTACCACTTGGCCAGCCAGGGCTTGATGATGCCAATCCGGAAGCCGTACGGGTGAACCTTATGACCCATCAGGCATCCTCCCGGTCAGCCACGGCGACGGTGATGTGGCTGGTCCGCTTCAAGATTCCGAAATACCGGCCCTGGGCGCGCGGCCGTCCGCGCTTCAGGGTCGGACCCTCGTCAGCAGTGGCGCTGACCACGGTCAGCTCATCGGCCGCGAGGTTGAAGTTGTTCTCCGCGTTGGCGGTGGCGCTCTTCAGCACCTTGGCCACGTCGCGCGCTGCCGCGTTCGGCAGGAAGCGCAGGATGGCGGCCGCCTCCTCCACCGGCTTGCCGGCGATGAGGTCGGTCACCAGCCGCACCTTGCGTGGGCTGATGCGGATGTATTTGGCCGTGGCCGAAACGCGCATGTCCCGCTCCTACTTCA
>DATAOD010000099.1:0-14726 GCA_036265975.1 Candidatus Limnocylindria bacterium
AAGAGGACGACCTGATAGGGCCGGCGCCTCACCGCCTCGGTCAGCTGGCCACCCTCCTCGTAGCCGACGTAGCCGGGCGGGGCGCCGACCAGCCGCGAGACGGCGAACTTCTCCATGTACTCGCTCATGTCGATGCGCACCATGGCGCTCTCGTCGTCGAACAGGAATGCCGCCAGCGAGCGGGCGAGCTCCGTCTTGCCGACCCCGGTGGGCCCCAGGAAGATGAATGAGCCGATCGGCCGCTTGGGATCCTTCAGCCCCGCGCGGGCACGCCGGATGGCGTCCGAGATGGCGATGACGGCCTCGTCCTGGCCGATGAGCCGCTCGTGCAGCCGCTCCTCCATGTGGAGCAGCTTCTCCGTCTCGCCCTCCAGGAGGCGGTTGACGGGGATGCCGGTCCAGCGCGCGACGACCTCCGCGATGTCGTCGGCGTCGACCTCCTCCTTGAGCAGCAGCGAGCCCGAGGCGTGGAGCTCGCGCAGGCGCTGCTCCTGCTCGGCCAGGCGCTGCTCGAGCTCGCGGGTGCGGCCGTACTGGAGCTCGGAGGCGCGCTGGTAGTCCTGCGCGCGCGTGGCCGCCTCGATCTCCGGGCCGAGCTTCTCCATCTCCTCGCGCGTCTCGCGGATGCCGGCGATCGCTTCCTTCTCCTGCTGCCAGACGGCCTTCATGGCGTCGCCGCGCTCGCGGAGGTCGGCGAGCTCCTTCTCGAGCGAGCCCAGGCGCGCCTTCGAGGCCTCGTCCTTCTCCTTGCGCAGCGCCTCGCGCTCGATCTCGAGCTGCATCCGACGCCGCTCGATCTCGTCGAGCTCCGCCGGCATGGAGTCCATCTCCATCCGCAGCCGGCTGGCCGCCTCGTCGACGAGGTCGATCGCCTTGTCGGGCAGGAAGCGCTCGGTGATGTAGCGGTTCGAGAGGACCGCAGCCGCCACCAGGGCCGAGTCGGTGATGCGCACGCCGTGGTGCACCTCGTACCGCTCGCGCAGGCCGCGCAGGATGCTGATCGTGTCCTCGACGCTCGGCTGGTCGACGACGATCGGCTGGAAGCGGCGCTCCAGGGCGGCGTCCTTCTCGATGTTCTTGCGGTACTCGTCCAGAGTGGTGGCGCCGATGCAGTGGAGCTCGCCGCGGGCGAGCATCGGCTTGAGGAGGTTGGCAGCGTCCATCGCGCCCTCGGCGGCGCCCGCGCCGACGACGGTGTGCAGCTCGTCGATGAACAGGATGATCTGCCCGGCGGAGTCGGTGATCTCCTTGAGGACGGCCTTCAGGCGCTCCTCGAACTCGCCGCGGTACTTGGCCCCGGCCACCAGCGCGCCAAGATCCAGGGCCACCACGCGCTTCTCGCGCAATCCCTCCGGGACGTCGCCGCGCACGATGCGCTGGGCGAGGCCCTCGACGATTGCCGTCTTGCCGACGCCGGGCTCGCCGATGAGCACCGGGTTGTTCTTGGTGCGGCGGCTGAGTACCTGGATCACGCGCCGGATCTCCTCGTCACGGCCGATCACCGGGTCCAGCTGGCCGCGGCGCGCCGCATCGGTGAGGTCGCGTCCGTACTTCTCCAGGGCCTGGTAGGTCGCTTCTGGGTTCTCGCTGGTCACGCGCTGGCTCCCTCGGATGCTGGTCAATGCGTCCATGACCGACGCGCTGTCTAGGCCACGATCGGCAAGCAGGCGGCGTGCCTCGCTGCCGGCGTCGCCCTCCATGATCGCCAGCAGGAGGTGCTCCGTCGAGACGTATTCGTCGTGCATCCGCTCCGCGACGGCATGCGCCTCGGTCATGACGCGGCGCGCCTCGTTGGAGAGGCTCAGCTGGGTCGCCCCGGCACTCCCTGACACCCGCGGCAGGCGGGCCAGCGCCTCGCGGGCCGCGGACGCCAACGCCATGACGTCCACGCCGGCGCGCTCCAGGATGGCGGGCACCACGCCCTCGGGCTGATCGATCAGCGACAGGAGCAGGTGCGTGGCGGTGAGCTCTGGATGGCCCTCGCCCTCTGCCATCTGCTGCGCCGCCAGGATGGCCTCCTGGCTCTTGGCGGTGAAGCGCTCCGTGCGCATCAGTGCACCTTCTCGCCTTCGCGCGGGTCAGGCTGCGCCTGGCGGGACAAGATCTCTTCCAGCTCGGCGCGCGCCTCGTCATTCAGTCGCGGCAGGACGACCCGGACGCGCACGATGAGGTCCCCCTTGCCGCCGCCGCGCTTCGGCAGGCCACGACCGCGCAGCGTGATCTCCTGTCCATTCTGGGTATTGGGCCGGATCCGCAGCTTGGCCGAGCCGGTGGGCGTGGGCACCGGCACTTCGCCTCCGAGCATGGCCTCGCCAAGGGTCAGCGGCAGCTCGGTGACGAGGTCAGCGCCACGGCGCTCGAAGCGCGGGTCAGGCTTGACGCGGACGGTGATGACCAGGTCGCCGGCCGCCCCGGCATCGGCCCCGCGCAGGCCACCGCCCCGCAGCTTGACCTTCTGCCCATCGTTGACCCCGGGCGGGATCTTGACCTGCAGCCGCCGTCCATCGACGTCGACCATCCGCTCGGCGCCGCGCGCCACCTCGGCCAGCGTGACGTCCGCAGTGGCCGTGGCGGTCGGCTGGCGGAGCGCGGAGCGCCGAGCACCGCCGAGGTCGCCGAAGTCGAAGACCTGGTCGAAGCCACCAGCGCCAGCGCTGGCGCGAGGCGGCGAGCTGCCGGCACCCATCGGTCCGGCGCTGAAGCCTCCGGCGCCGCCACCGAAGAAGGACTGGAAAAACTCGCTGAAGCCGCCCAGGTCTTCCGGGCTGACGCGACGGTACTCCCAGCGGGTGCCACCGGGTGCTCCGCCGAAGCCGCCCCAGTCCGTGGCGCCGCCGCCGAAACCCGCCTGCTCGTACGCCTGCCAGTTCGCGCCCAGCTCGTCGTAGCGCTTGCGCTTCTCGGCGTCGGACAGGACGGCATGCGCCTCGTTCGCTTCCTTGAAGCGACGCTCGGCGTCCTTGTCATCGGGGTTGCGGTCTGGATGGAGCTCGCGCGCCAGCCGGCGATAGGCCTTCTTGATGTCGGCCTGTGATGCCGTCTTGGGCACGCCAAGAACCTGGTAGTAGTCCTTGTATTCCATCTGTCCCGCTCGCCTAGCTCAGCTCCATGGTGCGATACATCGGGCAATTGCCTGCCTGTTGGCCGTTGCGCGCGCTCCTTGGTCCGAAAGATCGGGCACTCGTGAGCACAAACGGAGAATCCGCGCGCACCTCCAGCGTGGCGTTGCCCGATCCATCGCGCAATCCAGCGCCCGAATCGGGTTTGCGGTTCGGAATTGCCCGATTCATGTGACATCGGCCGTCGCCGATGCCGACGCCGGAGCGATCCGGCGCCGGCACTGCGAGGCCTGCTACTGAGCCCCGGCCGGCGGCTGCTCCACCTTGGGCTGGGGAGTAGCCGCCACCGGCGCCTCCTCCTGCTTGCGGCCGCGACGCCGTGGTGCGGCGACGCGCTTCTGCCGGGCAGCGCGCTCCGCCCTGATGCGGCCGGCCGGCCGCGCCTCGGCGATGAGCGCCTCCGCCAGCACCTCGTCCATGGTCTCGACCGGCACGATGCGCAGCTCGTTGCGGATGTCCTCCGGCACGTCGACCAGGTCCTTCTCGTTCCGCTTGGGGATGAGGACCGTCTTCACGCCGGCCAGGTGCGCCGCCAGCAGCTTGCTCTTCAGCCCGCCGATGGGCAGGACGCGCCCACGGAGCGTGATCTCGCCGGTCATGGCCAGGTCGCGCCGCACGGGCTGTCCGGTCAGCAGGCTGGCCATGGCGGTGGCCATGGTCACGCCGGCGCTCGGCCCATCCTTGGGGGTTGCCCCCGCCGGCACGTGGATGTGCATCGTCTGCTTCTCGAACACGGACGGATCGAGGCCCAGCTCACGGGTCCTTGCCCGGATGTAGCTGAGGCCGGCGCGCGCCGACTCCTTCATCACGTCACCAAGCTGGCCGGTGAGGATGAACTCGTCCTTGCCCTCCATCCGCGTGGCCTCGACCTGCACGATGTCGCCACCGACCTCGGAGACCACCAGTCCAGTGACCATGCCCACCTGGTCCTCCGATTCCAGCTCGCCGTACTCGAACCGGGCCGGGCCGAGGTACTCCTCAAGCTGGTCCGGCTCCACCTTGACGGTGACCTTATCGTCGGCCGCCACGCGCCGCGCGACCTTGCGCGCCACGTTGGCGATCTCCCGCTCCAGGTTGCGAACGCCGGCCTCCTTGGTGAAGGCCTGGATCAGGCGAACCATGGCCGGCTCGGTGATGTCGAGCTGCTCGGCCGTCAGCCCGTGGTTCTCCAGCTGCTTGGGCATGAGGAACCGCTGTGCGATGCGCAGCTTCTCCACCTGGGTGTAGCCGGGCAGCTGGATCATCTCCATCCGGTCGCGCAGCGCCGGCGGAATGGTATCCAGCATGTTGGCGGTGGCGATGAACAGCACCTTGGAGAGGTCGAACGGCACCTCCAGGTAGTTGTCCTGGAAGGTGTTGTTCTGCTCCGGGTCCAGCACCTCCAGCAGCGCCGATGACGGGTCGCCCCGGAAGTCCATGCCGACCTTGTCGATCTCGTCGAGCATGAACACCGGGTTGGCGCTGCCCGCGGTCTTGATGGACTGGATGACACGCCCCGGCAAAGCGCCGATGTACGTGCGCCGATGGCCGCGGATCTCCGCCTCGTCGTGGATGCCGCCCAGGCTCATGCGCACGAACTTGCGGTTCATGGCGCGGGCGATGCTCTTGCCGAGGGACGTCTTGCCGACGCCCGGCGGGCCCACGAACAGCAGGATGGGGCTCCGGATCTTCTCGGCCAGCTTCCGCACGGCCATGTACTCCAGGATCCGCTCCTTGGGCTTCTCCAGACCGTAGTGATCCTCGTTGAGGACCTTCTCCGACTCGTCCAGGTCCAGGTTGTCGTCGCTCTCCACGCCCCACGGCAGGCTCACCAGCCAGTCGACGTAGGTGCGGATCACGCCCTGCTCCGGGCTCGCGCTGGGGATGCGGGCCAGGCGGTCCACTTCCTTGAGCGCCTTCTCCTTGACCTCATCTGGCATGGCCGATTCCTCGACCTTGCTCCGCAGCTCGCCGGCCTCGGCCACGGCGGGGTCGTCCTCGCCAAGCTCCTTCTGGATGGCCTTCATCTGCTCCCGCAGGATGTATTCGCGCTGGGTCTTGTCCATCTCGGACTTGACCTCGCTCTGGATGCGGCCCTTGAGCTCCAGCACCTCGATCTGCTTCGCCAGGAACTGGCTGACCATGCGCAGCCGATCGGCCACGCTGACAGTCTCCAGCAGCTGCTGGCGCAGCTCGGTGCTCATCTCCGGCGAGTAGGCAACCATGTCGGCCAGCAGGCCGCCATCGGTGATGTTGCGCGCGGCCACGGCCACTTCCGGCGGCACGGACGCGCCCGAGCTCACGTACTGCTCGATCTGCGCCTGGACCGATGCCATCAGCGCCTCGACCTCGAGGTCGTTGCCCGGCTCGTCGGCGACGAGCTCCACCCGGGCCTCGAGGTGCGGATCGGTCTGCACCAGGTCCAGCAGCCGGATGCGGCGCTGGCCCTGCACGATGGCTCGGATCGTCCCGTCCTGCAAGCGGATGACCTGGGCGATCTTGGCCAGGGTGCCGATGGGGTACAGCTCGTCGACCGCGTTGACCTCCTCGGTCTCGGACGAGCGCTGGGTGATCAATGCAACCGGCTGCGAGGCGCGCACTGCGCGATCGAGCGCCTTGACGCTGCGGTCGCGACCGACCTGCAGCGGCACGATCATCTCCGGGAAGATGACGGTGTCGCGCAGCGCGACCAGTGGCAGGACCTGGATCTCGTCCATGTCCCGCTCCTCGGGCTCTGGCTGCTCGCGGGACGCGGGCTCGTCGGCCTCGACGCTGCCTGTGTCTCGAGTTTCGTCGTTCATGAGTGTCTATCTGTCCCTTCGGCCGAGATTGGTGACCGGCTCGGCCACGATGGCCTCCTCGGGATCGCCTTCCTCGACGAAACGCTCGACATCGGTTCCATCAAACAGGTCGTAGATCCGGATCTTGCCCAGTTCCTCGAGCTGCAGGATGACCTTGACGCCCGCCAGGTTCACCCCCTGGCGTCGGGTGAGAAAGCGGATGATACGCACCCGCTGGATATCGGCCTCCGAATAGAGCCGGAGGTTATTGCGCCGCTGCGGGCAGAGGAGGCCCTCCTCCTCGTAGATCCGCAGGGTGCGGGGATGCACGCTCGCCAGCTCAGCAGCGATGCTGATGAAATAGCGCGGACGGTGCGGGTCCCGAAGCGAGCTCATCGCTCGTTCCGGATCAAGTTTGCCGTGGTCGAAACTCCTTCGGACGACAGTCACGAAGTAGGTGGATTACGTCTTCGGCGCTACCCTAAACTCTGACAATACCGTTGTCAAGGGTGTTGGTCCCCTCGCAGCCAGGCTCGAAGGGACGCAAGCCGGGGCCGGGCGCGGAATGACTCCCGGCCGGAGATGGCTTGGCGCCCGTAGCGCACGAGCTGGTAGGCCGCCGCCAGGCGGGCGAATGCTCCGCTCTCCATGCCCGCGCCCCGTACCCGAGCGAGGTGCGCGGCCGGCGTTTCTGCCGGGTTCCGCGACCAGCGGCCGTCCTGGGCCAGCGCCTCGAGCGCAAGCACGTAGGCGGCTGCCGGATCGGCCGGATCGAGCGCGCTGGGCGCGGGCGCCCGCTCGGGGCCGGGCACCGACGGCTGGCGGGCAGGGATGACGGTGGCGCGCTCCTCGAAGGCGGGGTCGACCACGTCCTGGCGCCGGCCGCGATCGCGCACCACGACCCACAGCATGATCCCCATCACGATGAACTCGAACAGGAAGAGCGAGGCGACCACCACGCTCAGGATGATGAGCGGCAGGTCCGAGCCCGGCTGCGCCTTCGGGATCTGGAGCGATGGAATCTGGAATCCGTCCAGGGAGTGGTGGAGCGGCGGGATGAGCCCCGCCAGGAAGGCGGCCAGCAGGAAGGCGGGGGCGCTGAGCAGCGCCACGATCAGGATGAGGGTCTGCAGCGGTCCCGCCAGCACCGTGAGCAGTGCGTTGGCCGGGATGCCCAGCACGGCCGCCACCGGCACGCTGACGACCGTCACCGCCATCGCGATGCCGACCACCATCAGCATCCAGGAAGTGTCACGGCTCCAGTAGCCCACCGTCGAGCGCCGCAGCGACTCCAGTCGTGCCAGGCCGATAGTGATCAGCCCAGCGCCCACGAACAGCACCGTCCCGAGGAAGGCGGACGCCGCGAAATGGCTCTCGATCTCTCCGCTGGCAACCGAATGGCCGATGAGCCACGGCACCGCCAGGCCGGGCACGGCCCATCGCATCAGCCGGTCGTCGATGAGGCTATCGTCGTCACGGACCCGATGCGTCTCGCCACGCCAGAACGCGATCCCGCCGGCCAGCCATCCCGCAAGGTGCAGGCTCAGCGCACGCAACGGCTGGCCGTCGAGCAGGGCTCCCCTGACGTGAGGGTCGAGCAGCCAGCTGAACGCCCCCGCGATGACGATGCCGGCCAATAGCCCCAGCGTGTCCGCGCGCGGGGAGATCCACCGGCGCCTGCGGCCCCACGCCGTGCCGATGGCCAGGATCAGGCCGAGCTCCAGCGGCCCGGCGTAGGCAATCTCCTGTCCGGCCGCCTGGACCGCGGCGTACACGACGGCCAGCAGGCTGCCTTCGGCCAGTGCCCGGGCCGCCGGGATGATGCGGCTAGCCGGCCAGTACGACCGCACGCGGCAGCTCCCAGCCCGGATCCACCCGGGCAGTCATGGCCGGAACGCGCGCCATGCGAGCGCTCCGCGCCGCGTCATCGGGCTCCTCGCCACAGGCGACCAGCTGGACCTCGAAGCCGCCGCGGCGCAGCCGGCGCAGCGTGGCGAGCAGCGGTTCCGGGTCGCGGGCGCTGAGAAGCATGAGACGGCTGCCACTCGGTGCGCGCGTGGTCAGCCAGCCGAGCAGCCCACCCAGCGGCGCGGAAGCGACCGGTCGAACGCGGGCCAACAGCTCGCCGATGCGCGGCAGCTGGGCGAGCGACGCCCGCGGCGCCAGCCAGGCGAACTTCTGCGACGAACCACTGAAGCTGGCGGCGGCGACGCCGACGGAGGCGCCATCGGCCAGCAGCTGGCGAGCAAGCGACGCGGCGATGATGCAGATGCCCTCGAAGGCGGCCTCGTCCCAGGTAAGCCATGAAGGGCCGTCGATCGTCTGCACGTCGAGCACCAGGACCACGTCCCTGCCGCGCGCCGGCTCGAAGCGGCGGCTCACGGTGCTCCCCAGGCGAGCCGTGGCGCGCCAGTGGACCTGGCGCAGCGAATCGCCGGGTTGGAATGGCCGCACGCCCGCGAACAGCGCCGGGTCCACCGTCAGCGAATGCCGCGCCCGTCGCTCGCCGAGCGGCGACGAGGCGAGCTCCGCCTGGCGCAGCCCGACCATCGCCGGTGCGACCAGCAGCGATTCCTCCTCGGCCCGCTGCTCCTCGACTGCCATGCGGCCGACCATGTCGCGCACTCCGAGCCCGGCAGGACCGAACCGGTAGCTGCCGCGCCGAACATTGTCGACGTGGAAGTGGCGCACCACTCGCTCATACCAGCCCAGCGCCCATTCGTTGCGAAGCAGGAGCGTGCCCTGGCGCTGGTCGTCGCGCGGCATGTCCGGACGCTCCCGGATGCCCAACCCCTCCGCCACGCGGTCCTCGCCGCTCACCCACGGAAGGGGTAGCGACTTGCGGTTCCAGACGGTGATATCCAGCGGGATGCTGTCGCCGGCGACGGCGCGGTCGGTTCCCAGCCGCCGCTCGTATTCGAGCCGATCGGTCCCGAAGCGCGTCCAGACCTCGGTCAGGGCGGCGTAGCCCACGGTCAGCGCCGCCACCAGCAGCAGCCCCGGAGCCGACGCGATCACGCCGATCAGTACCATCAGCCCGGCCAGCGCGGCCCAGCCCGCCATGTCAGGCCTCGGCGGCGACGGGAACGGCGACGCTCTCCAGCACCTCGTCCACCACGCCGCCGGGCGTGGCGCCACGCAGCTCGCGGTCCACCTCCAGCAGGAGCCGATGGTCGAGGACCGCATGCGCAACCTCCTGCACGTCATCGGGCAGGACGAAGCCGCGACCGGCCAGCATGGCCCAGGCCTGCGCCACGCGGTACAACGCCACGCTGGAGCGGGGCGAGGCGCCCAGTCGCACGTCGGCATGCTCGCGCGTGGCGCGCACCAGGGCGACGGCGTAAAGCTCCACGTCGTCCGAGACGTGGATGGTGCGCGCGGCGGCACGCAGGGCCAGCGCCTCTTCGGGCTCGACCACGGCGCCCAGGTCGTCGAGGGGCTCCGCCGCCGCCTGGTGGCGGCGGGCGATCTGCCGCTCTGCGGTGAGGTCGGGATAGCCCATGGCGATGCGCAGCAGGAAGCGGTCGAGCTGGGCCTCGGGCAATGCGAACGTGCCCTCCAGCTCAACGGGGTTCTGGGTCGCCAGCACCAGGAAGGGATCGGGCAGCGGCCGCGTGGCCCCCTCGGCGCTGACCTGGCGCTCCTGCATCGCCTCCAGCAGCGCTGACTGGGTGCGCGGCGTGGCGCGGTTGATCTCGTCCACCAGCAGCACGTTCGTAAACACCGGCCCGGGGATGAAGCGGAACTCCTTTCCGTCCAGGATGCTGGAGCCGGTGACATCACCTGGCAGCAGGTCCGGAGTGCCCTGGACGCGGGCAAAGCTCAGGCCCAGCGAGCGAGCGAACGCGCGCGCCAGCAGTGTCTTGCCCACGCCCGGCACGTCCTCGACGAGCGCGTGGCCGCCGGCCAGCAGCGCCGTCGCAAGCATGCGCAGGGGCAGCTCGGCGCCGACCACCGCGCGCGAGACCGAAAGCTGCAGCGCGGCCAGGAAGCGCTCACCGCGGTGCTCCTCGCCCGCGGGCATGGCACCCGGGACGGGGGCATCGGGACGCGGGCCGGCGGTGGCATCGGTCACGTTCTGTGTGTAGTACTCGTCAGGGTACGGTCGCGTCCACCACGATCCAGCGCCGAGCGCCGATCGCCGCGGGCTGGGACGCGAGGTCCAGCCGGAGTATCTCCTCCACGGGCACCGGGGCAAGCTCGCTCGCGGCGAAGACGCCCAGGAACGTGGTCGGCCGTCGCTCGAAGCGCACCAGCTCGGCCACCGCCGTGGCGCTGTCCTGGCCAACGGGCTCGATGCGGATGCGCAGGTCGCGCAGCAGGTTGGCCGGGTCATCCTCGCAGTCCGGTGGCAGCGCACCGGAGTCGCACCACGCCTGCAGCCGGTCAATGGCGGTGGCAGCGGCCGACGACAGGCCCGCGGGGTTCGCAGCAAGGGAGCCGTCCCAGGCCGCCGGCTGGGCGCCGGCGGCCGCATCGGCCCATCCGGAGAGGAACCGGTCGCTGACGGCGGAAGGAGACGCACCATCCGCGGCGATGAGCCAGAAACCCGTGCCCCACGCGAGCAGGGGGAGCGTCAGCCAGGCAATGCCGGCGGCCGGTGAGCGGCGGCTGGTTGGAGGAGTTGCCTGGCCCTCCGCACGTTGCGCGCGGCGATAGGCGATGACCGCCTGCGCCGCCCAGGCAGCCAGAAACGCCATGCCCAGCAGGAAGGGGAGCAGGTACCACGTGGTGCCGGCGAAGAGCCAGGTCGTCATCCCCACGATGCCCAGGCCGACCACTTCGGCCAGCAGCCAGCTGCTGCCTGCATAGCGACGCCCGCCAACCAGCTCGCCAAGGCCCCACGCCAGCAGCGAGAGGCGCAGGACGCGGCCCGGCGCCGCGCCGCTCACTCGCCGATGAGGAGGTTGCGCAGCTCGGCCTCGTGCTCGGATGAGGTCACGGCCAGGAGCCGGTCGCCGTTGAGCAGGCGCGTCTCCTGGCGGGCCGGCAGCGCCTTGTCACCCCGTACCAGCACGACCACATAGCTGTCCTCGGGCAGGGCCAGGTCGCGCAGGGACTGGCCCACCGCCGGTGAGCTGGCGTCGAGCTGTGCCTCCACGATCTGGAGCTCGCCGCGGTCCAGCTCGGCCAGGTGCAGCAGGTCGTGGACGGGGATCTCGTGCTCGATCACCCCCAGGATGGAGCGGGTGGGGCTCACGGTCTCGTCGATGGCCAGCTGCCGGAAGAGGTGCTCGTTCTTTGGGTTGTTGACGCGGGCAATCGCGCGCGGCACGTTGAACTTCATCTTCGCGACCTGGCAGGCGACCAAGTTGTCCTCGTCGTCGCCGGTGACGGCCGCCATGACGTCGGCCCGCTCCATGCCCGCTTCCTTCTGGTAGCGGCCCTCGCACCCGTCGTTTGCCACCACGATGCTGCCCAGCTCGTCGGCGATGAGCCGGGCGCGCGCCGGGTCCTTCTCGATCATGACCACCTCGTGGCCGGCGGCCAGCAGCTCGCGCGTGAGGTAGTACCCGACGTTGCCGCCACCGATGACGACCACGTACATGTCAGGCCTCCTCTTCGTGCGGCGCTGCTTCGTCCGGCGCTGCCTCGTCCAGCGCTGCCGCGTCCGGCTCGGATTCCGTGGCGGAGGCACGGGTCATGTGCTCGGATGCCTGCCGCGCGGCCTTCGAGCCCTCGACCGGCGCGCCGCGCAGCGGCTCGGCAGTGGGCGGCATGACCTGCCCGTCGCTGGCCTCGGCGCCGTCGATGGCAGCCACCACCAGCGCATCGGCCAGGATGACGGTGCGGCAGATGGTCTCCAGGCCCAGCGAGCGGTACGCCTCGGCGCGGACCGGATCGTTGATCTTGGCCACCACGCGCGGGATGCCGAACACGTGCTTGCCGAGCTGGGCGGCCATGGCGTTGCGGTTGTCGCCCTCGGTGAGGGCCATCAGCAGGTCACACATCTCGGCGCCGGCAGAGCGCTGCACGTCCTCGTCGCCGCCGCTGCCGCGCACGGTCACGCCGCCGAACGTCGCGGGCAGGCGGTTGAAGGCACGCTGATCGGCGTCGATGACGGTGACGTGCTCACCCCGCTGGTCGAGCTCGGCCGCCGTGCGGGCGCCGACCCGACCGCAGCCGACGATGATGATCCTCATGGCGTGTGTGCCAGATCCTCCGTCTCGACGCGCAGGCACCAGACCGGCGCGGTGGAGTTGCGCATGACGTACGGGACCGTGCGGCCCGCGTCCCAGCCCCCACCGAAGCGCTTCTTATAGCGTAGCCCCATGAGGATGAGGTCGGAGTTCTGCTCGACTGCGTCGTCCACGATCGCGGCTCCGGCGGCGCGTGCCTGCGCGATTCCGGTGCGCACCGGCAACTCGCGCTCCGCGAGGAACGCTTCTGCTCGCTCGATGACCTCGTCGGCGAAGGCAATGGCCTCCGGATCCTCCGCGTCCAGCTGCCGCTCGAATGGCACCTCGATCACGTGCAGCAGAGATACCTGCCCGCCGCCGTCCGCCAGCAGCACGGCGGCAAGGCGCAGGGGCCCATCGTCGGCCTCGGTGCCGGCCAGCGGGACCAGGATGCGCTCGTAGCTGAGCAGTGGCGACCGCTTCTCGCCGCGGCGTCCGAAGATCATGTGCCCGCTATCCTACGGCCCCCTCAGCGTCCGTAGCTCAACCTCTCCGCGAGGCGGGCGGGCAGCTCCACCTCCTGCATCAGGCGCTGCGTCGCGGCCACGTCGTAGCTGACCCGCCGGAACTCGGCGACCTGGGCCTCCGTGTCGACCACCAGGTAGGAGGCGGCGGGGTTGCCGTCGCGCGGCTGGCCGACGCTGCCGGGATTGACCAGCATCCGTCCGGCGTCCACCGAGATCGGCGCACCGGGCGTGGCCGGGACGGCCAGGACCTGGCCATCCTCGGCGCGGAAGATGATTGGCACGTGGGTATGGCCGTGCAGGCACAGTCGTGTGTCGAATGACGCCAGGTTCGCGCCGGCGACCTCCGGGTCGCTGATGTACTCCCAGGTGGGATCGCGCGGCGAGCCGTGGACCGCCGTCAGCTCCCCGTCGCGGCGGACCAGGGGCAGCGAGGCGAGATAGGCGCGCGAGTTCTCGTCGACGACGTCGGCCGTCCAGCGAATGGCCCGTGCCGCATCGGGGTTGAACCAGCCGATGTCGACCTCGCCGATGGCCGCGCCGTCGTGGTTGCCCATCACGCTGCGGGCCCCCATCTCCTGCAGGCGGGCAATGACCTCGTTGGGCTGCGGGCCGTAGCCCACGATGTCGCCCAGCACCCACACCTCCGCCACCTCGGGGAGGTCGTCGCGCACCGCCTCGAGCGCAGCGAGATTCGCGTGGATGTCCGACAGGACGGCGAGACGCATGGGCTGCCGAGTGTACCGATGGCGCGGCCGCCACGCTGACGCGTGCCGGTGGACGGGTCGCCGGTGCCTGCATTGGCTCCCGGCGTAATTCTCTCTGGCGGACATATAAACCGCCGCGACGGCGATATGGGCCGTGCAACACGCGTAACTGTCGCCTGGTGGCAGGAACGGGCCAAATCGGGTCCGGCGCCGCAGTTACGTGTGCGCGAGGAGTAATTACGCGAAATCTGCGGGGGACTGCGGCTCACCCCAAGGGCCGGCGCGTGGGCTCTCCGGGCCGGCGCGGGAATCGCGCGGGCGTGGACGCGACCTTTGGCACCACCACGAACGTATGGCCACCGAGGGCCGGCAGCGAGGGTTCGATGCTCAGCGGACCGCCGCCCAGCTGCCCAGCAGCAGCTCGTCCGCGCCGCACCTCGTCATCCGCATCGGTCAAGGGCCCCTTCCAGGCCAGCAGCTTGCCGCCCGGAGCGACCAGCGGCAGCGCCAGCTCGGCCAGGACCGGAAGTGGGGCGCAGGCGCGGGCAGCGACAAGGTCGTGTCGCTCGCGGTGTGGCGGCGCGTGGCCCAGCGCCTCGGCCCGTTCCGCAACGACGGTCACGTTGCGCAGGCCCAGGGCTGCCACGAAGCCGCGCAGCGCATCCGCCTTCTTGGCAATCGAGTCGACCAGTATCCACCGCACGTCCGGGCGGGCGAGCGCCAGCGGCATCCCGGGGACACCGCCACCCGAGCCGAGATCCACCGCGGAGCGCGGCTGCAGCTCGTCGAGCAGGGGCAGCGCCGCCAGCGCGTCGAGGAGGTGGTCGCGCGCGATCGCCTCCGGCTCCACCAGCCGGGTCAGGTTCAGGCGCCGGTTCGCCTCCAGCAGCAGACCCACGTAGCGCTGGGCCGCATCGGCGAAGCCGGGCGGCAGCCCAGGCAGGCCCGACGCGTCCAGCAGCGTCTCAAGCTGCCGCCGCGCGGCGAGCGCCGTGGCAGCGGCGCCATCGGTCTGGGACAAAAAGTAAATGCCTCCTCCGGTGGCGTTTCGGTCTTCCCGGTCGCGTGCGGTCTGGAATGGCCGGCTTTCGCATCGGCCCCGCGCGCGTCCGGTTACCGTACTCGGCCGCCGGGGAAGCAGGACCGTGACCATAGCAGGCGGTCGCGGTGGACAACAAGCAGGTTATCCACCATTCCGCGCACGCTTCCACAGAATGTGGATAAGTCGGCCGGATATACTCGGGCTCGATGGCGCCCGACTCATCGCAGACCGGTACGATCGAGGGACAGTGGCGGCGACGCTGATAGACAGCCCGCCACCACGCTTCGCTCACCAGAGCGAGGCGGAACTGGCGAGGATCCTCGACTTTTACGACGTCGAATGGCGCTACGAACCCGACACCTTCCCCATCTCCTGGAACGCCGCAGGCGCGGTCGTCGAGTCGTTCTCGCCGGACTTCTATTTGCCCGAGGTCGACCTCTACCTGGAGCTGACGAC
>DATAOD010000100.1:0-3951 GCA_036265975.1 Candidatus Limnocylindria bacterium
TCGATATTGCCCGGCGAGCAGACCACCATCTCGATCCCCTCAGCCCGCCCGCGCCGGACAAGCCCATAGCCCGTCGGCCCCGCCTCATAGACCGCCCGCAACGGCCGCGGCAGCCCGCGCAAGACATCCAGCACCTCCAGCGGCCGGCCGTTGACCCGGCGCGTGATCACCTCCCCCGTACCGTCGTCGAACACCGCCACCGTGCTCGAGTGCGCGTGAACGTCCAGCCCGACCCTGGACCTCCCCCGCTTCGGTGGACACGGTGATCCGACCCGGTTTCGGTGGAGCCGCGGTTCTGGAATCAGGCGGCGTGGTCGTTGCTGTTGTTGTTCAGAAGATGATGGTTGAAATGGATGGCTTCGGTCGTGGTCGCTGAGAGACCAGAGGAAGACGTGTCGTGGACCTCGCCTGTTGTCGCGGTCTTAGCGCCAGCCGCTTCGGTCATCGCATGCTTGCTGGCGGCCCACGCGTGTTCGACCTCGGCAGGCGTGCGCATCGCGAGCGATGAGTGTCGGCGTCGGGTGTTGTGCCAGAGCTCGATGTAGTCGTGAATCGCGGACGCGAGCTCGATCCTGGTCTTCCAGCGGCGGCGGTTGAGCAGCTCGACCTGCAGGCGGCCCCAGAAGCTCTCCATCATCGCGTTGTCAAACGCGGAGCCGACCGCGCCCATCGATGGGGCGATCCCGGCGTCACGGACATGCTCGCTGAAGGCCCATGACGTGAACTGCGCGGACTCAAGGGGTCGTTGCAACACCGAGTTATGGGTGAGATGACGGTAGCGAGTGAAACCGCGCGCCGGGGAGAAGCATGTTCTCGGCGCGGCTGTCGTCGCGGAGGCCGAGCCCGTGGGGCGAGGCCGCAGCGGCGATAGCCGTGCGCGTGGCCGCCCGGGCCCCTCGCCCGGCGTGGTTTCGACGATTCGCCGGGTTGCCGCTTCAGGCTGCCGCGACGAGGTGCTCGTCGAGGACCTCGGCCGGGGTCCGCCATCCCAGCGTCTTTCGCGGCCGGCTGTTGAGCGCGTCGGCGACGGCGGCGAGGTCGTCGGCGCCGTGTCGCGCGAGATCGGTGCCTTTGGGGAAGTACTGCCTGAGCAGCCCGTTGGTGTTCTCGTTGGTGCCGCGCTGCCAAGGGCTCTGCGGGTCGCAGAAGTAGACCTGCAGGCCGGTGTCGATCTTCAGGCGGGCGTGCTGGGCCAGCTCGGCGCCCTGGTCCCAGGTCAGCGAGCGCCGCAAGTGCGCGGGCAGCCCGCCGAGCTGGGCGGCGATGGCGTCGCGGACGGCCTCGGCGCCGGCGCCGGTCCACGGCGGCCCGTTCTTGACGCGCGGGCCGTCGTGCTCGGGCATGGGCGGCAGGTGCAACAGCATGGTGAAGCGACTGGTCCGCTCGACCAGGGTGCCGATCGCCGATCGGTCGGTCCCGATGATCAGGTCGCCCTCCCAGTGGCCCGGGACGGCGCGGTCGGCGGCCTCGGCGGGCCGCTGGCTGATCATCACCTCCTCGGAGATGAAGCCCTTGCCGCGCGCGCCGACGCGGGCCCTAGGTACGCGCAGCGCCCGGCCGGTGCGCAGGCAGGCGGTGAGCTCGCGGGCCAGCGCGCCGCGGCCCTGCACGAACAGCGACTGGTAGATCGCCTCGTGGGAGATCCGCATCGACGGATCATCAGGGAAGTCGACGCGCAGCCTGGCCGAGATCTGCTCCGGGCTCCACGCCCTCGCCCACCTGCGGTCCTGGCGGCGCGGCTTGTTGCGGCCCTTCCACGGCTTGACCGACGGACCCGCGACCGCGGTCCCGTCGGGCCGGCGCACCTTGCCGGACAGCCGGTCCTGCACGTAATCGCGCAATCGGTCCTCGGCGGCGAGCTTGGCCGTCTTGGGACGGCGCGCCATCAGCTCGGCCTTCCACTGCGCCACCGACGCCCGGTACTCCAGCTTGCCGCCCCGGGTCGCCGCGTTCCTGCGCAGCTCGCGCGAGATCGTCGACGGCGACCGGCCGATCTCGCGCGCGATCTCCCGCACGCCCCTGCCCTCGGCGCGCAACAGGGCGATCTCCTCGCGCTCGGCGAAGCACAGATACCGGCACGAGACCGGGTCGCGCAGCAACGTCGCCATCCCGCCACGCTCACGGAACCACCGGACGCCAGCCGCCGAGGACACCCCGACGGCCGCAGCCGCATCCTCCGTGCTCAGGCCCTTGGCGATCTCACGCCAGAACCACCGCTCGACCTCGCGTCGATGCGACGGCTTGCCCGGCGACTTCATCGCCGAGCGGCCCGTCAACTCGGTCATCCAACCAGCCGGCCTGCCCATCGCCGCTCCTCTCATCGAGGTGTTGCGACGACCGCGTGAATCCGCCCTGGGTGCCGCGGTCTGAATGGATCACGAGCCCGTCGCGGTCCGGGCGGCGCTGGGTGGCCATTCCCAGGGCATTGAGCACGAGGCTCGTGGTCTGCGTGCTGTCGATCGACCAGCCGACCACGCGCCGGCTGAAGCTGTCGAGCACCACGCAGCAATAGATCTTGCCCTCCCTGGTGGCGTGCTCGGTGATGTCGGTCAGCCACAGCTCGTTCGGTCGGTCACGGCCAAACACGCGCCCGACCAGGTCCAGGGAGCTGACGGTGCCGACCTTCGCGCCGCGCGGCAGCCGACGTGTCGGCAACCCCTTCAGGCCGAGTTGGCGCATGATGTCCGCGACGGCGTTGTGGCCCGCGCGGATCCCACGGCCAAAGCGCAACTCCGCCGTGACGCGCAACGCGCCATAGGTACCGCCGGAGGCCTTGTGGATGTCGGCGATCTCCCCGGCCAGCCAGATCCGCCGCAGCGTCCTGGGCGCGTCCGGGCGGCCCTTCCAGGCGTAGTAGCCCGACGGCGAGACCCCGAGCGCCAGGCAGGCCTGTTGCACGTTGATTCCCTGCCCGGTCAGGGACTCGATCACCGGGTAGAGCCTTTTGGGGCCACGCCTTCGGAGAGGAACACCTCGTTGACCTTGCGCGCGACCGCAAGCTCGGTCTCGAGCTGCCGTATCCGGCGCCTCGCCGCCGCCAGCTCAAGCTGCTGGCCGGTCGTCGCGCCCTCAGCCTCGCCGCGATCGATCCGGTCCTGCTTGAGCCAGTTGTAGATCGTCGCCTCCGACATCTGAAAGGTCGTCGCGAGCTGCCGGACCTTCGTGCCGGCGCGCGCCAACTCGATCACCTGGCGACGGACCTCCGGGCTGTAATGACGTGGCATCTGGGCAGTCCCCTCTGCCGCAGCATTCCAGAGCCACGACTCCACTTTTCCCGGGTCAGATCACGTTGGAACTGGTCTACGCGGCCTTCTCCTTGATTATCTGTGATGTGGGTGCGAGCCGTGAAGCGGCGAGGCTGGCACCGTCGTGGCCGAGAGTTGTGTTCTCGTAGTCGGCGGGCGCGAGGGAGCCGAGCGTGGAGTGCGGGCGGCGGCGGTCGTGCCAGCCTTCGATCCACGCGATGACGGCGGTCTGCAGCTCGCGCCGTGTGGGCCAGGAGCGCCGGCGGGTGAGCTCGTTCTTGAGCGTGGCGAAGACGCTCTCGCAGACGGCGTTGTCGCGCGCGCAGCCCGTGGCGCCGATCGAGATCGCGATGCCGGCGGCGCGAGCGGTCTGGCCGAAGATCAGCGACACGTCCTGACCCCCGCTGTCGCTGTGATGCACGAGGCCGGCGTCGGGGCGGCGGTGCCAGATCGCCATCTCCAGCGCTTCGACGACCAGCTCGGCGCGCATGGGCTCGGCCATCGCCCAGCCGACGCAGCGGCGGCTGAAGGCGTCGACGACCACGGCCTAGAGCTTGCCCTCGCACGTCTGAAACTCCGTGAGGTCGGCCACCCATAGCCGGTTCGGCGCCACCGGCGCGAAGTCGCGGCGCACGAGATCCGGCGCGGTCGCGATCCCCGGCACGCGGATCGTCGTCGTGCCCGTGCGGCGGCGGACCAGCCCCGA
>DATAOD010000101.1:0-20410 GCA_036265975.1 Candidatus Limnocylindria bacterium
CTCCTCCGCTGCCCCCTGCTCCACTCCCTGTGCCATGTTCAGCACGTGACGCCGGTCCCACAGCAGCGTGACCGGCTCCCCCTGGGCGCTCAGGACCTCCGTCGAGGAGGTCTCCATGTTCTGCGAGGTGACCACCAGATCGCCCCCGGCGTCGAGGGTCACCACGTAACGCGTGTCAGGCCCTAGGTAGATGACCTCCTTGACGGTCCCCCGCGCGACCAGCTCGTCCGCCTGGGGCTGCTCACCGGGCTGGCCGATCCGGATCTTCTCCGGTCGCACCGCATAGGTGCCATCCGAGCCGATGATCTGGCGCGCGGCCGCCCCGGTGATCAGGTTCGATGTGCCCACAAAGGCGGCGACGAACCGGGTGCTCGGCCGCTCGTAGACCTCGGCCGGCGCGCCGACCTGCTCGATCCGTCCGGCGCTGAACACCGCCAGCCGGTTGCTCATCGTGAGCGCCTCTTCCTGGTCGTGGGTCACGTAGATGAAGGTGATGCCCACCTCCGCCTGGATCGCCTTCAGCTCGATCTGCATCTCTTCGCGCAGCTTCAGGTCCAGCGCGCCGAGCGGCTCGTCCAGCAACAGGACACGGGGGCGCAGGATGAGCGCGCGGGCCAGCGCCACTCGCTGCCGCTGCCCGCCGGACAGCTGCGCGGGACGCCGGCGCTCATAGCCTTCCAGCCGCACCTGGCGCAGCGCTTCACCGACCCGCTCCCGCTGCTCGGCGGCATTGACCCGGCGCACCTGGAGCCCGTAGGCCACGTTGTCGCCCACGGTCATGTGCGGGAAGAGGGCGTAATCCTGGAAGACGGTGTTGACCTCGCGGTCGAACGGCGGGATGCCGGTGACGTCGCGGCCGTGGAGCAGCACACGACCCTCGGAGGGCTGCTCGAAGCCAGCGATCATGCGTAAGGTTGTGGTCTTGCCCGATCCGGAAGGGCCGAGCATCGAGAAGAACTCGCCGTCGGCGATGTCCAGGTTGATGCCGGAAACGGCTTCGACGTCACCGTAACGCTTGACGAGGTTCTCCAGGCGAACGGCCGGGACCGGAGTGGCGGCAGCGGGGGTCGTGGTAGGGGGCATCGCGTCGACGGCCACGGGCTCCTCGTCGTCCTCCGCTCAACACCCGCGCCGCGCCCGGCGGCCGCTCGGGAGGCGTTCCCGGAAGGGTTCGGGCACTGTGCCGTCCGCCACCTGCCGGTGTCAAGCCGATTTCCGCAGCGCGACAGCCTTCGGGCTGCGCTATTCGCAATTGGCGGTGCGGACCACGACGGAAACCGCGCCGCGGCGGAGCCGCGCCTGTAGAGTCCGGACTCGTGAATCCAGGTGTCCTGTTTGGCCTGGCCGCCGCCCTGGCTTTCGGCGGCGGCGACTTCACTGGCGGCGTCGCGTCGCGGCGCGTCGCCGGCCTGACCGTGGTCGCTGTGGCGCAGGGCGTCGGCTTCATCGCGCTCCTCGTCCTGGTCGGAGTCACGCGCACTGCCCTCCCGGATGGCAGCTCGCTGCTGCTGGCGGCCGCGGCTGGTGCCTTTGGCGGCATCGGCCTGCTGGCGCTGTACCGCGGCCTGGCCATGGGCAGCATGGGGATCGTGACCGCCCTCTCCGGGGTGGGCTCGGTGGCCCTGCCCGTGCTGCTCGGCTACCTGCTCGGCCGTTCGGCGATCACTCCGCTGCAGTGGGCGGGGGTGGTGGTCGCGATGGCGGCGGTGGCGGCCGCCAGCGGCGCGACGCGCGCGGGCGTCCGTGCCGAAGCGGTGGCCATGGGCGCGGTGGCGGCGCTGTTCTTCGGCCTCTGGTTCGTGCTCCTGGACCTCTCCGCGAGCCAGGACCGCGCATGGCCGTTGCTGGTGAGCCGCGGCTCGGCCACCGTGCTGATCGGCACCGCGGCGCTGGCCCGGCGGCAGTTTGCCGGCACACGCGCCACCTGGCCGCTCATGGCCGGCGCCGGCATGCTCGATGTGACCGGTAACGCGGCCTTCGTGGAGTCGCGCGCCACCATCCCGGTCGGCATCGCGGCCGCGCTGACCGGCCTCTACCCCATCGTGACCATGCTGCTGGCGCGAGTCGTGCTGCGGGAGTCGCTGCCGCCGCTCGGTGTTGGGGCGGTGATACTGGCGGTCGGCGGGGTGGTCCTGATCTCCCTGGGCTAGCCGGGCTCAGGTGGCCGCCGGCCAGCCGCCCCCCGTCGAGATGCCGGCACGAGCGGTAAGCGTTGGATCCATGGGTTGCCCTTCCTCCTCTGGTGGCGCCGCTGCGTTGGCGCTCGAGGAAGAGGAAACCGCCGGGGATCTTACGGGCTGCTTACCGATCGCTTATCGGTGCGGCTCTGGAGGGTGGGCGGCCGCGTATGATTGGCATCTCCCACGGCCACCCGCATCCGATCGAGCATGACCTTCGACCGTGTCCCGATCGTCGAGTCGGCACTCGACGCATTCCTCGCCACCGCTCCCGATGACCGCCCCCGCCTGCCGGCCGACGCCGAGCTTCGGGCCGGATCGGGCCTGACCGGGCACGCTGCCGTTGTGCTGTTCGAGGACCAGGTGACGTCTCGCGCGGTCGACGTGGCGGCCCGCGAGCTGAAGAAGACCAGTCGGTCGTACTACACCATCGGCTCGGCAGGCCACGAGGACAACGCAGTGCTGGGCGCGCAGCTGCGCATCACCGATCCCGCCTTCCTCCACTACCGGTCAGGTGGGTTCTTCATGGCCCGGGCTCGCCAGCTGCCGGGCATCACGCCCGCGTTCGACGCTCTGCTGGGCGTCGTGGCCAGCAGCGACGAGCCCATCGCGGGCGGAAGGCACAAGGTGTGGGGCAGCCGGCCGCTGTGGATCCCGCCCCAGACGTCGACCATCGCCAGCCACCTGCCGAAGGCGGTCGGGCTGGCATTCAGCCTGGCGCGCGCCCGGCGGCTGGGAGTGGACGACGGGCTGCCGACCGACGCCATCGTCATGTGCTCCTTCGGCGACGCCTCGGCCAACCATGCGACCGCCCTGGCAGCCTTCAATACGGCGCGGTACGCGGCCAGGATCGGCTTGCCGATGCCGATCCTGTTCGTCTGCGAGGACAACGGGACCGGCATCAGCGTCCCGACGCCGGAGGGCTGGATCGCGGACACGTTCAGCCGTCAGCCGCACCTCGCGTACGTTCACGCGACCGGGGAGCTCGACGAGATCTGGCAGGCGGCGGCGGAGGCCATCCACCACGTTCGGACCGCCCGCCAGCCCGCTTTCCTGCACCTGCGGACAGTCCGCCTGTGGGGGCACGCCGGCAGCGACGCGGAGCACGCCTATCGCTCCGGTGATGAGATCGCTGCGGTTGAGGCCCGGGATCCGCTCCTCCGCAACGCCCACTTCCTCGTCGAGCGCGGCGTGGCCGGCGGCAGCGAACTTCGCGCCCTGGTGGCGGATACACGAGAGCGGGTCATGGCAGCGGCCGAGGAGGCCACCCTCCGACCTCGGCTGGAATCCACGGCCCACGTGGTGGCTCCGCTCGCGCCGGACCATCCGTCGCGCGTGGCCCAGCGGGCAACGCATCCGGTGCTGAACGACGACGAGCGCCGGGAAGCGCTGGGCGGACTGCCGGAGGAGGCATCGGCCCCGAATGCGCGCACGCTGGCCGGCAACCTGAACGCGGCCCTGGCGGACGAGCTGGCACGGCGGCCCGAGCTGCTGATCTTCGGCGAGGACGTGGCGCGCAAGGGCGGCGTCTACAACGTGACCAATGGCCTGCAGCGTCGGTTCGGAGCCGGCCGCGTGTTCGATACCCTGCTCGACGAGACCTCGATCCTGGGCATCGCCCAGGGCGCGGCGCATATCGGCCTGTTGCCCATGCCGGAGATCCAGTACCTGGCCTACCTGCACAACGCGCTGGACCAGATCCGCGGTGAAGCGGCCTCGCTCCAGTTCTTCTCGCAGGGCCAGTTCCGCAACCCCATGGTGGTGCGCGTTCCCGGCCTCGCCTATCAGAAGGGCTTCGGGGGCCATTTCCACAATGACAACAGCGTGGGCGCCCTGCGCGACATCCCGGGGGTGGTGCTGGCCGTGCCCGCCCGTGGTGACGACGCGGCGCGCATGCTGCGCGGCTGCGTGGCCATGGCGAAGGAGGATGGCCGCGTGGTGGTCTTCCTGGAGCCGATTGCCCTCTACCACGAGAAGGACCTGAACGCCGACGACGATGGTGGCTGGCTCACCGATTACCCTCCCCCGCCGTCGTACCTGCTCCCCGGGGAGCCGGGCATCTATGAGGCCGATGGCTCCGATGCCGCCGACCTGCTGCTGGTCAGCTACGCCAACGGGCTGCGGCTCTCGCTCCAGGCCCAGCGGCAACTGACCGAGCGCCACGGCGTCCGGGCTCGGGTCCTCGACCTCCGATGGCTCAATCCGCTGCCATTCGCCGCGTTGCGGCAGCACGCCAGCCGCGTGCCGGCAGTCGTGGTGGTAGACGAGTGCCGCCGTACGGGCGGCGGCGTGGCGGATCCCATCATCGCCGACCTCGTGGAGTCGGGCGTCGCGACGACGGCCTCCTCCATTCGAGCCGTGGATTCCTTCGTGCCACTGGGGCCGGCGACGGCCCACGTGCTGGTCGGGGTACGGGACGTCATCGAGCATGCGCTGGTCGCGGTCGGCGAACGCCCCACGGTGAGCCGGTGAGCGAGCGGCCACGTTCCCTGCTGGTCTGCCCGGGGATCGGCAGCTATGGTCCGGGCTCGCTGGGCTCGCTGCCGGCAGATCATCCCGCGGTCCAGGCTGCGGAGCACATCCGGATCGAGTACGGCCTGGAGCCGTTGGTCAGCCTCGACGCTGCAGCGCAGTTCGACCCGTCACGGCACCTGCGGCCCGCCAACGCCGCGGCGTTGACCTTCATGGCCACCCTGCTGGATGCCGAGCGGGCGATGGCGGACCACCGGCTGGTGGCGATCGCCGGCACGTCGCTCGGCTGGTTCAGCGCGCTCGGGATCGCGGCGGCACTGCCGTTCGAGGACGCGTTTCGCCTGATGCAGGAGGTCGCCCTGCTGAGGGAGCAGGCGGCGGCAGATCCGTCAGCCGGCGGCCAGGTCATCTACCCGCTGGCAGGGCCGGACTGGCGGCGCTCGCCGGACCTCGAGGCCGCCGTGATCGACGTCCTGGCCGATGCCGGCGCCGGCGAGCCGCAGGTCTTCGCGAGCATCGACCTCGGCAGCTTCGCGGTGCTTGCCGGTGATGGGCCCGGGGTCGCGCGCCTGGTCGAGCGGTTGCCAGCCGTCAAGGCCGGGACGCGCGACTATCCGCTGCGCCTGGCGCTGCAGGGCCCGGACCACACCCCGCTGGCCGAGCCTCTCGCCGAGACCGCCGCGGACCGGCTCGCCGGTCTGCGGTGGCGGGAGCCGGCGACCACGCTCATCGACGGGCGTGGCGCTCGCTGGACGCCGTGGGCCACCGATCCCGCGGCCTTACGCGACTACACGCTCGGCGCCCACCTGACCGAGCCGTATCTGTTCGCCGCCAGCGTGCGGGTGGCCCTGCGTGAGTACGCCCCCGAGCTCGTGGTGCTGGCGGGTCCAGGTGCGTCCCTGGGGAGCATCGTGGGCAGCCTGGTGGTGGCCGAGGGATATCGCGGGCTCCGCAGTCGGGCCGCATTCGAGGCCGCCCAGCACTCGTCCCAGCCAGTGGTCCTGTCGATGGGCAGCACCGCGTGAGCAGCACACGGGCCCTTTCTGCGGGTGACGAGGCGCCACCCGATGCTGCAGCCTTCGTGGAAGTCGAGCCGCTGGACCTGGCGGCGACCATGGCGCCGCTGGCCCACGGCACTGGAGACCGCACGATTCGCCTGGGCCGGAGCGAGGTGTGGCGCGCCACGCTCACGCCAGACGGGCCGGCCACCATTCGGCTGCAGCGCATGGACAGCGGCGTTTCGGTCACCGCCTGGGGTGGCGGTGCCCGCTGGGCGATCAACCATGCTGCCGAGCTGGTTGGCGCGACGGACAGGCCACCATCGTTCGCCGATGCGCATCCGCGGCTGGCCGCCATCGCGCGCGCCCACCCCGGGCTCCGGCTGCCTCGGACCAACCGTCCGTTCGAGGCGCTGCTGCCGGCGATCTGCGAGCAGAAGGTCACCGGCCGCGAGGCACGCGCCGCGTTCCAGGGCATCGTCCGCGCCCACGGCCGGCCAGCCCCCGGCCCGGGCGGCCTTCGACTGCCACCCGAGCCGGCGGTCCTGGCCGACCAGCCCTACTTCGCCTTCCATCGGTTCGGGCTCGAACAGCGCCGCGCCGACGTGATCCGCCGGGCCTCGACGCTTGCCCCGCGGCTGGAGGGCAGGGAGGCGGCCGAGGTTGAGCGGCTGCTGCGGGCGGTGCCGGGCATCGGCCCGTGGACGGTCGCCGAAGTCCTGCGGGTGAGCTTCGGCGACGCCGACGCCGTCAGCGTGGGCGACTACCACATCCCCAGCCTGGTGGCCTGGGCGCTGGCCGGCGAGCGCAGGGCCGATGACGCCCGCATGCTCCAGCTCCTGGAGCCATACCGCGGGCAACGGGGCCGCGTGCAGCGGCTGCTGGAGATCTCCGGGCTCTTCCCAGAGCGCCGCGGCCCACGCATGGCGCCGCGCGACATTACTCGCCAGTAGCCGCGAGACGTGCGGATCGCGCTCGCGACCGTCGGGACCACCGGCGATGTCACTCCCTTCGTCGCGCTGGCGGAGGGACTGCTGGCGGCCGGCCATGATGTGACGGCCATGTCGTGGGAGCTGCATCGCGACGCCTTCGAGCAGGCAGGCATCCGGTTCGAGGCGGCTGGTCCCGCCACCACCGAGGCGGACATCGGAGACACCGCCGCGCGCGCGGCGGTGGCTGGCTCCCCGATGGCCCAGGTGGCGGTCCTGCGCGACTTCCACCTTCGCGACGCGGTCGCGCACTACCGCACTTTGCGGGATCTGCTGCCGGGGCATGACCTGGTCCTGCTGCACGGCATCCACGCCCTCGCCGAAGCGGCGGCACGGGATGGCGGGCTCAGGTACGCGACGGCGGTCTTCGACCCGGTGCTGCTGCCGACCGTGTCGGCGCCGCCGGCCGGCATGCCATCGCTTGGCCCGCTCAATCGGCTCGCCTGGCGCATGCTGGATGGCATGCTCCGCCGCCTGGACGGCCCGCTGCGCGAAGCACTGGAGGCAGCTGACAGCCCGTCCGCCCGCGGGGTGACGATGTTCCGCGCGCGATCCTCGCGCCTCCACCTCGTGGCCGTTTCCCCCACGATCGCGCCACCACCCCCCGACCTGGAACCCGCGACGCACTTCACCGGGGCGTGGTTCCGGACCCGATCGCCGGCGCCGTTGCCGGCCGAGCTGGACGCGTTCCTGGCCGCGGGAGATGCCCCGGTGGTCGTGACCTTCGGCTCGATGGCCGCCGCGGACCATGCGGCCGTGCTCGCGGTCACGGGCGCCGGGGTGCGGCAGGCAGGCCGCCGGATGGTGCTCCAGGATCGGTCCGGGCAAGCACCAGTGACGGACTCGGTGCTGCGTATCGGCCCCGTCGACCATCGGGCGCTGTTCCCGCGGGCCGCCGCCGTGGTGCATCACGGCGGCGCTGGCACCAGCCACGCGGCAGTCACGGCGAGGGTGCCGTCAATCGTGCTGCCGCACGTTGGCGACCAGTCGTTCTGGGCCGATCGGCTGCATCGGTTGGGTGTCGCACCTGCGTCCCTGCCGGTCGGGAAGGCGAACGCCGATGGGATTGCCGAGCGCGTCCGGCTCGCGACGTCCGACCGGATGCGCGCGGCCGCGTTCGAGCTTGGCCAACGCGTGGCCGTGGAGCGCGGCGTGGCGCGGGCCATCGAGCAGCTGGAGCAGGCGGCAGGCTGACGCGCCGAGGCGCAGCCTGCTCAGCCGATGGCGGCGAAGGTCGCGCGGCCCGCGAGTCGATAGGTCTGGATCATCACCCCGGACGGCAACGACCGCGACTCGACCAGCGCGAACTCGTGGGTCGGGCCGCGTTCCGGAAAGAGGCGGAGCCCATCACCCAGCACCACGGGGTGTATTCGCAGGTTCAGCTCATCCACGAGGTCGTGCTCCAGCAGCCAGCGGAGCAGCACCCCGCTTCCATGAAGCTGGAGCTCGCGCCCGGGCTGCCCCTTCAGCTCGCGGATGGCCGCCTCGAGGTCGCCCTCGATGACGTGGGTGTTCTGCCACGTCGGGTCCTTGAGCGTGGTCGAGGGCACGTACTTGGGCAGCACGTTGATCAGGTGGCCGAAGGGATTGTCATCGTGGTTCGGCCAATACGGTTCCCAGATCTCCCAGGTCTTCCGCCCGAGCAGCAGCGCGTCCGCACGCTCGAACATCGAGATCAGGAACGGCCCCATCTCCGGGTCTGCATGCGCTGCCGTCCACCCGCCGCGATCGAACCCGCCACGCCGGTCCTCGTCCGGGCCCCCCGGGCCCTGGTACACGCCGTCCAGCGTCACCATCTCGGATGCAACCAGCTTCATCGTCACGGCTCCGTGGAATCGCGAACTGACGGACGTGGCGTCCCCGGCAGGATTCGAACCTGCGACCGGCCGCTTAGAAGGCGGCTGCTCTGGTCCACTGAGCTACGGGGACGCGGAGGCAGCCGTATCGTCGCAGGAATCCGGCGCGCGCGAGGCGACGTACCCACATGCGAGTCAATGACCCCGCTCGGTGGAGGAGTCCCATGTCCCGCACCCGCTCACTATGGATTGCCATGGCGCTCGCCCTGCTCGTCGCCCTGCTGGTCCAGGCCGCCCCGGCGGGCGCCGGCACCGCAAACATCCTGCGCGCCAAGACCATGGTCGGCGTCCCGCAGGCGTTCACCGGCTCCACGAACGCCACCCTCATCCGCGGCATCCCGGGTGGAGGCATCCCCTGGACCGTCGGCCGCAGCCGGGTGCGGTTAACGGTGAACGGACACTTGATCGTGAAGGTCCACGGCCTGGTCCTGGCGAGCGGCGATCTGGCGGGCACGAATCCGGTCGGCTCGTTCCGCGCCATCGTCAGCTGCCTGACCGCCGACGCGACCGTCGCGAACGTCACCACGGACGCGTTCCCGGCCACCACGGGCGCGGCCACCGACGGCGGGGGCACGGCTCGCTTCGAGGGCGACGTGCTGCTGCCCGATCCGTGCATCGCACCCATCGTCCTCGTCACCAGCCCGACCGGTGCCTGGTTCGCCAGCACCGGCGGCTGAGCACGTCCACCCTCCTGCCGTCGCTGCGGCCGGGCCTCGTGCCCGGCCGCTGGCACGCATCGGTCCTGCGCTAGACTCAACGGCCGGATGGCCGATCAGCCCGACGACCGCATCATCACCCGCACCCAGCTGCAGCCGACCCAGATGGAGGTCGACAAGCAGTTGCTGCGCGACGAGGACCTGCTGAACGAGGAGCACCTGCGCCGCATGGACCAGGTGCTGCTGCGGCGCAACCTCGACCACGCCCGGATGTTCAGCCGCAAGCTGTCGCTCGAGCTGCAGCAGTACGTGCATCTCTACACGCCGGAGGCCAACGAGCTGCGGCGCCGGATCGAGAAGTACATGGTCATGGAGCGCATGATCGAGCGCGAGATGGCCCGCCGCCACACGTACTAGCCGATCCGTCCCGGCCCGGTCACGGGCTCAACTGTGGATAGATGCCTGTCGGTCCGGTGCAGTATGTGGATAACTCCGCGCCGCGAACGGGGCCCCGATTGCGCGCTGTCGATCTGGGGCGGCGGATGGTCCGGGGGAGGTCCTGTCCCGCCGATACGGAGAGGCGCTAGGCCGTCCCCGCAGCCGCGTGCGGGATGGGCAGATGGTCCTTCGCGGCGGGCGCCGGCTGTGGACCGATGACGGTCCGGACCCAGGCCGCCAGGCGCGGCATCTCGTAGAGCGAAAAGGTCAGGCCGCGCTCAGCCAGCTGCTCGTGGTCCCAGCCGTTGAACTCGCGTCGTGCGGCAACTGCGCACATCTCGTCGTAGAGCTCCGGCCAGCCGACGTGGCGCCGGCGGTGGCAGAAGCGGATGAACTCCACGGCATCGGGCGGCGGCGCCTGGCGCGGAAGATCGGCTGAACTGGGTCGCTCAGAGGGCGCGGGCGACCGATCGGACATGGCTTGCCTGCCTCCGAATGCTGCGTGGGCTTTGATTCGGCTCGGGACGCCGGACGCGAATGAGTGCCGATGAAGAATAGGCGTCGGCGGCGAATGCTACGCGCGTCGAAGGCCGTTGCGAAGGGGGTCTGTCCACCAAGTTATCCACAATCGTTTCCACACGACAGGCCGTTGTATGGCGCCGATATGGAACTGTCGGCGAACGTACTGCTGCGCCGGGGGCCGATGCGGCAGAATGGCTGCAGCCGCTCGTCATTCGACGGTCAGCGGGGAACCTCTGATGGTGAGGCAAGCCCGAGTGCCTGCGTCCGTGCCCAATAGCGCAAAAGGATCCGCCTCCGCCGACAAGAAGGTCGCGCGGGATCTCGCGGCGGCCCGCAAGCGAATCGCTGACCTGGAGGCGCGCGAGGCGGAGCATCAGCGCGCGATCACGGTGCAGGCGGCGCTGTACAGGATCGCCGAGACCGCGGCCTCCGCCGAGGACATGCAGACCTTCTACGCCCAGGTTCACCAGATCGTGGGCGCACTGATGTATGCGGACAACTTCTACATTGCCCTGTACGACGAAACGCGGCGGGCCATCAACTTCCCCTACTTCCGCGACGAAGTCGACGAGGACATCCCGGATCCGAATGCCTGGACGCCGTTCGGCGTCGGTGACGCGCGCGGATCCACCGCCTACGTGCTAAGGCACGGCCGGACCGAGCACTGGACCACCGCGGAATTCCAGCGCCTGGCCAAGAAGGGTGAGATCGACATCGTCGGCGAGCAGGCCCTCGAATGGCTGGGCGCCCCGCTCCATTCCGAGGGCAAGATCATCGGCGTGCTGGCGGTGCAGACCTACAAGCCGGAGCACGTCTTCCACGACGAAGACCGAGACCTCCTCACGTTCGTGGCGCAGCACATCAGCTCAGCGCTCACCCGGGCGCGAGCAATCGAAGAGACGCGTCAGCGAAACGCCGAGCTGGCGATCGTCAACGAGATCGGCTCAGCACTGGCCGCTCAGCTCGACTTCCAATCGATCATCGAGCTGGTGGGACAGAGAGTCCGCGAGATCCTTGATACCGGCGACCTCACGATCGCCATTCACGAGCCGGGCACCAACACCATCTCGTTTCCGTTCACGCTTGAGCACGGCGCACCCGGCGACTCAACGCCCCTGAAGCTTGGCGAGGGCGTGACCTCGCGCATCCTGGCATCCGGGCATCCGCTCCGCCTTGGAACGGTTCAGGAAGCCGAACAGCTCGGAGCTGTCTACGTTGGCGAACGCAGCGAGTCGTACCTCGGCGTCCCCATTCCTGCCGGCGACCGAGTGCTCGGTGTCATGTCCGTGACCGCGACACAGCCAAATGCATTCAGTGAATCAGACGAGCGCCTGCTTTCCACGCTCGCCGCGAGCATGGGCGTTGCGCTGGAGAACGCTCGCCTGTTCGACGAGACGAAGAGGCTGCTGGGCGAGACGGAGCAGCGCAACGCCGAGCTGGCGGTGGTCAACGAGATCGGTTCGGCCCTGGCCGCGCAGCTCGATTTCCAGGCGATCATCGAGCTCGTCGGCGACCGGGTGAGCGAGATCATGCATACCGGCGACCTGCTCATCGGCATCCATGAACCCGAATCGGGAATGATCTCCTTCCCGTACGCCAAGGAGCATGGCGAGCCCCTGGATCGGCCACCAATCGCCTTCGGCGAGGGATTGACCACCGTCATCCTCCGCTCCGGCAAGCCGCTTCGGCTCGAGACGCACGAGCAGCTGGTGGAGCTCGGCGCCATCTTCACGGGGATGTCCACCGAGTCCTATCTCGGCGTGCCGATCCCTGCCGGTGACCGCGTGCTGGGGGTCATGTCGCTGTCAGGGCAAGTCCCACATCGCTACAGCGAGTCCGATGAGCGGCTGCTTTCGACGCTTGCCGCGAGCATGGGCGTGGCGCTCGAGAACGCGCGCCTATTCGACGAGACGAAGCGGCTGCTCAAGGAGACGGACGAGCGCGCGGCCGAGCTGGCGATCGTCACCAGCGTGCAGGAGGGGCTGGCGCGAAACCTGGACATGCAGTCGATGTACGACCTCGTGGGCGACAAGATCCAGGAGATCTTCGATGCCCAGGTCGTGGACATTGGCATCTACGACGAGAGCGCGGATCTCTTCCATTTCCCGTACGGGAACGAGCGCGGCGTTCGTTTTCCCGATGAGCCAATCCAGCTCCGGAGCGGGCCCGCGGTCGGCTCGGCCACCGTCGGCATCCGTCTCCACATCATGGAAACCCGTCGTCCGCTCCTGGCGAATACGACAGAGGACCTTGAGACGTTCGGCGATTCGACACCGCTCATGGGCGAACCTGCCAAATCGGGCCTGTGGGCGCCACTCGTGGTGGGCGATTCGGCGCGCGGCGTCATCTCTCTTCAGAACCTGGACCGCGAGCTCGCATTCTCGGAGGCCGATGTTCGCCTGCTCACGACGCTCGCATCCAGCCTGGCGGTGGCCCTCGAGAACGCGCGCCTCTTTGACGAAACGAAGCGGCTGCTGGCCGAGACCGATGAGCGGGCCGCGGAGCTGGGGGTCGTGAACGAGATCGGCGCAGCGCTCGCCAAGCAGCTCGACTACGACGCCGTCATCGAGCTCGTTGGCGAGCGGCTGGCAGCCATGTTCCGTTCCCAGGACATGTTCATCGCACTCGTGGATGCCGAGAACGACCTGATCGCATTTCCGTACGAGCTCGATGGCGGCGACCGCGTCCACGGCGATCCCATCCAGCTTGGGGAGGGACTGACCTCCATCGTGCTGCGGGAGAAGGCGCCATTGCGGTTCGGGTCAATGGAAGCTCAAGTCGCCAGCGGAGCCATCCAGGGCGTGTACGCAGAGAAGGACACGCCCGCCACCGGCGAATCCTGGCTGGGAGTGCCGATCCTTGCCGGTAACCAGGCCATCGGCGCCCTGGTCTTTGCCGCATCGAAGCGCGATGCCTTCACGGAGCGTGACGAGCGCGTGGTGTCGACCGTGGCTTCCAGCATGGGAGTCGCACTCGAGAACGCCCGCCTGTTCGGCGAAACGAAACGGCTGTTGGCCGAGACCGACGAGCGGGCTGGCGAGCTGGCCGTGATCAACGAGATCGGCGCAGCGCTGGCCGAGCAGCTTGACTTCGATGCGGTGATCGAGCTCGTCGGTGATCGGCTTCGCGACATCCTCGACGCGACCGACCTGTACATCGCGCTGGTTGACGAAACGCGCAGCTGGATTCGCTTCCCGTACATCGTGCAGTCCGGCGAGCGACGCGAATCCGACCCGCTGGCGGTGGGCGAAGGGCTCACCTCGCGCGTGCTCGAAGCCAGGAAGCCGATGCGGTTCGGGGCGCTCGAGGACCAGATGGCCCTCAACCCGGCCTTCGGCCGCGGCGTGGACATCCACGAATCATGGCTAGGGGTTCCGATCATGGTCGGCGACCAGGCCATCGGAATCGTAAACGTCAGCAGCCACGATCGCAATGCCTACAGCGAATCCGACGAGCGCCTGGTGGCGACCATCGCCTCGAGCATGGGTGTCGCCCTCGAGAATGCCCGGCTCTTCGACGAGACGAAGCGTCAGAAGGCCGAGGCCGATGAGCGAGCGGCCGAGCTATCGGTCGTCAACAGCATTCAGCAGGGCCTGGCCTCGCAGCTGGACATGCAGGCGATGTATGACCTTGTCGGCGACAAGATCCAGGAGATCTTCGATGCGCAGGTCGTCGACATCGGGGTCTTCGACTTCGAGGCCGGTGTCACCCGCTATCCATACAGCATCGAGCGCGGCGTTCGGTTCCCGGATATGCCGATACCCATGGCGAACTCACCGACCACCCAGCGGCTCATCGCGGATCGGCAACCAATTCTCCTGAACGATATTGAGGCTTGGGAGAAGGAACGCGGCGTCCAGCTACCCCATGAGCAGGGCGAGGCATCGAAGTCGATGCTGATCGCTCCGCTCATATCCGCCGGCGAGCTCCGGGGTCGGATCTCGCTGCAGAATATCGACCGCACCGACGCGTTTTCCGAATCAGACGTCCGTCTGCTCACGACGCTCGCTGGCAGCCTCAGCGTCGCGCTTGAGAACGCTCGGCTATTTGATGAGACCAAGCGCCAGAAGGCGGAGGCGGACGAGCGGGCGGCGGAGCTGGCACTCATCAACAGCGTGCAGGAGGGCTTGGCCCAGAACCTGGACATGCAGGCGATGTACAACCTGGTCGGCGACAAGATCCAGGAGATCTTCGACGCTGAAATCGTCGATATCGGGACCTACGACTTCGAGCTGGGTGTGACCCACACGCCGTACTCATACGAGCGCGGTGAGCGGATCACGAACCTGGACGAGATGCTTTCCGAAGATGACCGCAAGATCGAGGGAAACCGGATCGACGAGCTCCTGATCCGCGACCGGCAGCCATTGGTCATTGCCGATATCGACGCGTGGGCCGCCGAACAGGATTGGCACCCGTGGCAGGTCGGCGAGCCCACCCGTTCCATGCTGCATGTGCCGCTGATCGTGGGTGGCGAGGTCCGCGGCGGCGTGTCGCTGCAGAGCACGAAGCTCGACGCCTTCTCCGAACGCGACGCCAAGCTGCTGATGACGCTGGCCGCCAGCCTGGCCGCGGCACTCGAGAACGCCCGCCTATTCGACGAAACAAGGCGCCAGAAGGCTGAGGCCGATGAGCGTGCCGCCGAGCTGGCGCTCATCAACAGCGTTCAGCAGGGCCTGGCCCAGAACATGGATATGCAGGCCATGTACGAGTTGGTGGGTGAGAAGCTGCACGACATCTTCGCGTCGGAAGTGGTCGACATCGCGACATTCGACCACGAGGCCGGCACGATGCGATACCGCTACATCATCGAGCACGGCACGCGGCTTCCGAACCTGGATGTGCCCCTGCTGCGACCGCCCATCAACCGCGAGCTTTTGCGTGATCGGGCGCCGATCCTCATCGGCAAGGTCAAGGACTGGGAGCGGGAACGCGGCGTGGAGCTTGCCGTCCCGCAGGGCGAGGCCATGGTCAGCATCCTGGTCGCGCCAATGCTCACCGGGGATGAGTTGCGCGGCCGAATCACGCTGCAGAGCCTGCAGATCGATGCCTTCACACAGGGCGACGTGCGGCTGCTCACGACCTTGGCTGCCTCGCTGAGCGTGGCGCTGGAGAACGCGCGGCTGTTCGACGAGACGAAGCGACGCGCGGCCGAGCTGGCGATCGTGAACGACGTGCAGGCAGGCCTGGCCGCGCAGCTCGATCCGCAGGCCATGTATGAGCTCGTCGGGGAGCGCGCCAGCGACGTGTTCGACACCCACGTGGTCGACATCACCGTCTTCGACCTCGACGCCCGGTTGATGCGGTCCTCGTTCACGCTCGAGCGTGGCGTCCGCTTCCCGTCCAATGACCGGCCGATCATCGGCATGCGGCGGCGCGTGCTCGAGACCCGCGAGCCGGTCGTCATCAACGAGGACTGGGCAGCGCGCGCATCCGAAGCGGGCCAGCCGGCGCAGATCATCGGCGAGGTGCCGAAGTCGGCGATGTTCGTGCCGCTGATGGTCGGCGATGAGGTCCTGGGGGTCATCTCGCTCCAGAACCTGGACCGCGAGCATGCGTTCAGCGACCGGGACGTTTCCCTGCTCACGACGCTCGCCGCCAGCCTGAGCGTTGCCCTGCGCACGGCGACCCTGATCGACGAGACGCGCAAGCGAGTTGCCGAGCTGGCCACCATCAACAGCATCGGCGAGGCACTGACCAGCGAGGTCGAGCTTGCCCCCTTGCTGGCCGATGTGGGCGACAAGCTGCAGGCCGCCTTCAACGCCGATATCGCCTACATCGCGCTGCTCGACGACGAGACGAGCCAGATCGAATTTCCCTACCACGTAGAGGACGGCCGTCGCGATCCGCCGGAGCCGCTGCCGCTCGGCGAGGGTCTGACCAGCCAGATCATCGAAGGACGCAAGCCGCTGCTCTACAACCACGGCGAGGAGTCGTTCCTGGAGGTCCTGGTCGGCACGCCGGTGCAGTCCTTCCTGGGCGTGCCGATCCTGATCGGCGACAAGGCCATCGGCGCCATCAGCGTCCAGAGCACGAACCCCGCGGATCACTTCACGGAGGCCGATGCGCGCCTGCTCACCACGGTGGCGGCCAATGTCGGCGTCGCCGTGCAGAACGCCCGCCTGTTCGAGGAGGCGCGCGACGCACGGCAGGCAGCGGAGCAGGCGAACGAGGCGAAGAGCGCGTTCCTGGCTGCCATGAGCCACGAGATCCGGACGCCGCTGAACGCGGTGATCGGCATGAGCGGGCTGCTGATCGACACGTCGCTGAACGAGGAGCAGCACGAGTTCGCCGAGACCATCCGCACTTCCGGCGACGCGCTGCTGACGATCATCAACGACGTCCTGGACTTCTCGAAGATCGAGGCCGGACGGGTCGAGCTGGAGGCGCGGCCGTTCGTCCTGCGCGACGCCATCGAGGGAGCGCTGGACATCCTGGCCCCGACAGCCGCGGCGAAGGACCTGGAGCTGGTGTATGCCATCGACGAGGACCTGCCGATCGGCGTCGTCGGCGACGCCGGACGGCTCCGCCAGATCGTCCTCAACCTGCTGTCCAACGCGGTGAAGTTCACGGCGTCCGGCGAGGTGCTGGTGACAGTCGACGGCGCGCAGGTTCCCGGACGCCGACGTAACGAGCACCTCTGGGAGCTGCGCCTGGACGTGCGAGATACCGGCATCGGGATTCCGGCGAAGGCCATGGACCGGTTGTTCCAGTCGTTCAGCCAGGTCGATGCCTCCATCGCCCGGCGCTACGGCGGCACGGGCCTTGGGCTGGCCATTTCCAGGCGGCTGGCGGAGCTGATGGGCGGGTCCCTGGAGGCGGAGAGCAGCGGGGTGGCCGGCGAGGGCAGCACCTTCCACCTCGTGGTGCGCCTGGCCCAGGCCACCAAGGGGGCCATCGCCTCCAGCCGCCCGGCGCGCATCGAGGCGGACATCTCCGGCCGCCGGGTGCTGATCGTGGACGACAACGCCACCAACCGGCGCATCCTGGTGGCGCAGACGGCGCGCTGGGGCATGGTCCCGCGCGAGACCGGCTCCCCTACCGAGGCGCTGGCGTGGCTCACCGCCGGCCAACGCTTCGACATCGTGCTGAGCGACCTTTTGATGCCGGAGATGGATGGGGTGGAGCTGGCGGCCCGCATCGGCCAGACCAAACGCGGCAAGACGACGCCGCCAGTCGTCATCCTCTCCTCGGTCGGGCTGCGCGATCGCGAGCATGCTGGAGTGGCCGGATGGCTGGCCAAGCCGGTCAAGCCTTCCGGGCTGCATGACACGATCGCCACGGTGCTGCTCGGCGACGTCGTCGCCCCGCAGGCTACGCCGGCGGCCTCCACCGAGCCGATGACGCCCGTCCACCTGCCGCTGCGCATCCTCCTGGCGGAGGACAACGCCGTGAACCAGAAGCTGGCACTGCGGCTGCTGGCCCAGATCGGCTACGAGGCGCAGGTCGCCAACGACGGCCAGCAGGCACTCGATGCCCTGGAGCACGGCGAGTTCGACGTCGTGCTGATGGACGTGCAGATGCCGGAGCTCGACGGGCTTGAGGCCACGCGCCGCATCCGGCGGCAGTGGCCGGATAAGGCTATTCGGATCGTGGCCATGACGGCCAACGCCATGGCGGGTGACCGCGAGGCCTGCTTCGCGGCGGGCATGGACGACTACATCAGCAAGCCCATTCGACCCGCCGAGCTGGCCGCGGCGCTCGCGCGCGTGCCGTCGCCGGCCGAGGCCGATGAGAACGGCAAGGGAAGCCGCAACGGTAGGCGTCCTCGCACCACCCGCAGCCGAAAGGCGAAGTCCCGTGCAGCCGGCTGACCCGCCAATCCTGGACCAGGCAGTGCTGGCCGAGCTGCTGGCCAGCACCGGGGATGACCCTGAGTTCGTGCGCGAGCTGCTGGAGACATACCTGGCCGAGACACCGCAGCAGCTCGACGCCATCAGCGCTGCGATCGCCGCCGATGATGCCGCCACGCTGGTGCGACCGGCCCACACCCTGAAGTCCTCGAGCGCCACCATGGGAGCCATGCGCCTCTCGGCCCTGGCGCGCGAGCTGGAGATGGCAGGCCGCTCGGGCGCGCTGGAGGCAGGCCTCCGGCGGCTCGCCGAGGACGCCGCCACGGCCTGGCTCGGCACCGCCGACGCGCTGCACGCCTGGCTGTCGGAGCATGCCGCATGAGCGCCCAGGGCCGCGCGCTGGTCGTCGACGACAGCAACGTGAACCGGCGGCTGCTGGTCCGGCGCCTCGAATCGCTGGGCCTGACCGTGGAGGAGGCCGAGAACGGCCGCCTGGCGCTGGACCGCCTGGAGAGCGGCAACGGCATCGACGTCGTGCTGCTGGACGTGATGATGCCCGAGCTGGATGGCTATGAGACGCTGGCCGCCATGAAGGCCGACGAGCGGCTGCGCCACATTCCCGTCCTGATCGTGTCCGGCGTGGAGGAGCAGGACAGCGTGGTGCGCTGCATCGAGCTTGGCGCCACCGACTACCTGACCAAGCCCATCAACCCATCCATCCTGGCGGCACGCATCAACGCCTCGCTGGCAGCCAAGCGCCTGCACGACCTTGAGCAGGAGTCCTACGAGCGGCAGGCGGCGCTGAACCGGACGATCCAGCGCCAGAAGGAGGAGCTCAGCCGATTCCTGTCACCGCAGGTCGCCGCGCTCGTGTCGTCCAACGAGGGCGAGCAGCTGCTGGCGGGCCATCGGCGCGAGATCACCGTCGCCTTCTGCGACCTGCGCGGCTTCACCTCGTTTGCCGAGAAGGCGGACCCGGAGGAGCTGATGACGCTCCTCAACGAGTACCACCGCATGATGGGCGAGGCGATCATGGCCCACGAGGGCACCCTGGAGCACTTCGCCGGAGACGGGGTGATGGTCTTCTTCAACGACCCGCTGCCCCAGGACAACCACGTGGAGCGCGCCGTGCGCATGGCGCTGCAGATGCGCGATCGCTTCGCTGAGTTGGCCGACGAATGGCGCCACCGCGGCTACGAGCTGGGCTTCGGCGTCGGCATCGCGGTTGGCTACGCCACCCTGGGGCGCATCGGCTTCGAAGGCCGCCACGACTACGGCGCCATCGGCAACGTCACCATCCTCGCCTCGCGGCTGTCGAGCCAGGCACGCGCCGGGCAGATCCTGCTGGCGCATCGGGTCATCGCCCTGCTGGACGGGCGTGCGGAGCTGGAGTCCGTGGGCCAGCTCACGCTCAAGGGATTGAGCCAGCCGGTCGACGCCTGGAACGTCCTGGCCATGCCGGCGGCCGAGGTCGCCGAGCTGGTCCCGGACGGGGCCTAGCCCTTCCCTGCCTGGGCACTCAGCCCTTGGGCTGGACCACCGCAAGCACGTTACCGCCCGGATCGACGAACCAGGCGGCAAACGAGTGGCCCATGTCCGCCACGCCGTCGGTCGTCACCGGATCGGGCGCGGCATAGTCCTCGATGCGCACTCCTCTTGCCCGCAGCTCTGCGACCGCGGCCCGGATGTCCGGCACGCGCCAGCCGACCTGCGTCTGGGTATCGGCGGTCCCAACCGTACTCAGGGTGACGACCAGCTGCGTGCCGCCGCCGCAGCGGAAGACGATCCGATCATCCGGGTCCTCGCGCGCGATCGCCAGCCCCAGCAGGCCGTGGTAGAAATCCCGGCTGGCGTCGAGGTCCTTCGACAGCAGAATCGGGAATACCGGGACCTCGCTGAGCACTGACTCGCCTCCATTCGATTCGTTATGTGACGCGCTGTCACCGTGCCGATCGCCTCACGCGCTGCGCTTGTCGATCAGCTGCAGCAGGTCGTGCGCGGCCAGCTCGACTGCCTTGTGGCGGAACTCCGCGGCGCGATAGTGGCAGGCAATGATGCCGCTGCGGTGGATGCGCCGGAAGTCGCCGAACACGAATGCGTAGCGGGCCTTCGTCTCGTCCTCCGCCCCGTCGGTGAGGCCCAGGTGCCACTCCGCGTAGTCCTGCCAGCTGTGCGAGGCCAGGTACCGATTTTCGTCATCGGCACGCGGCTGGACCTCGCCCCAGTCGCTGTCGAGCACGTACTGGCGCGCCTCGATGAGGCGCCGCGCGCGCCGCACCGCGGCATCGTTGGGCTCATAGGAAGCCATGCGGCCCGATCGTGCACGGGGCGTGCCCGGCGCTTTGGGTATGGTTCGGGCGTGGATGCGCAGGACCTGACCCTGGCCGACTCGCACGACGTCATTCGGGTGCACGGCGCGCGGGAGAACAACCTGCGCGACGTCAGCGTCGAGCTGCCCAAGCGGCGGCTGACCGTGTTCACCGGGGTATCGGGCTCCGGCAAGAGCTCG
>DATAOD010000102.1:0-1552 GCA_036265975.1 Candidatus Limnocylindria bacterium
CCCGCAGCGGCGCGGCCTGGCGCTGTGGGTCCTGGGCGCGGTGCTGGCGCAGAGCGCCTGCCAGGCGGCGGTGCTCGCCGCCCTCCTGCCCTGGGCGCCCTACCACGCCCTGCGCCAGCGCCTGCGGGAGTGGCTCCTGGACGGGACGGACAAGGCCTGCCCCTGCGCCGCGCAGGTCGACGTCGAGGGCTGTTTCGCGCCCTTGCTGCGCTGGGTGCTCGCCTGGTGGCAGGGGCGGGAGCTGGCGCTGGCGGTCGACGCCACCGCCCACCGCGGGGACGTGGTGGCGCTGGTGGTGAGCGTGCTCTACCGCGGCAGCGCCATCCCGGTCGCCTGGGCGGTCCTGCCGGGCAACGCGCCGGGCGCGTGGATGGGGCCGATCCTGCGCTTGCTGCGCCGCCTGCGGCCGGCCGTGCCGCCGGGCTGGACGGTGCTGGTGCTGGCCGACCGCGGCCTGTGGAGCCCGCGGCTGTGGAAGCGCGTCCGCGACCTCGGCTGGCACCCGCTGCTGCGCATCCAGCGGCGGACGACGATCGCGCCCGACGGCCGGGAGCGCTGCCCGGCCGGGGCCTTGGTCCGCCCCGGCGAGGCCTGGGTTGGCCGCGGTCGCCTCGGCTGGCCGAAGGGCCGGCGCCTGACGGTCACCCTGGTCGCGGCCTGGACGGCAGCGCAGGAGGAGCCCTGGGTGGTGGTCACCGACCTGCCGCCCGAGCGCGTCGGGGTGGGCTGGTACGCCTTGAGGATGTGGGTCGAGCTCGGCTTCCGGGCCCTCAAAGGGCTCGGCTGGCAGTGGCAGCGCTCGCGCCGGACCGACCCGGCCCGGGTCGCGCGGCACTGGCTGGTGCTGGCGGTGGCCAGCCTGTGGGCGCTGGCGCACGGCACCCGGGTCGAGGACGCGCACGAGCGCGGCCTGCCGCCCGCCCGCCTGCGTACCCCACCCACGCCTCAGGTGCGCAACTGCCCGCGCCGGGTCAGCCTGATCCGGCTGGGCGTCCAGTGGCTGCGGCACCTGCTCGCGCGCGGGCGGCTGTGGCGTCGCCTGTGGCTCGCCCCCGAGCCCTGGCCGCAGCCCCCGCCCGGGCTCGCGATCGCCGTCCACGGCGGGGAGACCTGACCTATGCCGGATACCTACCCCTGTCAGGCGGGGGGTCGGGCTGTGGATGGCGAGGGAGGAGAGGCTCGCCAGCGAAGAGGGAAAGCGCCAAATCACGGTCGACGCGTGTCGTTCGCCCCGGTCCGGCTCCGCCGATACATCGTAAGCGTCGCCTGGAGGTCACCTTGCGAGGCGGCTGACGACGCCGAGGATGTGGACCCGAGGAATGGGGACGGGTCCTGCTCCTATGCGTACTCCTAGTTCTACGACTAGTACCAAGGCCGACGGCTTCCGCCGGTTCGAGGTCATCACCGGCATCGGCGGCCGCCGGCGCTGGTCGGACGAGGACAAGGCGCGGATCGTGGCCGAGAGCCTCGACCCGGCCACGACCGTCTCGGCGGTGGCGCGGCGCTACGGGCTGCAGGCCAGCCAGCTGTTCACCTGGCGCCAGCAGCTGCA
>DATAOD010000103.1:0-4095 GCA_036265975.1 Candidatus Limnocylindria bacterium
TTCCACCTCGTTCGGCTTCGGAGGCATGAACGCAGCCTTGGTGTTCCGGCGCGCGTAGGATCGGCGCGTGTCGGAGCTGCAGGACATGCTGGACCGGATCGAGGAGCTGAACGGTGCCGATGAGCCGATGGCGCTGGCCACCATCGTGTCGACCACTGGCTCCACATATCGCCATCCCGGTGCGCGGATGCTCATCCCGGCTGATGGGCCGTGGCTCGGCAATGTCTCCGGCGGCTGCCTGGAGGACGACGTCGCCCGCATCGGCCGCGAGGTCATGCGCACCGGCGAGCCGCGGATTGCCAACTTCGACCTGACCGCCGACGACGACGCCGTCTGGGGCTACGGCCTGGGCTGCAACGGCTCATTCGAGATCTTCGTGGAGCCGACCGCAGGCGCGGTGCGGACCGCCCAACTCCTTCGCGAGAACCGTGCCGGCTGCCTGGTGACGGTGCTAACCGGGCCGGATGCAGGCTCGCACCGCTTCGAGGCTAATGCGTCCCACGACGCCCGCCCGGCCATCCGCAACCAGGATGGCGCGCGGATCTTCCATGAGCCGATCCAGCCGCCGATGCGCCTCATCGTCTGTGGCGCCGGCCACGACGCGATCCCGCTGGTGCAGCAGGCTGCCGACCTCCGCTGGCGCGTGACCGTGGCCGATGTGCGTCGCGCGTTGCTCACCCATGACCGCTTCCCGGGTGCGACGGACTTCTGTGACGCCGATCCGGATCGTGCCGCCGAGGCGCTCGGCACCGATGCGCGGACCGCGGTGATGCTCATGAGCCACAACTATCTACGCGATGTCGCCTACCTTCGCTCGCTGCTCGACGCCGGGTGGGCCTACCTGGGCGTGATGGGTCCGCGCGGCCGGACCGAGCAGATGCTGGGCGGGATCGGCCGGGCCGATGCCCTGGATCGGCTGCACGCGCCGGCTGGCCTGGATATCGGGGCCGAGACGCCGGACGAGGTTGCCCGCGCCATCATCGCCGAGATCCTGGCCGTCACCCGCGGCCATCCCGGCGGTCCCCTGCGTGACCGCCGAGCGCCGATTCATGGCGAAGGTTCACCTCAGGGCGACGAACAGCGAACGTGAGGCGATTTCAGGCGGTTTCTCCGCCGCAATTCTCAGCTGGGGGCCATTCCGGGAGCCCAGGGCGGGTCATCTTCCCCGTTAGTCGCCTTCAGTCGAGAATCCGACCGGCCTAGCCGCCGATGTAGCTCATCTCGACCTTTGGAAGGTCCACAGTTTCCAGGGAGCGGAGCTCGGAGTAGCGGTCCTCGCGCATCTCCCAAATGGCTCGGACCGCGGCCACCAGATCGGCATCTGAGGCGCCGCCGCGCAGAAGCGCGCGCAGGTCGTGGCCGCGCGTCGCGAAGAGGCAGGTGTACAGCTGCCCATCGGCGGAGAGGCGGGCGCGGTCACAGGTGCCGCAGAAGGGACGCGAGACGGAGGCAATGACGCCGATCTCGCCGGCGCCATCGATGTAGCGGTAGCGCTCCGCCACCTCGCCCGGCTTCGTCGGAGGCATCGGCTCCAGGGGAAATTCGGACGCCACCGTGGACAGGATCTGGTCTGCGGTCACCACGTCGTCCAGGCGCCATCCGTTGGAGTGGCCCACATCCATGTACTCGATGAACCGCAGGATGCGACCGGTCCCGCGGAATCGCCGCGCCATCGGCAGGATGGCGTGCTCATTCCAGCCGCGCTTCACGACCATGTTCAGCTTGATCGGACCCAGGCCCGCTGCTTCAGCCGCGTCCAGCCCACGCAGGACCGATGCGACCGGGACGCGCGAGTCGTTCATGCGGGTGAACGTCTCGTCGTCATCTGCGTCCAGGCTGATGGTCACACGGTGGAGGCCAGCCTCCTTCAGCGCTGTCGCGTGCTGGGGCAGAAGGACGCCGTTGGTGGTGAGCGTCAGGTCCTCGACACCCTCGATGAGCGCCAGCTCACCCACCAGCGCGGGCAGGTCGCGCCGCACGAGCGGTTCCCCGCCGGTCAGCCGGACCTTGCGGACGCCCAGCTGCGTGAAGAGGCCAACCAGTCGGGTGATCTCCTCGAAGCTCAGCAGCTCCGCCCGTGGCAGGAAGGCATGGTCCGGCCCGAATACCGCGCGTGGCATGCAGTACACGCAGCGGAAGTTGCAGCGGTCGGTGACGCTGATGCGCAGGTCGTGCAGAGGCCGGCCCAGGGTGTCGTGGGGCAGCACGGGCAGCTCGGGAGTCACGCGGGGATCGTGACAGCCGGCGGGCGGACTGCCAAATCGGTCAGCATGTGTCCCAATGACCCTGCGGGATCAACTGCGCTCAATCGTCGGCGATCAGCACGTGCTCACCGATCCCGGCATGCGCGCTGGGTACGAGACGGACTGGACTCGCCGATGGCAGGGCGAGGCCCTCGCCGTGCTGCGGCCGGCAGGCGTGGAGCAGGTCGCGGACGTCTTGCAGGCCTGCAGCGAGGCCGGAGCGGCGGTTATTCCGCAGGGTGGCAACACGGGACTGGTCGGCGGCTCCGTGCCGCGAGCGGCGAGCGACCGTCCGCAGGTCGTGCTGTCGACCACGCGGCTACGGGAGCTGGAGGCCGTCGACACTGCTGCCGGCGAGGTGACGGTGGGCGCAGGCGTCACGCTTGGCGCGCTGCAGGCCCACGTGCGCGGGGTCGGCTTCGACTTCGGGGTGGACCTGGGCGCGCGAGACAGCGCCACCATCGGCGGCATGATCGCCACCAACGCGGGCGGCATGCAGGTGCTGCGCCATGGGCCGATGCGTGCGCAGCTGATCGGTGTGGAAGCGGCGCTGGCAGACGGATCCGTCGTTCGGCGGCTGCCCGGACTCGTCAAGGACAACACGGGCTACCACCTGCCATCGCTCCTCGCGGGCAGCGAGGGGACGCTGGCGGTCGTCACCCGCGCCAGGCTGCGGCTGGTTCCCCTGCGCGCCCGGCGTACGACGGCCCTGTGCGCGGTGGAGGACGCGGCGGCCGCAGTGGCGCTGCTGGCGGAGCTGCGCGGACGCGTGCCGGACCTGCTGGCCGCGGAGCTCTTCTTCGAGGACGGCATGAGTCTGGTGCTCGCCCACGCCGGCGGGGAGCGGCCATTTCCGCAGTCACATCCGGCCTACCTGCTGGTCGAGGTGGACGGCAGCACGGACCGTACGCAGGAGCTGGCCGCCGCGCTGGAGGGTGCCGGGAACGTCGTGCGCGACGCGGTGCTGGCCTCGGATCCCGCAGCGCGCGAGCGCCTGTGGCGCCTCCGCGAGCGGCACACCGAGGCGGTGAATGCCGTGGATGTCCCGCACAAGCTGGACGTCGCGGTGCCAGTCGCCGGCCTCGCGGCCTTCGTGGACGAGGTGCGCGAAGCCATCCGTGGGGTTGCGCCGGACGCATCGGTCCACCTGTACGGGCATGCAGGGGATGGGAACCTGCACGTGAACGTGGTCGGACCGCCACCGGAGGACGAGGGGGTGGACGACGCGGTGCTGGAGCTGGCCATCCGGCACGGGGGCACGGTCAGCGCCGAGCACGGCATCGGTGTGGCCAAGGTGGCCTGGCTGGAGCGGGACCGCGGCGCCGCGGATGTCGCCGCCATGCGCGCCATCAAGCGCGCGCTCGACCCTGCCGTGCTGCTGAACCCGGGCGTTCTGTTCGGCGACTAAGCCGATTTCATCCGTACGGCGGGCGATTTTCCACGGTTTGACTGATGCGAAACTCGTCGCCACGGCACAGCCTTGGAGCATGCAGAACGACGACCCCGAGATGACCATTGCCAGGCTCTCAGTCCTCACCCCAGCCGAGCAGGCGGTGCTGGACCAGGCGCTGACCGGCGTGCCTGCCCGCGAGATTGCCGAGCACCTCTCCCTGAGCGAGGCAACGGTGCGCTCGCACCTTTCCAGCATCTACGTGAAGCTGGGTGTCAGTGGCAGGGTCGCCCTGCTTGCCCACTTCCGCAGTGCTGACGCGGGTATGCCTGCCGTCCACGCTCCGGCGCCTCCGCGTGCCATGGCCGTGTCGCTGTGCGGATGGAGCTGGGCGGCGCTCGCGCTGCTGGAGGGTGCGTACGCGGTCTACCTGGGCAGCGGCGCGCTGGCCAACGGCGGCTC
>DATAOD010000104.1:0-2305 GCA_036265975.1 Candidatus Limnocylindria bacterium
CGAAGTCGACCGCGAGGATCGCCTGGGCCTGGGTGGCCAGGAACTGGTGCCAGGTCGGGCCGGTGTGTCGTAGGGCGGGATCGAGGCCGGCACCCTTGAGGATCGTCCACGCCGTGGAGGCGGCGACCCGGTGGCCGAGGCCGACCAGCTCGCCCTGGATACGTCGGTAGCCCCCGCTGGGATTCTCCTGGGCCATCTGCAGCACCAGCGCCCGGATCGGTGGTGCGACGGATGGTCGGCCGGGGTGTCGTCGCGGGTAGGTCCCAGCGGCGGGCGACGAGCTGGGCGTGCCAGCGCAGCAGGGTTCGGGGTGAGACGAGCCGCAGCCGTCGCCGATCGACTGGTAGCAGCCGGCTCAACGCACTGAGCAGGGCGCGGTCGATCCAGCTCAGCCTCGGGCGTGGGTGGTGTCGGCGCAGCACGGCGACTTCGTGACGCAGGACCAGGATCTCGACGTCCGGGGCTGCGTCGGAGCGGGCGCGCAGCATCAGCCAGCTCAGCACGCGGGCGAGTGCCAGGTATGCGAGACGCTCCTATTGATTGTCAAGCCGCGCTTGCAGGGTTGCCGGCGATGGTCGGCGGGGGTGTGCTTCCCTTGTGCTTCCTCCGTGTTTGATCGTCTTGCACCGCTTGTCGGTGTCAACCTCGTTCGTCCTCGCTGCGCTGCGGGCGCTGCAGGTTGACTCCTCCTGCGCGGCGCAAGAGGTGGCCGGGACGGAGGAAGGGTCGGGGTTGAGCAGGGCGGTGTAGACCTCGCGGGCAACGTAGCGTTTGAGGCAGCGGATGATCTCTTTCTTGCCCATGCCCTCAGCGGTGCGGCGTTGGGCGTAGGCGCGGGTGTGGGGGTCCCAGCGCAGCCGGCACAGCACGATCTGGTAGAGCGCGCAGTTGGCTTGGCGGTCCCCGCCGCGGTTGAGCCGGTGGCGCTGGGTGCGCCCGGACGAGGCGGGCAGTGGGGCGGCGCCGCAGAGCATGGCGAACGCTGCCTCCGAGCGCAGCCGATGCGGGTTGTCGCCGGCGGTGACCAGCAGCCGTCCGGCGATGTCGGGGCCGACACCGCGCAGCGCGTACAGCGCGGGGTTGATCTGGGTGACCAGCGGGGTGATCAGCGCGTCGAGGTCGTCGATCTCGGCCGACAGCCGCTGGTGGCGCCGCGCGAGGGCGCGCAGCGCGATCAGGGTGGCGGTGGTCGACTCGGCTGCCGCGCCACGGTCGGGGCGCCGCGCAGCGCAGTGCGCCACGAGCTGGCGCACGCCCAGCTCGCGCAGTTGGCTGCGCAGTGGGTCGGGCGCGGTGACGATCAACGACTTCATCTGGGTCTGCGCCTGGGCACGGGCGGCCACGGCGCTGCGCCGGGCGACCCGCAGCGCGCGCAGCGCCTCGACGGCACCGACACGATCCTTTGGGATACCGGTGGCCCGGCCAGCCTGGGCGGCGCGGGCGGCGGCCTCGGCGTCGACCGGGTCGGACTTGCCCTGCTGGCGCCGTGCCTTGCGATCCGGCCGGTCGACCTCGACCAGCTCGACCCCGGCCACCCGCAGATGCAGCGCCAGACCGGCCCCGTAGGCCCCGGTGCCCTCGATCCCGACCTTGTCCAGCTCGCCGTGCGAGCGCAGCCACGCCAGCAGCAGCCCATAGCCGGCCGGGGTGGTCGGGAACTGCCGATGCCCGAGCAGCCGCCCGGTCGCGTCGAGCACCGCGGCAGTGTGGGTGTCCTTGTGCGTGTCCACCCCGCCGGTCACCACGGCAGCCGGTCGGGCAGGTCGAGCATCGAGCGCAGAATGTGTCATGTGTGCAGGTCCGTCCTGGTCGTCTCACTCGGGTAGGGCACGCACCAGCCGGGCAAGCGGACAAGACAGTGACGGGTACCTGCGGGCACAGGCTCCTATGAGGTCACACCGCCCTCTGGTGGGTGCACACGAGCCCCGCAGCGGACCGAACGACAGATCTCGCCAAGGACCCGAAGTCAGTCGGAAGGAGGGTCAGGACGACCCGCTGCAGGGCTCACCCACATCCTCACTGACGGAAGGCCACAGTCAGCGAGCATGCTGCGCGGGCTGTGGGACCGTGGCCGCGAGGCCGGCGAGCCATGAATAAGCTGATCAGACGCCGTGACAGGGTCCTCGGCCCCCACAGGCGCCTCCGGCGCCGCGCCCGGCCGACGCCGGAGGCAGCCGCATGCGCTCGCGCGGGGCGTGCGGCCTGTCGGCCGGTCCCCCGCGCGGCGCGCGGCTGCGGAGGAGCCGGGAGCAGCGCAGGGCGTTGGCGATGCTGGGCTCCTCTGCGGCCGGTTCGGCCGCGGATC
>DATAOD010000105.1:0-20120 GCA_036265975.1 Candidatus Limnocylindria bacterium
TTCTCGGCACTGGCCTCGATCGTGTAGCTGTCGAACGGCTGGCGCTTCTTGCGCAGGATGCTGGCAACGTCCATGGCCGTGCAGGCTGCCAGCGCGCCGAGCACCGTCTCCATGGGGGTCGCACCGGCGCCGCCGTCCGCGACGCCCGCGGTGTCGAATCGCAGGTCATGGCCCGATTCGCTCTGCGCGTCAACGCGCATTCCCTGGGCGGGATCGCTGAACGTGGCCACGATCGAGCTGCGGGTCGGCATGCCCGGAGCCTAGCAGCGGGGCGCCCGGCATGCGGCTGATCCGCCCGGCCGAGGCAACCAGCGAGCGCCGCTGGGCAGTCGCCATGTCGCTGGGAATGGTGCTGGTGGGCGGCGTGGCCGTGGTGCTCATGGGCCTGCTGCCGGAGGATCGCGTCAGCGGCGTCGCGGCCCTGGGGATCGCCGCCGCGCTGGCTATCGGCATCGGCCTGGCGTGGCTCATCCGCGCGCTGGGCATGGGTCGCGCACGTGAGCCTGGCGACGACCTCGCCGCCGCGCTTGGGCCGGCCTTCGACGATAGCTACGTACTCGTCCTGTCACCCCGCCTGCCCGGAGTGCCCGCCGACCTGGCGGCACTGCTCATCGGGCCGGCCGGGGTCCGTGCGCTGATCGCCCGGCGCTGGCCCGGGCGCTATCGGGTCCGCGGTCGCGGCTGGGAATACGACACGAAATCGCGCTCGGGCTGGATCCCGTGCCGCACCAATCCCTCCTTCGACGCGCATGCCGTGGCCGATGCGGTCAGCGCCTGGACGCGCACCGCGCTCGACGACGGCGGCGTGCCGGTGGTCCCCGCGGTCGCGTTCCCCCGGCGGTCGAGCGTCATCGTCATGGAAGAACCGGACATCGAGATCCTGACCGCCGACAACGCCCCATGGTGGGCACAGCGCATCGGCCGGGTGCAGCGCCTGGAGCCCGCTCGCGTGGCGCGGCTGGTGCGGGCCGTGCTCGACGCCGGCGAGGCGCAGCATCCCAGTGTGCCGGCGCATGCCGGCAGCCGGCCGGGGTAACGCCCCGGCGCCAGGTTGGTCAGCCGGGATCCGGCTCGCGCCCCTGCTTCAGCCAGCGCTCGGCCGTGGCCGAGTCGAGCACGTCGGCAAGCAGCTCGTCCGGCTGCTCGTCATCGGTCACCAGGATCACGTGCGCCCGCACGCGCTGGAAGGCGACGGCGGCTGCAGTGCGACCCAGCTCGGGATGCGCGCCGCAGGCAATGGTCACCTCGGTCATGGGCAGGAAGCGGTCGCTGGCGTTCAGGATGCCGTCCACCGGCCGGCTGCCCTGCGGGATGTGCACGGCGCCGGTGATGCGGAATGGCGGGATGCCGATCTGGGCGCGCACCGCACGCTTGGGGATGCGCATGTCCTCGCGCCCCGTCGCCTCGCCCTTCTCGCCGGCGATGACCAGCAGGGCGTCCTCCAGGCGCACCAGCGCCTGCATGGCAGCCACCGTAGCGGTCGGATCGGCGTACTCGCTGATCGTCGCCTGCTCCACCACGAGATGCGTGGAGCTCGCCTGGTTGACGATGTCGGCCACGCGCGTGAAGCGGGTCGCCGCCTTGCCGGAGATGCGGTAGGCATCGGTGTAGACGTCCACCTGGACGCTGTTGATCGGCGAGGGCGCGAACGGATCCATGCTCACGTCCCGATGGTACGCGGGGAGCTCGCCGGCAACTCGCTCACCTGCGACGCGCCTTCCAGGCTTCCTCGCACGGCCACTGACGCGCCCACTCGAGGGTCATCCACGGGTAGCGCGTGGTCGAGCCCGGCTCCGGCCGCAGCTCGACCATGTCGGTGACTTCGAAACCGGACCGGTTCAGCAGCCGGATCCAGTCGCCATATCCGAGATGGAACTCCACGCCGTCCGAGTCCGCCCACTCGGTGCGATGCATGCCGAAGTACGGCCGCTGCAGGCGCTCAGCAGTCGGTCCATCAGACTCCAGCTCGTTCGCGCACAGGATGCTGATCAGCCCGTTGGTCAGGAACATCAGCTCGCCGCCAGGCCGCAGGAGCCGCGCCGCCTCCGGTATCCAGAGGTACGGATCGGCCCATAGCGCGGCGCCGTACTCGCTGATGGCGAAGTCGAAGCTGGCGTCCGGGTAGGGCACCGACTCGGCATTACCCAGCAGCAGCGGGAACGCCAGGTCGTGTCGGTCCTGCAGCCGCCGCGCGGTGTCCAGCTGCTTCGGCGAGTTGTCGATGCCCACCACCCGCGCCCCGCGACGCGCCAGCCAGGCGGAGACATAGCCGGTGCCGCAGCCCAGCTCGATGGCGTCGCGCCCGCCCAGGCGTTCCGGCAGCAGGTGCACCTGCGACTCGGGAATGCTCCAGATCCCCCAGCTGGGCTCGGGCGCCGCCCAATTGCGCTCGCCGCTGGCGACGTAGTCGTCGGCCTGCTGGTCCCAGTAGGCGCGGTTCCTGGCGACGTGCTCGGGCAGCGAGGTCGCGTCATCCATGCAGCCGATGCTACCCCGATGCGCTCAGGCGCTCTCCGGTCCTTCGCCGGTGGCGGCGATTCGCTCGGTCTCGCCGCCGCTGCCGCGGGCCAGCAGGATCCGGCCGGTGGCCTGCTCCCCGAACAGCGCCTCCACCGTGCCGAGCGTGTCGATGTCCGCCGGCGTCTTGTCGTCGCGAATGCGCACGATGCGTGGGAAGCGCATCGCAAAGCCGGACTTGTGCCGGCTCGATCGCATGATGCGGTCGAACGCGATCTCCACCACGACCTCGGGGTGCACGGTCCGGTAGCGCCCGAAGTCGCGCAACGTGATGGCTTTGAAGTGCTCGGTCATGGTGGCGATCTCGACATCGGTCAACCCGGTGTACGCCTTGCCGATGGTCAGCAGCGGCGCGTCCGGGTCGTCCCCGGCACGCACGGCGAAGGTGTAGTCGGACAGGACGCCACGGCGCTTGCCATGGCCCCACTCGACGCCGACCACCACGCACTCCAGCGTGGCCAGCGCTTTCTTCAGCTTCAGCCAGCCCAGCCCGCGGCGCCCCGGCTGGTAGATCGAACCCGGGTCCTTGACCATCAGGCCCTCGTTATGGCGTGCGCGCGCATCGTCGAAATGGCGCTCAACCTCGTCGGCGCTGCGGGCAGTGGCCAGGTTCGAGAGCAGGAAGCGCTCCGCGCTGCGCCCCGGCAGGTCGAGCGCCTCGAGCGCGGCGCGCCGCTCGCGCAGCGGCGTCTCCAGCAGGTCCTTGCCGTCCAGGTGCAGCACGTCGAACGCGACGAGCACGACCGGCACCGCCTCCAGCAGGTCGGGGCCGGGCTTCACGCGTCCCAGCCGGGTCTGCAGGCTGGCGAAGTCCATGACCGATCCGGCCCGGTACGGCACAAGCTCGCCGTCGATCACCAGCCGGTGCCCCAGCGTGGCCGCGGCCAACGCCACCTCGGGGAACGAAACGGTGATCTCGTTGAGGTCCCGGCTGAACAGGTGGGCGTGTCCGTCGGCCAGGTGCAGCTGCGCCCGGATGCCATCGTACTTGTCCTCGATCCAGGCCTCGTCGCCCACCCGCCGCATGACCTCGGTCGAGTCGGCGACCGGCGTGGCCAGCATGAAGCGAATGGGGCGGCCGAGGTGCAGCGCAGCGCTTGCCAGCTGCCCGTCGCGCGCGAGGGCAGCGGCCTCGCCGGGCTCCCCGACCAGCATCAGCGCCCGGCGGACCTCGTCCTGCGGCCGATCGAAGGCCGCCGCGATCGCCTCCTCCAGCAGGCCCTCACGCAGGCCGATGCGCATCTCGCGCGACGCGATGCGGCCGATGAAGCGCGCCTCTGCCTCCGTGGCGCGGCCGTACAGGCGCGCCATCTCGGTGACGCGCGCCTCTGCCGACGCTGCCTGGCTCACGGCACGGAACGCGGCATCGACATCGGCAAGCGTCAGCCCGACCGCGGCGTCTCGCGCGCCGAGCAGGTCGGCGGCTGCGTCGCCCAGGTCCGAATGACGGAGATAGGCGGCGTTGAGCGCGCCAGCATCGGCCCCGGAGGCAGCTGCCAGCGCCTGGCTCTGCTGCACCCAGCCCAGCCCCAGGCGGTCCTGCGCTCCCGGCAGCGGCCGCCCCGCGAAGAACGTGGCCGCGATGGGCACGTCGGCGGCCGGCAGCTCACGCAGGAATGCGGCCAGCAGGTCGCGCTTGCGCAGCTTCGAGGTGGTGGCCGATACCGCCATGGCGACATCGGCGAAGGCTGAGAAGGCGGAGCTCACCCGGCAGCCTTGACGCGCGGCCGGGTGGTGGGCAGCATCGGCTTCATGGTCTTCAAGTGGATCAAGCCCTCGGACGATCCGGAGATCGCCAAGCGTATCCCGCCGGGCCAGGTGCTGACCGACAAGTTCCCGGTGCTGAACTTCGGCCGCACGCCGGACTACCCCGACCTGGCTGGCTGGACCTTCCGGGTGTGGGGCGAGGTGGAGACGCCGTTCAGCCTCAGCTGGGGCGAGTTCCGCCAGCTGCCGGTGGCGAGCGTGACGCTCGACATCCATTGCGTCACGCGATGGTCGAAGCTGGACACGGCATGGGAGGGCGTCCCATTCAGCCACATCGTGGAGGTGGCGGAGCCGACACCTGCCGCGCGCCACGTCATCTTCCACGCGGAGGCGGGCTACACGGCCAACGTCCCCCTGGGGGTTGCGCTGCACCCGGACTGCCTGCTGGCCTGGAGCTACGACGGTCGACCGCTGGAGCCGGATCACGGCTACCCGCTGCGCGCGATCGTGCCGGGTCGCTACTTCTGGAAGAGCGCCAAATGGCTGCGCGGCATCGAGTTCAGCCCCGAGGACCAGCCCGGATTCTGGGAGCGCAACGGCTATTCGAACTCGGCCGATCCGTGGCGCGAGGAGCGCTACGCGGACCGCTGACGGCGAAGGTCAGCCCTCGTCCGACTCCATCTGCTTGGCGCGTTCCACCAGCTCTGCCACGCGGCGGCCACCCTTGCGGCCGATCTCCTGGAAATGCTCCGTGGGGTAACGCTGGCTGACGGCCTTGCCGCCCTTCTGCCCGATGGTGGCGAAGAACTCCGAGCCGTAGCGCGCGCGGGTCGCGCGCCCACCCTTTCGGCCGGCGTCGCGCACGCTCATTGGCTCCGACTTCTTGGTGGTGGTCGGCTCACGCTGGTCAGCATTCACGCGGGCACGACAGTCTGCACGATACATGCCTGCGGCTCGGCGGCCAACCGCTCGGCGTGCCCCCGGCGTGTGAGAGTGGGGCGCGGCCGCACCGCTAGAATGCCGCCCCATGCATCCGCTCGCCCGCAACCTGGTCATCGGGGGCGTTGGCCTCATCATCGCCGGTGGGCTGGCTGCGCTGGCGGTGTTCGGCACGGAGTCGAGCATGTCGGTGCTGGCCATGCTGGGTGCCGGCCTGGTGGCGGGCGGGGTGGGCATCTTCCTGTTCGTGCAGGGCTGGATCTGGTCGCAGCGGGCCTATCGCAAAGGGAGCGCTGGCCGCTCCGTGGCGATCGCGCTGGGGGGCGGAGTGATGATCGTGATGGCGGCGGTGGCGCTGGGTGCCACGGTGGTGCTGATCCTGGTCTTCTACCTGCGCTAGGATCGCGGCGCCGCGCCCCCATCGTCTAGAGGCCTAGGACGCCACCCTTTCAAGGTGGAGATCACCGGTTCGAATCCGGTTGGGGGCACCAACCCTCAGACGTGATTGATCTCGACCCGGTCGCCGCAGTCGGGGCAATAGAGCAGCAGTAGCTTCGGGTCGTCGGGCGTCGGGCGCCACGAGTAGACGTCGTCCTCGGTCACCCGCTCGCCGCAATGCGGACACTCGACGCCCATGGCCAGCCACTGATCGCGCGGCACGTTCTGGCGTCCCATCGGCTCAGGCCTCCGTGGAGCGCGGCGGCAGCCACTCGCTGCCCTGCGGCAGGCTGGCGCCCGCATCGGCGTCGCCCACCGGGTCCGCCGGCGGCGCTGACTGGTCAATGGCCGGCGGTGGCGCCCAACCCGGCTTGCCCGCCGGATTGAATGGCGACGGCTCCTGCGCCTCGCCCGATGCCGCGGCGATATCGCGTCGCGCCTGCTCCGCCCGGTCCGATCGGTCCAGCAGGGGATAGGCACGCGCCGCGTAGCCCGGCCACAGGCCGACCTCGCCGTCGCGAATCATGACCATGGTCTTGCCGAACGCGCCCGTCACGTCGCGCACCGATCGATCCAGGACCTGGTAGTCGCGGCCCGTCACCTCTCGCAGCGCGGGGCGCAGTGTCTCCACCAGGACCGCTGGATTCGGGTCGCGCGACAGGGCGGTCTCCAGCGCGGCCAGGACCTCCTCGTCGGTGAGGCCAGTGGGCAGCGGCCGGCTGATGAACTCCATGCGGGCGTCGGTTGAGGGACCACGGATGGTGCGGACCAGGCTTCGTAGCATCGGGCTGCGATTGTAGCGTCCTCGCCTTCGCCGGCCGGGGTGCTGACCAGGGCAACGGCCAGGCTCGGCGGGCGGGTATGGGCCCGGCGATTGCTATACTCGGGTCCCCGTGAGACAACCTCTCGCTTGCGTGGCCTGAGCCGCCTGGCTCACCGATCGATGCCCACGCGAGCCCCGGCCAAACCCGCTCGCAGAACTGGAGCAATTTGATCAGCGCGCGCGTTCGCAAGGCAGTCCTGCCGGCCGCAGGCTTCGGCACCCGATTCCTGCCGGCCACCAAGGCGATCCCCAAGGAGGTCATCCCCCTGGTGGACCGGCCGATCATCCAGTACGCGGTCGAGGAGGCGGTCGCCTCGGGCATCGAGCAGATCATCATCGTGATCGCCACCGGGCGCAGCGCGATCGAGGATCACTTCGACGCCAATCCGAACCTCGAGCGCTGGCTGGAGGAGCGCGGCGACATCGAGCTGCTCCGCGCCGTGCGCCGCATCACAGAGGTCGGACCCATCGCCTTCGTGCACCAGAAAGAGCAGCTGGGTTTGGGGCACGCCGTCCTGATGGCCAAGGAGCTGGTCGGTGACGAGCCGTTCGCCGTGCTCCTCTCGGACGACGTGATGCTGAATCCCGGCGGGACGCCGGTGACCCGGCAGCTGATCGAGCAGCACACCACCCATCGCGGCAGCGTGGTCGCGCTGCAGCGCGTGCCCACGGCCGACGTCACGCGGTACGGGATCGTCGAGCCGGTGCGGGAGGAGGGACGGCTGGTGGAGATCGGCGACCTGGTCGAGAAGCCATCGGAGCAGGACGCGCCATCGGACCTGGCCGTGCTGGGACGCTACGTGCTGACACCAAAGATCTTCGACATGCTGGAGACGACCCCGCGCGGGGCCGGCGGCGAGATCCAGCTGACGGACGCCATCCGGGCGCTGATCGACGAGCAGCCGGTGTTCGGCTACCGCTTCGAGGGCGAGCGACACGACGCCGGCACGCGCATCGGCTGGCTGAAGGCCAACGTCTCCATGACGCTGCAATCAGAGGACGCCGACGAGTTCCGCACCTACGTCCGCGGGCTTGACCTGCGAGACTGACGCCCGGGCACGGAGGGCACTGACCGCGTGGAGATGATCGGGCGGCTCATCAACGGCCGCTACCGGCTGATCGCCCCGCTGGGCGAGGGCGGCATGGCCACCATCTGGCGCGCGCTCGACGAGCAGCTGGACCGCGAGGTCGCCGTCAAGCTGCTCCGCGAGCAGTTCGGCAAGGACCAGGGCTTCGCGGCCCGCTTCCGCCAGGAGGCCCGCGCCGCCGGGTCGCTGTCGCATCCCAACATCGTTCCCGTGTATGACTACGGCACCGACGAGGACGGCACCCAGTTCATCGTCATGCAGCTGGTCGAGGGCGAGGACCTGTCCACCGTGCTGCGCGAGCGCGGCCACCTGGAGACCGATGACGCCGTCCGCATCGCGCTCGGCGTTGCCTCCGCCCTGGAGGCCGCACACCGCCGCGGGCTGGTCCACCGGGACGTGAAGCCGGGCAACATCCTGATCACCGACGACGGTGACGTGAAGGTCACCGATTTCGGCATTGCGCGCGCCGTTTCCGAGGCCTCGATGACCGTCACCGGGACGACCCTGGGATCGGTCCACTACTTCAGCCCGGAGCAGGCGCGCGGCGAGGAGGTCACCGGCGCGTCCGACGTCTACGCGCTGGGCATTGTCCTGTACGAGATGCTCACCGGCCGCCGCCCGTTCGAGGGCGACTCCGCCGCCGGGGTGGCGCTGAAGCGCCTGAACGAGGACGCGCCGCCGCCTTCCACCTTCCGGCCGGTGCCGAGCGGCCTGTCCGCCATCGTGATGCGCGCCCTCCAGCGCGAGCCGGAGGATCGCTTCCCCGATGCCGGCTCCTTCGCCGAGGCGCTGCGGCTGTGGCAGAAGGACCCGGCCGCCGCGGCGGCTGCCATGGCCGGCATGCCCGTCGTCGGCGGCCCGGATGGGGTCGAAGCCGAGCCAGCGCGCGCCCCGCTGCCGCCTTCGGGCGAGCCGACGGTGTACGTCCCACCACGCGTGACACTGCCCGCCGACCGCGCCGCCGGCCCCCGTCCACCAGTGCGCGCGCCCGCGCCACCGGCCCGCAGCCAGGGACAGCCGTGGTGGACCTGGCTGCTGGTGCTGCTGGCCCTGCTGCTGCTGGGCCTCATCGGCTTCCTTGGCGTCCAGATCCTGGGCAACCTGGCGCCGAGCAGTGGCACGCCGTCGCCGTCAGCGGCGACGTTCACGCTGCCCGACTTCCAGGGCGAGACGCTGGCCGCGGCCCGCAACCGAGCGGAGGAGGAGCTGGGCCTGGTGGTCTCCAAGGTCGACCGCGTCTTCTCCGACGAGGTGGAGGCCGGCCGGGTGATCTCCACCGCGCCGCCGGCGGGCACGAGCATGTCCCGCGGCGACTCGATCGCGTTCACCGTCAGCAAGGGCAAGGAGTCCGTCCAGGTGCCGAACCTGGTGGGCCAGACCCGCGGCGAGGCCAGCTCCACGCTCGAAGGGCTGGGCCTGAGCCTGGGCCAGGTGACCCACGAGGCATCCAGCCAGGAGGAGGGCACCGTCGTCCGGACGTTCCCTTCGGCGGGCACCGATGTCGATCCGGGCAGCCAGGTGGACGTGGTGCTGTCAAGCGGGCCGACCCCGGAGCCGGCCACGCCGACCCCGGCACCGACCGCGTCTCCGACTCCGACACCGCCACCTCCGACGCCCACGCCTACGCCGACTCCGTGATGCGACGTGCCCAGGGGCCGATGCTAGGATTCCGCTCCTGAACATCCGAACCTGACCAGGAGGTCACTTCCGCCCATGTCCGCCCCGATGACGGTCGATGACTCGACCTTCGAGGCGCAGGTGCTCGATTCGGAAAAGCCGGTCCTCGTTGACTTCTGGGCACCGTGGTGCGGGCCATGCAGGCTCGTGTCGCCAGTGGTCGAGTCGATCGGGGAGGCCCACGCCGACAAGATCAGCGTGGCCAAGGTCAACACCGACGAGAACCAGCAGCTGGCGATGCGCTACAGCATCTTCAGCATCCCCACCCTCATCGTCTTCAAGGATGGCCGCGAGGCCGCGCGCGTGGTCGGCTTCATGCCGCAGGAGGCAATGGAGGAGCGCCTGCACGAGTACATCGCCTGAGCCTCCGTTGCGCCGGCCTGGTGGCGGTCGCGCGCGGGAGGACCATCGGCCATGGCCGGATGGGCCTTCTGCCGCAGAAACAGCCGCTACACTCGCCCGGCGAGAGGGAGGCAGGCCCACAGGGTGATCATCAAGACCGAACGGCGTACCGGGGCGGATCGACGCGCGGCTCCCGACCCATTCAGCCCCGAGCGCCGACAGGCCGACCGGCGCACCATGTGCTGGGAGGTCGAAAACTGCTCGCTGACGATCCGCTATCGATGTCCCGCCTTCATCCTGCGGCGTCCCTGCTGGGAGCTGTGGGCCGTGGATGGCGTGGGGCCGGCGCGGGCCTGCTGCCACAACGAGATCGACTGCGAGCCGGGTCGCTGCGTGATCGCGGAGAAGCGATTCGCAACCACCGCCGAGCCGCTGACGGTCCATGTGGGGCGGCGCGGCATGCCGCTCGGCTATTCCCGCCCGCGGCGGCACTCCTGCCCCCACTTCTACCTGACCCAGGGCGCCAAGGGCCGCGTCCCGATCGAGGCGCCACAGCTGCTGCGCACCCTCATGAAGCAGGAGGGCGTGGTCAGCCGCTGCGAGCTGCGCGCCGGCGTGCACCTGGACAACGGCTATGTCACGGATCTGTGCCTGACCGGGCAGTTCCATGACTGCGTCTTCTACGAGGACGAGCAGGGCTGACGCCTACTCGGCGGCCGTGGCGGAGCTCACCGGCCGAGGCCGCTTCGGGATCAGCCTGGGCCTGCAGCGCATCAGCGCCATCCTGGACGAGCTGGACCACCCTGAGCGCGACCTGCACGGAGCGCTGGTCGGCGGCACCAACGGCAAGGGCAGCGTGGTGGCCATGGTCCGATCCGTCCTGCAGGCCGCCGGTTTGCGGGTCGGCACCATGCCGAAGCCGCACCTGATCGCCTATCGGGAGCGCATCGCCGTGGATGGCCAAGCACTCTCCGAAGCCGATTTCGCGGCTGCCATCAACCGCGTGCTGCCCGCCGTGGACGCGGTGGCTGCCCGCCTGGGCGCCCCGACGGAGTTCGAGACGCTGACCGCCGCCGCTTTCACCGAGCTTGCCCATCGCCGGGTCGACCTGGCGGTGGTGGAGGTGGGCATGGGCGGGCGCCTGGATGCCACCAACGTGCTGGATCCCGGCGTGGCCGCAATCACCAACGTCCAGAAGGACCACGAGCGATACCTTGGGTCGACCCTGACCGCCATCGGTACCGAGAAGGCGGCCATCATCAAGGACGGCGACCTGGCCGTCACCGGCGCCACCGGGCGAGGGTTTGGCCCCATTTCGGCCCGATGTGCACGCCTGCACGTCCCTCTGCGGCTGGCCGGAAGCCACCGCCCGTATGGGGCGGCGCTGCGCGAGGCGGGCTGGCAGGGCATCGTGGTGGACGCGGTGACGCCGGATGGAAGGCTGGACGCGCTGCGCATCAGCCTGTTGGGCGGCCACCAGGCGCAGAACGCGGCGACGGCGCTGGCCGTGCTGGACGCGATGCGCGAAGACGGGGAGCGTCGCGGCAGGCCGCTGCGCCGCCTGGACGAAGCGGCCATTCGCCGCGGCCTGGCCAGCGCGCGCTGGCCGGGTCGGCTCGAGTTCCTGCCATCAACCCCGTTGGGTCCGGTCCTGATGGACGGCGCGCACAATCCAGCCGGAGCGCGGGCGCTGGCTCGCGCCCTGGAGGAGCTCGATGTGTCGCAGGTACCCATGGTCTTCGGCGCGACCCGCGGCAAGCGCGTGACCGCCATGCTTCGCGCGTTCGCGCCACGCAAGCCGCGGCTGGTGTTCACGTCGATCGGCGAGCCGAACGCGCTGCCCGCGACACGACTGCTGGCCACCTGGAACCGCATCGGCGGCGGCCCGGCCGAGGCGGTCGAGGACCTGGATGCCGCGCTGAAGCGGGCAGCGGCCATCCCGCGCAAGCCGGAGAAGCCGCTGGTCGTGGCGGGCTCCCTCTACCTCGTCGGCGCAGTACGCAGCCGGCTGCTCGGCGGCGGAGCGGCGACCTGATGGAGCTGCGCTGGGGTGAGCGAACCTACGTGATGGGCATCCTCAACCTGACCCCCGACTCGTTCAGCGGGGATGGGCTGGCGATGAATGGGAGCTCCCCGGAGACGGTGCTGGCGGCGGCGTGGGGGCAGGCCACCGAGTTCGTGGAGGCGGGCGCGCACCTGCTGGACGTGGGCGCCGAGTCGAGCCGCCCGTCGCAGTTCTACGGGGACCATCCGCCGATCAGCGCGGAGCGCGAGGCGGCGCTGGCGCTGCCGGTGGTGAGGGCCCTGGCCGCTCGCTTCGGCGATCGGGCCATGGTGAGCATCGATACGGTCAAGGGCGAGGTGGCGCGCGGCGCAGCGGGCGCCGGTGCCGGCATGATCAATGACGTGTGGGCCGGCCGGCGCGACGCAGGCACGGTCCGCGCGGCGGCGGAGGCGGGCACCTACCTGGTGCTGATGCACAACCGCGACGTGGCCGAGTACCCGCGCGGCGTGTTCGTTGAGGTGGTCGATTGGCTGCGTGCGGCCGTCGGCGACGCGCTGGCGGCCGGCGTCCAGCGGGAGCGCCTGATCGTCGACCCCGGCATCGGCTTCGGAAAGACGCCGGACCATTCGATCGAGCTGCTCCATCGGCTGGCCGAGCTGAAGGAGGCGCTGGGTGGCCTGCCGATGCTGATCGGGACCAGCCGTAAGCGGTTCATCGGCGAGCTGCTGGGAGGCGCACCCCCTGGAGAGCGATTGGAGGGCACGGCCGCCACCGTCAGCCTGGCCATCGCCGCCGGGGCCGATATCGTGCGGGTCCATGACGTGGGGCCCATCATGCGCACCGTGCGGGTGACGGATGGCATCGTGCGGTGGGGCCGGTGAGCGACCGCATCACGTTGCGCGGCATGCGCTTCCTGGGCCGGCATGGCGTTGATCTGGAAGAGCGGCTGGAGCCACAGCCGTTCGAGGTCGACGTCATCCTGCGCGGCGACCTGTCCGCGCCCGCCGCCAGCGACGACCTGGCCGACACGATCGACTACTCCGCGGTGTTCATGACGGTGCAGCACGTCGTCGAGGGCCAGTCGTTCCGGCTGATCGAGGCGCTGGCGGGCGCCGTCGCCGACGCCGTGCTGGCCGATCCGCGCATCGCCGACGTGGAGGTCCGGATCAGAAAGCCGAGGGCCCCGTTGCCCGGGGCCTTCGACACGGTTGAGGCACGCCTCCGCCGACGGCGTGGCGAGGAGCCGGGCTAGCGGTTCTCCGGCAGTGTCCCGAGCTTCACGTCGATCTGCTGCTTGGAGCTGCCGCGCAACACGGTCAGGGTGACGGTGTCGCCCGGCTGGTGCGGAAGCATCAGCTCGGCGAGGTCCGTGTCGGCGTTGACCGGCGTGCCGTCCACCTCGGTGATCACGTCGCCCTGCTTGAGCCCCGCATCGGCTGCCGGGCTGTTCGGGAAGACGGCCGGCTGGTTGTTGCCGGAGTCGATGACGACGCCCGTGTCGACGGGCAGGTCACGCTCCTTGGCCAGCTGCTTGGTGACCGGCTGGTAGAAGACGCCGATCCACGGCCGGGTCAGCTGCTGGCCGTCAACGGCCTGCTGCATGATCGGCTTGGCCACGTCGATGGGGATGGCGAAGCCGATCCCCTGCGCGTCCTGGCTGACGGCAGTGTTGACGCCGATGACCTGGCCGGCGCTGTTCAGCAGCGGCCCGCCAGAGTTGCCCGGGTTGATGGCCGCGTCGGTCTGGATGAGGTTGTTGAGCTGCTCCGAGCTGCTGGTCTGACCGCCCGCCACGATCTGGCGGCCAAGGCCGGAGATCACGCCGGTCGTGACGGTGTTCTCGAACTCGCCCAGCGGGTTACCAATGGCGATGGCCAGCTGCCCCTGCTCCAGGTCGGAGCTGGAGCCGATCTTGACCGTGGGCAGGTTGTTGGCGTCCACCTTGACGATGGCGAGGTCGGTGAGGGTGTCGATCCCGTAGACGCGGCCCTGCAGCTCGCGGCTGTCCGCCAGGATCACGGTCACCTGCTGAGCGTCGGACACCACGTGCCGGTTGGTGAGGATCCAGCCGTTGGCCTCGTAGATGAACCCGGTGCCCGTGGCCTGGCCACCGCCCGTGGTGGTCTGGATCTTGACGACCGCCGGCATGGCGTCCTGCACGGCGTTGATGACCGCCGATGACTCGTCGATGTGCACGTTGGAGACGTTCTGGCCGACCGGGGCGAGGCTCCCGGCGGCGCTCGTGGGCTGGCGCATCAGGCTTGACACGGCCGCCGCCGACAGTGATCCGGAGACGATGCCCGCCACGACGGCCACCGCCACGATGGCGCCCGGGGCCCAACCGCGGCGCTCGGCGGTCACGGTGCGGGCCGGCGCCACGGGGGGTCGCGTCGACCACGAGGCCGGCTGGGAGGGGGCGGGACCCCAGCTCCGCACCTCGACCGGCTCGGTCGGGCTTGGATCGGGGCTGGGAAGGTCTGGGTTATTCGATTCGTTCATCCGATGTCTTGCTCGCTTCGCTGTCGGGCGGGTCGTTTCTCATGGTGCACGCGCTCGGTTGCGCTCAGCGGGCAAGCGACGTGAAGTTTCATGAACCTTCACGCTCGCGTGGCAGCGTGATCGTGAACGTGGCTCCGCTGCCGACTGCGCTGGTGACGGCGATCGTGCCGCCGTGCATCTCCACGATCGAGCGCGCGATGGCCAGGCCCAAACCGCTCCCCGACGCGCGGGCGTCGCCCACATTCGTGCCTCGGAAGAAGCGATCGAACACGTGCGGCAGCTCGCCCTCTGGGATGCCCGGCCCGGAGTCGTGAACCTCCAGCACCGCTTCCGAGTCTGTCGATGTCAGCTCCACGATCACCTCGCCGCCACGCGGCGTGAACTTCAGCGCGTTGCCGACCAGGTTGCTCAGCAGCTGCAGGATCCGCTCAGTGTCAAAGCGCAGCATCACCGGGCTGGTCGGCACCCGGCTGGTCAGCGACACGCCGCGCTGCTCTGCGATCTCGGCATGCGCCTCGACCGCGGACCGCACCGGGTCCCGAAGGTCGCCGGAGCGCACGTCCATGGGAAAGATGCCCGAGTCGATTCGCGACAGGTCCAGCAGGTTGGTGCTCATCCACTCGAGCCGATTGATCTGCTCGGTCGAGCGGTCCAGGAATTCGCGACGCTGGTCCTCTTCCATGTGCCCGTCGCGCTGCAGCTCGGTGAAGGTGCGGAGTGCCGCGATGGGGGTGCGCAGCTCATGGCTGACATCGGCCACGAACTCGCGCAGGCGGTCGCGATCCGCCTGCAGCATGCGCACCGATTCGCTGACCCGGTCGGCCATGACGTTGAACTGCTGTCCCAGCTCGTCGACCTCCATGATCCCGAACTGCGGTGCCCGCTCCTCCAGGTCCCCCTGCGCGAACCTGCTCGACGCGCGCCGCAGGCGCGCGAGCGGTCCCGTGAGCCGGCGCGCGGCCAACGTGCCGATGAACAGCGCGACGGCCAGCGCGGCGAGCCCCGCGCCGATCAATGTGCCGTTCACACGGTCGAGGGTGGCGGCACGATTGGTGTAGACGTTGCTGACCACGAAGGTGAGGCTGACCTCCTGATTCAGCGGGAGGCTGAGGGGTGAGATCACTTCGACGTGCACGGTCGGATCGGGCTTGAGACCCTGCGCGCGGAATGCCGCGTCGTACTGCTCGGTGGGGGTCGCCGTGGCCGCCCGAGACCCGTCCCGCGTGTAATAGATCTCGACCGTTCCCTCGGCGAGCCTGTTGGCGGCGTCCTCAGCCTCCGGCTGCAGCACCTGGGTATTCAGCAGCTCGGGTGTCAGCAGGATGGAGGGGTCAGACTGCTTGTAGCGATCCGCCTGGATCTCCACCAGCGCGCGCGTTCCCTTGGCCGCTGTTTCGGCACGGCGCTTGGCCAGGTCGTCGAAATATCCCGGCAGGATCTGTGAGAGGGCCACACTCAGGACCAGCAGCGCAACGAGCGCGACGCTGACCAGCACGAGGACCAGCCTGACATTCAGGCGCTGCGTCATTGCCGCCCAGCGGGCTAGTCGGCCCTGCGGCTCATTCCTCGCTGAATGCATAGCCCACGCCCCTCACCGTCTTGATGTAACGCGGCTGGGCGGGATCCGGCTCGATCTTGTCGCGAATGTGGCTGATGTGCACGTTGATCGTCCGCTCATCGGCCTCCAGGGCCTCGTAGTCGCGGACCAGCTCCAGCAGCTGGGTTCGGGTATAGACGCGGCCCGGGCGGCTGGCCATATGACGCAGCAGGTCGAACTCCGTGGTGGTCAGGCTGATCCGCTCGCCGTCGCGCGTGACGCGTCGCCGCTCGAGGTCGATCACCAGGTCACCACGCCGCAGGATGCGGCCGGTCTGCGTATCGGCCAGCTCGCCATATGCGCGACGCAGGAGCGCCTTCACGCGGGACACCAGCTCGCGGACACTGAACGGCTTGACCAGGTAGTCGTCGGCACCGATCTCCAGGCCCACCACCTTGTCGACCTCGTCGGCGCGGGCCGTGAGGAAGAGGATCGGGGCCCGCGTCTCGCGACGCATCTGGCGGCAGACCTCGAAACCGTCCATGCCCGGCAGCCGGACGTCCAGCAACACCAGGTCGGGGGCGACATCGGCCAGGCGGCTGAGCGCCTCCTCGCCGGTGGGGACGACCTGCACGTCGTAACTCTCGCGCTCCAGCGCCACCTGGACCCCGCGGGCAACCGCGGGCTCGTCCTCGACGATCATGATCGTGCCGGCCATTCGGCCGCTGATCATAGCCCGATGCGCCCGCCGCGCCCCGTGGGCCGCCTTGCCCGGATATCGGTCCGCTGCTAGGATTCGGCCTCACCCCTGAGTTGCGAACCCTGAGTCCGGCATGCCCGGACGATCGCGTGAGGATCAGAGCTCCGAATGGCTGACCTGCAGATCAACGTCGAAGCGCGGACCGTTACCGGCAAGCACACGCGCCGGCTGCGCGCCTCCGGCATCGTGCCGGGCGTGGTGTTCGGCAAGACCGCGGGCTCGGTGGCCATCCAACTGGAAGCCAAGGCGCTCGATCAGCTCTATCGGGACGCGGGTCGCACAAGCATCGTCAAGGTCTCCGTCGCCGGCGCCTCACCGACCAGTGCGGTCATCAAGAGCATGCAGCGGCATCCGCTCAGCGGCAAGGTCCTGCATGTCGACTTCTTCGCGCCCGACCTGACCCATGTGATGACGGTGGATGTGCCGATCGCATTCAGCGGAGAGGCGCCGGCCATCGAGGCGACCGGCGGCTTCCTGGACACGGCCATCAGCACGCTCCACGTCAGCGCCCTGCCGTCCGACCTGCCGCACGAGGTCAGCGTCGACCTCACCGGGCTGGTGGACCTCGAGTCGGCCATCCACGTCCGTGACATCGAGGTCCCAGCGAACGTGACCATCCTCAACGACCCCGACGAGATCGTCGCCCGCGTGCTGCCCCCGCGAGTCGAGGAGGAACCGGAGCCGGTCGTGGTCGAGGGCGAGGAAGGCGCCGAGGGCGAGGAGGGCGAGGCTTCCGGAGCCGAAGGCGAGGCCGGCGATGGCGAGGCCACCAGCACGGAGAGCGGCGAGGACGAAGCCTCCTAGGCGAGATCTCCGCGCAGAGACTATGCGCGCGGTCCGCGCATCGGTATAGTCGCGGCGTTCACCAGGGCACGGCGCGACCCCCCGAGCGGCATCCAGCAACCTCGCGTCTCGATCCCTAGCGTCCCGCCCATCGGGTAGCGCGCTGGAGTCCCTCAGCCATCGGAGGAGCGGATTCCATGACGCAGGCAACATCCCGTGAAGATGCCATCCGCCAGGACATGCACGACCTGCATGGGCTGGGCTACGCCCAGGAGCTGCTGCGAAGCATGGGCGGCTTCAGCAACTTCGCCATCAGCTTCAGCATCATCTCGATCCTGACAGGGGCGGTGATCCTCTACAACCTGGGCCTCACCCTGGCCGGGCCCGCCGCCGTCGGCATCGGATGGCTGCTGGTCACGGTGTTCACGCTGATGATCGCGGCCACCATGGCGGAGATCGCATCTGCCTATCCCACCGCCGGAGGCCTCTACTACTGGGCCAGCAAGCTCCGCAACAAGGACTGGGGCTGGTGGACCGCGTGGCTCAACCTGGGCGGCCAGGTCTCGATCGTGGCGGGCATCAACTACTCCGCCGCCTTCTACCTGTGCGCCACGATCCTGAATCCCCTGTTCGGCATCGATCCGAACCTGGAGACGTTCGGCGTCCTGAACGCCATCTGGATCACCGGCATCCTGATCGCCATCGAGATCGGCTTCAACGTGGCCGGCACCCGCATCGTCTCGTTCATGAACGACCTGTCGGTGTGGTGGCACATCTTCTTCGTGGCCGCCATCGCCTTCTGCCTGTTCGCCTTCGGGTCGCAGCCCACGCATGACCTGGGCTTCCTGTTCACCGTGCAGCCGGGCACCAATGCCGATGGCGTGTCGTGGTCGCAGGTCATCCCATTCGGCGTGGCCGGGGCATTCGCGCTGAGCCTTCTGCAGTCGCAATGGACGTATACCGGCTATGACGCATCGGCACACGTTGCCGAGGAGACCGTCTTCGCACGACGCGCCTCGGCCTGGGGCGTGTTCCTGTCGGTGGCGGTGTCCGCGGTGGTCGGGTACATCGTGCTCGTCGCCCTCACCCTCAAGATGACCAGCCCGGCCGACGTGCTGGCCAACTCCGGTGGTGGTGGCGGGGTGCAGTACATCCTCGAGTCGAACCTGGGCGCCGGGCTCAGCGCGCTCGGCGGCCTGCTGGCGGCGGGCGTGGCCTTCGCCATGACGTTCTGCGGCTTCTCGTCGATCGCCTCTGCCGGGCGGATGCTGTTCGCGTTCAGCCGCGACGACGGTGTCCCCGGCAGTGGATGGCTGAAGAAGGTGAGCCATCGCTGGCGGACGCCAGGCAATGCCGTATTCGCCATCAGCCTCTTCAGCTGGCTGCTGATCCTGCTCATCTACGTGCTGACCAAGATGTTCGGCGGCGATCCGTTGTTCCTGATCGGCGGCATCACATCGGTGAGCACCGTCCTCCTGTACTGGGCGTACGGCGTCTGCATCTGGCTGGGCATGCGCGGCGATCAGTCGTGGCGCCAGCGCCAGTCGTGGAGCCTGGGGCGATGGAGCCGGCCCTTGGCGTGGCTATCGGTGATCTGGATTGTTCTCTTCAGCCCGGTGTTCCTCTATCCCTTCGCGCTGAACCCGGCCTCGTGGATGATCGTCGGCGCCTTCCTGGTGCTGCTGCTGGTCTACTACTTCGGCTGGGCTCGTGGCCGCTTCCGCGGCCCGGTGCCACAGGGCACGACCGAGCAGCTGGAGGCCATCGAGCGTGAGTTCGAGGACGCGGTGCGCGACCTCGAGGAGGCGCCGGCCTCCTCGTGATGCCTGCCACCTGAGGTCGACCCAAGGCAGTGCGGGCCGGCCGGGTTACTCCCCGGTCGGCCCGCCTTCATCGAGATCGGAGGTCCGCAACCGATGGCAAGCGAGCACCACGCCGCGCCGCATCCGCAGCGGGCCTGGCTGGAGGGGCTGGTCAGGGACGGCAGCATCGACACACTGGTCGTGGCCCTGACCGACATGCAGGGACGCCTGATGGGCAAGCGGGTCCAGGGCCAGGCGTTCCTCAACGGCGCGATCGATCACGGTGCGCACTTCTGCACGTACCTGCTCGGCACCGACATGGAGATGAACACGCCGGACGGGTTCGCGCTGATGAACTGGGAGACGGGCTATGGCGACTGGATCGCCGATCCCATCTGGGACTCGCTGCGCCTGATCCCGTGGCTGGAGCGCACCGCCATGGTGCTATCCGACACGGTCGACCACCATGGGGCGGAGATCCCAGTCTCGCCGCGGACGATGCTCAAGAAGGTCGTCCAAAAGGCATCGGCCATGGGCTTTCGGGCCAAGGCGGGCTCAGAGCTCGAGTACTACCTGCTGACCGATACCTACGAGCAGGCCTGGCGCAAGGGCTACATCGGCCTCGAGCGCTTCGGCTACTACAACGAGGACTACGTCCTTTTGCAGGCGACCAAGGGAGAGCCGATCCACGGCAAGCTTCGGAACCTGATGACGCAGGCCGGAATCCCGGTTGAGTTCAGCAAGGGCGAGGCGGCGCCGGGGCAGCACGAGGTCAACATCCACTACGACGACGTGCTGGAGATGGCCGATCGTACGGTGCTTTTCAAGCACGGCGCCAAGGAGATCGCCTACCTCAACGGCTTCGGCCTGACGTTCATGGCCAAGCCGGATCACACCTGGACCGGCTCATCAGGCCATCTGCACATCTCGCTGTGGGACTCGTCCGATGACGGCAGCTCTTTCTTCGAGGAGGGCGCCGAGCCATACGGCATGGGCCCGACCATGCGCCACTTCCTGGGCGGGATGATGAGGTACGCCCGCGAGCTGGCGCCGTTCATCGCCCCGAACATCAACTCCTACAAACGCTACGCGGTCGCGTCCTGGGCGCCGGTCAACGTGGTGTGGGGACGCGACAACCGCACCACCGGCTTCCGGATCGTGGGCGATGGACCGGCGCTGCACATCGAGAACCGCTTCCCCGGT
>DATAOD010000106.1:0-2004 GCA_036265975.1 Candidatus Limnocylindria bacterium
ACTGGAGTTTCGAGTTTGCTGGGCGTGGCTGCGCCAGCGGTCCTTGTTTGATCGCGGCGTTTACGGCTCCTGGAGGGCGGCGGACGTAGGATTTGAGCCGCTGGTCATGCGGTAGTGGCGTTCACGGGTGGGCCTGTACCACGAGCCGGGCCGGTTTTCGTGTGGGTTGCGGGCACGAGGCGGAAGGCCTGGATATCGCGGAACCGGCGGGCAAGCGCGTCCTTGACCAGGCCCGGCGTCAGCGTCGCCGGCCTGCGCCAGCCACCGACCCGCAGCAGCGCGAGCACCTCCGGCTCCGCCCGCGCGGTCAGCAAGACCAGCAGCGCCCGGCCGATCTGGACCAGGTGCAGCCAGCGCAGGAGCGTTCTGCGGCCCCGCTGCCACATCGCGCCCATGCCGTCCGTCAGCTTGAGCGCGGCGAATAGGGGCTCGACCGCCCAGCGCTGCGCGTAGGCTTCGACCACCGCCGGCGCGGATAGGTCCAGGTCTGTGCAGAGGAGCAGGCGCTGCTTCGCCCAACCGCCCTGGGCCTTGGCCAACTCGCACCAGACCGCCCGCGCAACGACGCCGCGCAGGAACCGCGGACGGCACACGGCGTGGCGCAGACGGGCTGCCCGGCCGCCGTAGCCGGCGATGCGGTGCGTCGAGGCCGGCAGGAGGGCCGCGGCAGCGGCGTCGATCCTCTCGCCATACACCCTCGGGCGGCCACGCCGGCCCGGGGCGCGGGGCGGCGGCAGGCCGAACAGCGCCGTGTCGCGCCGGACCTGGCCGACGACGGCGTGCCCGCGCCGCAGGGCCGCCTGGATCAGCGAGGCGCGCATATACCAGGCGTCCAGCAGCAGGCACAGCGGTCCGAGGCGATCGCCCACCGCCCGCAGCAAGGCCTTGGCCAGCGCGATCTTCCCGGCGTGGCCAGGACCGCGGCACAGGCCGGTGACGACCGGCACGCAGCGCGGCCGATCGCGACAGGCCACGACGGTGCCCAGCGTGACAAAGGCCTGGCACAGCAGGAAGGCGGGACGGTTCCGCTTGTGGGCATGGTCGAAGCGCACGGCCGCTCCCGGCGCCTTGGCCGATGCACGGGGCGCGAGCGTGTCGTCGATGATGGCGAAGCACCGTCCCCCATGGCCCTCGCGCCGGACGATGCCGCACAGCGCGGCAACCAAGCCCAGCAGCCGGAACCGACCGCGCTCGAGCATCCAGTGGTACGCCTGCCAGCCCAGGCGCGGCGTCAGGGCCAGGAACGCCTGCGTGACGTGCCCACCGCCGGCCAGCAACCCGCCCACGATGAGTTCCGCGACCGTGCGCCGTGCCGGTTGCGGGATGGACAGCACGATCTCGCCCACCCATCTGCCCAGCGTCGCCGGGAGGCCGGCCTCGGGTCGCGGTTCCATGATGCCTGCAGGCGTCCAGTGCAACACCCGCAACATGGGAGCCGGGCGCCCGGCGGCGCCTCCGCACCCCGTTCAGACCGCCACAACCCCTACCAGGACTAGAAACTCCAGTAGTCTGAACGCAACCGACAAAAAGGCTCACGCTCTCCATCGGGTCCGGTCGGGAGGGCATAACGGATCTCAACCGCTCCGTCGGTCACCACGACACGATCGACCAGTAGCTCAAGCAGCGCACGCTTGCCTGCGAAGTCCGCGACATCCAACCCCTCCCGCACACGCTGGCAGAATGTCTCGACGTGTCCGGCCAGTTTGCCCGTCTCACTGTCGCGCGCCGCATCAGTCGCAAGCTGCTGCTCTTGGCGCTCAAGCCCGGCCAGTCTGGCCTCAATCTCACGCCGCCGACGCTCGTACTCGCCCAGCGGGATGACGCTGCTCAGGTAAGCCTCCGTCAAACGATCGCGCTGCTGGTTAAGCGTGGCCCGACCCCGTCGCAGCGTGGCACGACGGGCTTGTAGCTCCTGGGGTAGCCAGCGGCCCCCGCGGGCTCGTTCCATGGCTGCCGCGACGATCGGCGGGTGCTGCAGAACCTCGCACAGATCACGCCAGACAA
>DATAOD010000107.1:0-3760 GCA_036265975.1 Candidatus Limnocylindria bacterium
AGGCTGCTCCCTGCCCCGCTGCGCGGCTGCGGCGGGTGTCACCCAGAACCGTGCTGCGCTAGCACGCCCACCTCGTCGCCCGCCGCTGGACCTATCCGCGACGACAACCCGGTCGCCCACCGACGCCGCAACCGATCCGCACGCTGGTCCCGCGGATGGGCCCGCGAGAACCTGACTAGGGCTCGAGTGTTGTTCCCTCGGGGCTGCTGTGATTCAGCCCCAGCTGTGCCCGGGCCTTGGCGACGATGTTCTCGGTGGTGAACCCGAACTTGGTCTGCAGCACCTTCATGGGTGCCGACTCACCGAAGGTGCTCATCCCGATCACTGCTGCCGCTCAGTGAAATTCCCCAGAGTTGCTAGATCATCTTCCCCAGGGGCGAGCGGGGTCAGCGTAGCTGTTGGTGGCCTCCCATGGTGATGTTGATCAGGTCTTGGATAGCGACGGGTTCGTCGCAATGGGGGCAGATGCCGCCTGGGCCGACGCGGCGGCAGGGGCGGTTGCAGTCGGGGCACCACTGCTGGCCGAGGTAGCGCTGTTCGCAGTGGTCGCAGGTGTAGACGGTGGTGTCTCGGTGGCGGGTTGAGGGCAACTGCTCGACGGGGTCGGCGCTGTGATGCCGGCGTCGGTAGGCGATCTGGCGGCAGGCGTTGGTGCAGTAGCGCTGCCGCCGGATTGGGGTGAATCCGCTGTTGCAGATGGGGCAGCGGGCGGTTGTCGTCTCGTTGTCGTCTCGCGACGGGGGTTCACGCATGGGTGAGCTCCGGGGTGGGGATGTGCGCGGCCGCGGCGGGAACCAGGACGCTGATCACGGCAAGGGGTTGGCGGCAGTGCGGGCAGCGGTGTTGCCCACCGGGGGTGGGGACTGCGTCGCGGGACGCGGTCGGGACGACGACATCGGCGACATCGGCGACATCGGCGACATCGTTCACGACGTCGTTCGCGACGATGTCGCGGTCGCCGGTGTGGTCGCGGTGTCGTTTGATCCAGGCGGCTTTGCGGCAGGCGTCGGTGCAGTAGCGCCGCCGTGAGGCTCGCCCGGTGGGGGTGGGCATGGCGGCGCCGCAGTGCGCACAGGTGATCATGACGCGCCGCCTGGGGGGTGGAGTGCTTTGCGTAGTTGTTCGCTGCGCTGTTGGTGGGCCCGCATCCGAAACGACGGTCCGTCGATGGCGACGACCACGCCGCGGTGCAGCAGCCGGTCCAACAAGCTGGCGGCGAGCATCGGGTCGGCCAGCCGTTCACCCCAGGAGGCGATGCCGGCATGGCTGGTGAGGATGGTGGAGGACTTCAGGTAGCGGCGGCTGATCACTTCGAACAGGGCGGTGTTGGCTTCCGGGTCCGGGCTGTGTCTGGCGTAGGCGAACTCGTCGATCACCAGCAGCCGAGGGCCGCAGAAGAACCGCATTGCGGTGGCCCAGCGTCCTTCCAGCGCGGCGCGTCGGCAGCGTTTGGCCAGCTCGGCGGCGGTGGTGAAGTAGACCCGATGCCCGGCGGTGATCGCCGCGCGGGCGAGGCCGATCGCGAGCATGGTCTTGCCGGTGCCGGGCTGACCGACGAACAAGATGTTGCCGGCGTCGTCGAGGAAGCGCAGCGACGCGAGTTCGCGGATGAGTTTTTCGTCCACGCCGGGCTGGGCGGTGAAGTCGAACTCGTCGATGCTGTAGGGCGCGGGCAGCGACGCGAACCGCAACAGCCCGGCATGCCGACGCGTCGCGGCGGCCGCCACCTCGATGCCCAGTAGCCGCTCCAACACGGTGATCGTGGACAGTTGCTGGTCGCGTGCAGCGTCCAGGACCGTGGTCAGCGACTCCGCCGCCGCGGTCAGCCGCAGCGCTGCCAGGTGCGCGCGCAGCCGCTGATAGGTGTGGGCCTCGCGGCCGGTCATCGGCTCCAGCGTCGCGACAGCGCCGGTGGTGGCGCCGGGAGCCGGCACGCTCGACTCGCCGGTCACCGCTGACCCGCCCCGCCGCCGGTGTGCCCGCCACCGACGTGCCCGCCGCCGGTGTGTTCGACGCCGAAGGGGCGGGTTTGCCCGACGTAGCCGGCGAAGTCGATGACGACCTGCTCGCCATCATCGCCACCGGCGCGGCCGGCGCGGATCCGATCGGCCTGGGCCAGCGCCGCGTCGCTCGGGGGCCGGCGGGTCTTGCGCCGGCAGGGTTCGCGGTCGCTGAAGTTCGCCAACACCACCTTGGTCAGCGCGGCGGCGTGCTCATCGGAACGGATCACCGCGCCGGCGCCGTCGGGGGCCCGCAGATGGTGGGCCAGCAGCCCGCCGTGCCGGTCGGCGACCTCGAGGGTGGTGGTGCCGAGCTTGTGCCGCACGGTGACGATCTCGCCGGCATGGCCGGGGACCACCGAGTAGCGGTTGCCCCGGAACGAGATCTGCGCCTGGTTGCCGACCGTACGCTCGACCTCGATCACCGCGGGGAACGGCGCCGGCATCGCCCGCAGCGGCTCGGCGTCAGCCAGCTCACCGACGCTGCTGCGCACTCCGTCCCGCATCCGCCCGCGGGCGTCGAGTTTGCCGCAGATCCGGTCCAGGCCCGCCTGCGCCTGGGCGACCGTCACGTCGTCGGCCAGGGTGCGCCACCAGCGTTGCGCGATCGTGTGCGCGCTCTTCTCCACCGCGCCCTTGCGCCACGCACGCCTGCTCGGACAGATCGCGATCCCGACCTGGTAGTGCAGCGCCACCGGGCCGAAACTGGCGGTGATCCGCCCCGAGCCGGGATGACACACCGTGGCCATCCGGTCGAACCGCCAGTGACCACTCAGCCCGCCCAGGCGGGTGGCGACCTGGTGCAGGCCCTCGATCAGATGCGGCTGGTCCTCGGCCTCGGCGATCCAACCCCGCCACCGGCTCGAATGCGGCAGCACACCGAGCAGCAGATGCGCCATGTCCCCGAACCCCCACCGCGCCGGCGGGTTCGGCAGCTCGAGCCAGTCCCATTGGGTTTCCTCGCCCGCCGGATGATCGATCACCGACCGATCACGGGTCTTCGCCGCCGCGCACGCCGCGCACCGCGGCCGCAGCTCGTGGCGGCGCACCCCGGCGGTCAACGCCTGATACGACCCCTCGTAGCCGAGCTCGACGACCTCGTCGAACAGCGTGGTCGACCACAGATGCGGGTCGTCGGCCAGCCGCTGCCGGCAATAGCCGACGAACTCCTCCAACGCCTCCGGCCGGGCCGGTTTGCGCTCACCCGGACGACGCTCGCCATTGAGGTAAGCACGGATCGTCTTGCGGTCATGCCCAAGATGGGTCGCGATCGCGGTGATCGACCACCCCTTGCTTCGCAGCGCCTGCGCCTCCACGCAGTCCTCCCATGTCAACATCGGGACGGGCCCCTTCGACGGCTTGCAGCTCTGGACAAGCCGCAGCGTCGAAGGGGCTTCGTCACCTCTCCCGGAACTCAGACGGTGTGTCGCCAACCCGGGGAAGTTGATCTAGCAGGAGTGGGGAGTTTCAAACGAGCGGGGGCAGCGGTGCTGGCCGGGGGCCGTAGGCCAGCCGCGCCTGCCGCGAACGCCGAGGCGAACACGTGCACCGCAGGGACCCAACTCGGCCGCAGTCCCGCACGTCGACCATCCCGCATCCGCATCGGTCAGCGCGTTGATCTGGGCGGCCTCGAATTTTCCGGATAGCTGCTATCGGTCTTGACTACGCTGCGAGCTGCTGATTCTTGTACTCGTCGTGGACCTCTTTAGGGGTTCGGTAGCCGAGTGCCGAGTGGAGACGCTTCGTATTGTAGCGGAACT
>DATAOD010000108.1:0-3636 GCA_036265975.1 Candidatus Limnocylindria bacterium
ACCACCCCGAAGTACTGGCGTGCCCGTGCTAGCCTCGGGCCCGATGCGCATCGCCGGTGCCTACGCGGTGGTGGCGGCGATCTTCGCCGTCGTGTTCGCAGCGGGCATCCTGCTCGGCGGCTTCCGGGCGATCGAGCGCTCCGACTACATGACCTACCACGTGGCCGCCCGCATGGTGCTGGACGGCCATGGCGAGTGCCTCTACGACGTGGCATGCCAGGCGGAGGCGCAGCGCCAGCTCATTGGCGACGAGCCGACCTTCGTCCGCGGGGCGCTCCCCTTCAACTCGCCGCCCTGGCTGGCGGCCCTGCTGGTGCCGTTCGGGCTGCTGCCGCTGCAGGTGGCGTTCGCCGTGTTCACACTCGCCTCGCTGGCGCTGCTGGGCGTCGTGACGTGGCGGCTCGGCTGGGGTGGCACCGCCACGCGCCTGGTCCCGACCATCCTCCTGCTCACCGCGTGGCCGACGGTGCTGGGCGCCATCCGTGGGCAGTCCACGATCGCCGTGGTCGGCCTGCTGGGCCTTTCAGTCGCCGGTTCCGGCGCGGCGCTGGGGCTCAGCGCCCTCAAGCCCACGCTCGGCCCGGCCTGGGCGGTGTGGCTGCTGGCCTCGCGCAAATGGCGTGAGCTGGTGGTCGCAGCAGCGGTGCTCCTGGCGCTGATCCTCCTCTCCTTGCTGGTGGTCTCACCCCGCGCGCTGCTCGACTACCCGGCGCACCTGCTGGGCGTGGCGGCACCGGACGCCGTGGGCGTGCACGTCGAGGAGATGATCAACTGGCGCGGCGTTGCGGCGCGAATGCACACCGGTCCGTGGCTGTTCGTGGTGGGCACGCTGGGCACCATCGGGCTCCTCGCCATCGCCTGGATGGGAACTCGTTCACGGACGCTGGCGGCCGCGGCTGCCTTCCTCGCCACGCCCCTGATCCTTCCGCATGCAAACCAGCACGAGGCCATCCTGGCGGAGCTCGGAGTGGTGCTGGCCATGGGCGCCGCCGGGAGCGTCAGGAAGCACCTTGCGGCGGCGGGCGTGGGCACGCATGCACTCCTGTGGGCGGGAACGGTGATGGCGGCGGAGGCATCGGCGTGGATGCTCTTCGCCGCCATCCTTGGCTGGCTGGGTGTGGTGGTCTGGCTCTGCCGTCGGGAGGCGATCAGCCCCCGGCCGCAGTGACCGTGACCGTGCCCTTCATGACCTGGGGGTGGAAGGAGCAGTCGTAGTGATGCACTCCCACCTTGTCGAAGGTGAATGACACGCTGTCGCCAGGGTTCATGACCATGATCTTGCCGCCGTCATCCACCAGCCGGACCGAGTGGGTGAAGTCGTCGTGGTTCGTCCACGTCACCTTCGTGCCGGCCTGCACCGTGATCGCAGCGGGCGCGAACTTGTACGACTTCGGCAGGTCGACCTGGTTGGTGGCGACCGGTGCGCCGGCCGCCGGCCCGCTGTTGCAGGCTGCCAGCCAGAAGGCCAGCAGCCCGACAGCAACGGACCGCAGGAGGAGGTTCATGCCGCCGAGCGTGCCGACGACAGCATCGTCCGCGAGACCGTGACGAAGATGATGATGAACGCCACCACGTCCAGCACCTCGGCGATCGTGTGCGCGAAGAGGAACACGGTCCAGTTCAGGTGGTAGGTCATGTACACGATCTCGGCCAGCGCGTAGAGCGAGAACGCCCAGCCGAGCGTGCTCTGGTTGGCGCCGAACGACCGCCAGGCGAAGTAGGCGCCGATGATGAACAGGACGACGTGGATGAGCAGGAATCCCCACGCGGGGATGTTGTTGACGAAATCACCAATGGGTTCCATCAGGACTCCTTTCCATGACTGATGCCATCGATCACGACGCCGGCCAGGGCCACCACCATGCCGATGAGGCCCACGAGGTGTGCGCCGTTCTCCTGCCAGGAGAAGCCGATCTCCTCGTGGTGCGCCTCGCCGGAGGTGAGATGGACCACGATGTCCAGCCCCAGGCCGAGCAGGGCGATGCCGACGCCGATGAGGGCCGCCATCGGCGGCCGCGTCGGAATGATCTGGTGGAGAAGCTCGGTCATCGGCCGAACCTCGCCGGGAAGGCGGAGATGATCCCGTCGGACAGCATGTCGGCCATCTCCAGGATCTGGGCATGGACCTTGTCATAGGCGGCAATGTCGGCCGCGTAGTCGCCGTGCAGCCGCGCGACGGCCTCGGCAAGGGTCAGGTCAAGGTGATCGCGCATGTGCGCGTCCATCTCGGCGAACGGCCAGGCGCGCGGGTTCGCGTTGGACAGGAAGCGCGCGATGGCATCGGCGTTGGCATACCAGTCGTCCAGGGCTGACTGCAGCCCGGCGTCATCGCCCGCCTTGGCAGCCGCGATGGCCTGTGCCGCCAGGGCGATGTGCTCCTTAAGCAGGGCGGTCAGCTGATCGCCGGCGGCCTGGCCGTAGAAGCTGCCCACGGCCGCGCCGATGTCGGCCTGGTTCTGGAACAGCCGATCAGCGGTTGGGCCGGTGTCCGGCAGGTTGTCGGGCAGCGTGGCCGCGCTGACGATGTACAGCCGCGTCCAGGTGATGTGATCCTCCCAGAGCTTGCGCATCTGGTCGTGGAACGCCTGTCGGGCCGCCTGGCCGGCCTCCGACTGGTGACGATGGACGGCCGATGTCCCCGATGCCGCAGCGACCACCCCCACGGCGGTGACTGCCAGCATCAGGGCCACCGCGGCGGCCGCGAAGCGAGTGAATCGAGTCATCCGGTCTCCCTTGGTCTATAGTGAGTGTGCGTTAGTTATAGAGAGGCCTAGTACGGACGTCAAGTCTTATGGCAACGGGGGCTCGCGTTAGAATGCCGGGCAGCATGCTGGACGATCCAACTCCTCAGGCGATCGACGAGCTGGCGGTCCTGGCCGAGCCGGTCCGTCGCCGCCTCTACCTGCACGTGGTCGGGCAGCCAGAATCGGTGAGCCGCGATGACGCGGCCCTGGCAGTGGGCATTGGCCGGCCGCTGGCCGCGCACCACCTGGACCGCCTGGTCCAGGCGGGACTGTTGACCGCCGAGTACCGCCGCATCTCCGGCCGTTCCGGGCCTGGTGCGGGCCGGCCCTCGAAGCTCTACCGCCGCGCGAATCGCGAGGTGCGCGCCTCGCTCCCGCAGCGGCGCTACGAGGTGGCGGCCGAGCTCATGGCCACCGCGCTCGAGCGCCCGTCCCATGGCCTGGAGACGCTGGAGGACGTCGCGCACCGCTACGGGGAGTCTCTTGGCGCCGAGGCAAAGCGGCGCGCCGGTCCAAGGGCCGGACGCGCGAAGCGCCGTGACGCGGTGCTATCCGTGCTCAGCGACGCCGGCTACCTGCCCGCGACCCGGGACGGCGAGGTGCGACTGCTCAACTGCCCCTTCCACGACCTGGCGGAGCGGCATCGGCTGGTGACCTGCGACATGAACCGCTCCATGCTCCGAGGCGTGCTCGACGGCGCGGGCCTGCCGGACGTCGAGGCGCGGCTGGACCCGCAGCCAGGCACCTGCTGCGTGGCCATCGGCGATTAGCTGCCGGCAGGGCGCGACTCATCCTGCTGGGTTATCGGGCTATTCGACGCCGCAAGCCCGGGCGGGGCGCTGAATTGCTCAGGTATCGGCCAGCCGCGGGCGCAAGTGGCGCAGTTTGGCTC
>DATAOD010000109.1:0-17085 GCA_036265975.1 Candidatus Limnocylindria bacterium
CCTGCGCGGATGTCCAGCATCAGGCTCGCCTGCCGATAGCGCTTCGGATCGGAGTCCCGCAGCGCCAGGAATCCCTCCAGCAGCTCGGGCGGGAGGTTCTCGACCGTCGCGTAGCCCAGGTCCTCGAACAGCTTCGAGGCCTGGCTCTTGCCCGCCCCGGACAGGCCGGTGATGACGATGACCTGCTCGGGGGGCGCCGGCGAACGCGGTGCGGACCGCGGCTCGGATGTCGCCGAGCCGCGACGCGCCGGTGCTCGTGCCGCCTGCGTGCTCGCTCGCGCTCGTGCCATGCTGCGATCCCGGTTGATAGGTGAATCGAGTATAGCCCGCACGCTCAGCCGATCAGACCCTCCCAAAGGCCCAGGACCGTTGCCGATGCGCTGGAGCGGAGCGCGGCGGGGTCGTAGCCGCCCTCCAGCGTCAGCGCCACTCCCCGAATTCCCAGCCTCGCCGCCATGGCGCCCATCTGGCGCGCGACGGCCTGATACCCCTCCTCGGTGACCTCCAGCCAGGCCAGCGGGTCGGCGCGGTGCGCGTCGAACCCGGCGGACACGAGGATCGCCTCCGGGCGGAAGCCCTCGATCGCGGGCAGCAGCTGCTGCAGCCAGGCGTCGGTGAACTCCGGATCGCCACTCCCCGCGGGCAGCGGCACGTTGTGCTTTGTGCCGATGGCCGGTCCGCTCCCCCGCTCCTCCGCCGCCCCGGTGCCAGGGTAGAAGGGCCACTCGTGGGTCGAGGCGTAGCACAGGTCCGGATCCGCATCGAAGATCGCCTGCGTCCCGTCGCCGTGATGCACGTCCCAGTCGAGAATCGCGATCCGCTGCGCCGCACCCGAGGCACGCAGCGCCGCGGCCGCGATCGCGACGTTGTTGACCAGGCAGAACCCGGCGCCGCGCTCCTCGGCGGCATGGTGCCCCGGCGGCCGCACCACGGCGAAGGCGATCGCCGCGGTCCCGTCGGCCGCGGCATGGGCGGCGGCAATGGTCGCGCCCGCGGCGAGCCTGGCAGCGGTCATGGAGTCAGGTCCGACGTGGGTATCCCCATCGAGCCAGCCACCACCGCGCTCGGCGGCGGCCTGCAACGCGCGCAGGTACCACTCGGGGTGGATGCGCAGCAGGTCCTCGTCAGTGGCCGGCTGCACCGCCGGCCGTTCCAGATGCGCGCCGAGCGTGGCGGCCGCGTCGGCCACGCCATCGGCCACCGGTGCCAGGCGCTCCGGTCGCTCCGGATGATCGGGGACACCGTGGGCCAGCATGCGCTCGTCGGTCAGCAGCCAGATCGCGGGCGTGGTCGCCATCGGGACCTAGCGCCTGATCATGCGGATGATCAGCAGCGAGCCCTCGAACAGGACAAACATCACCGACGACAGGATGAGTGGCGAGATCGGGTCACCGCCGGGCGTCAGCACGATCGCGAAGATCACGATGGCCAGGATCGCCCAGCGCCGGCGGCTGGCCACGCGCCGGTAGTTGAGGATGCCCACCCTGGATAGGCCGATGAGCACGATCGGGAACTCGAGCACGAGGCCGAAGGCCAGCATCATGGTGGTGACGAAGCCGATGTACGCGTCGATCGTCAGGTTCGGTGTCGCCAATCCCTGCGAGAAGTCGAGCAGGAAGCGCAGCGTGAACGGGATCACGATGTAGCCGATCACGATGCCGACCAGGAACAGCGCCATGGCGGAGCCGATCACCGGCCACACGTAGCGCCGCTCGCCGGGGGTGAGCCCCGGCCCGACGAAGCGCCACAGCTGCCAGAGAATGACCGGCATGGCCAGCGCGATGCCGATGAAGCCGGAGATCTTGAGCTGGGCGGTCAGCGCATCCGCCGGACCCAGGAAGACGAGGTTGCGGTACGCCTCCGGCAGGCGATCACGCAGCAGCTCCAGGACCTCGCGCGACAGAAAGAAGCCGATGACCGCCGCTCCCAGGACGGTCAGGACGATGATGATCAGCCGCCGACGGAGCTCCTCGAGGTGCTCGATCAGCGTCATCGTGGCGCCGTTATCGGTCACGGGCGTCTCGCTGGTGGCAGTTGCCTGCCGTCAATCGGTGTCGGTGTGCTCCGTGGCGGGCGGCGCCGGCGTCCCGGGATCGCTGGGCTTCTTCGTGTCCCCGCGGATCGACTCCTCGAGGTCGTTGGACGCCTTGCGGAACTCACGCACGCCGCGGCCGATGGCATTGCCGATATCCGGCAGCTTGCCAGGTCCGAACACGATCAGGACGACCACGAGCAGGATGATGAGCTCGGGCCAGCCGATTGGTCCCATGTTCGCAACTGTTCCTCAGTTAAGGGCGGGATTCGGCGGCTCCTGAGTCCGCTAGGCAGGGAGTGTAGCACCGACCTCGGCCATGGCCTCGACCATGGACCTGGCCGCCTTCGCTGCCGCCGGGCGCCAATTCGGGCCGCGCGACGCCTGCGCGATGCCCCGACTCACGTTCACCAGCCCGGGAGCCTGGCTGCCATGACAGGCGCGTACGGCGCTCGCCAGGTCGCCGCCCTGCGCCCCCACACCGGGAACCAGGAATGCCGGTCCCGGAACGGCACGCCGCAGCGCCGCGAGCTCCTCGGGCGCGGTGGCGCCAACCACCAGCCCGACTCGCGGCTCCGGCCAGCTCCCGGCCACCCATTCGGCGACGTTCTGGTAGAGGGGGACCGCTTGTTCGCCGGCGCGCGTCGGCAGATCCTGGAGGGTTGCGGCCGACGGGTTGCTGGTCCTTGCCAGCACGTAGACGATGCGGTCCGCGTACGCCAGGAACGGCTCGATAGCGTCCTGGCCAAGGTACGGCGACAGTGTCACGCCATCGGCCTGGAGCTCGCCGAAGAGCGCCACCGCCTGCCGCTCGGCCGTGGAGCCGATGTCGCCTCGCTTGGCGTCCAGGATGATGGGCAGGTCTGCGGGCACGTCCCGGCGCAGCCGCTCGAGGGCTGCCCAGCCTGCCGATCCGAACGCCTCGAAGAACGCGACGTTGACCTTCACCGCGCAGGCCAGGTCGCCGGCCGCCTCCAGCAGCCCACGGCTGAAGACCTCGATCCCGCCGGCGTCCGGTGAGAGGCCGGCGGGCAGGGTATCGGGATGCGGGTCGATGCCCAGGCACAACGGCGCGCCAATGCGCTCGAGCCGCGTGCGCAGCCGCTCGATCGGCGGCGTCAACCTGCCGCCACCGGGCTGCCGATTGGAAGGGCTGCGTTGCGCGGCCGGGCGGCCTCGCGCCGCCGGGTCGCGAGTGGGCTGGCATCCGCGGTGGCGTAGTCGACGAAGCGCAGTCGCAGACGTGGCTGCTCCTGGAACGTGTCGCGTTCCAGGGTGCCGACCAGGTCGACCAGGCTCCCCTCCTCGGGCAGCGGCCGGTCGGCCGGGTAGCCGAACGCGATGGCATCGAAGGTCTCCGCGCCACGGAGCATGCGCAGGGACATGTGCCTCCCATCGGGCCCGATGCGTCGCGCGTCACCCACGCGCAGGCCGGTCACGGCCAGCACCGGCTCCACGTGCCCGGGCCCGAACGGCGCGAGGCGCGCGATCTCATCTGCCAGCGACCAGCCCAGGTGCGCTGCCGGCAGGACAAGGTCCACGGCGACATGCCCGGCAACCTGCGGCTCGGTGCCGGTTGCCTCCGGGAAAGGCCGTGGCAATGCCCCGAAACGCTGGACGAACGCGTCCCAGCGGTCGGGGGCAATCGAGAAGCCGCTCGCCCCGGCGTGGCCGCCGCGCTTCAGGAGCAGGTCAGCACAGGCATCCAGCGCAGCGGCCGCATGGAAGTCCGTGGGTGCCCGCACGGAGCCGCGCAGCTCGTCACCCGCAGGCGCGGCGACCGCCACCGGCCTGCCGAGGCGATCGGCCAGGCGCCCGGCAATGAGCCCGACGATGCCCGGAGCCCATGCCTCGTGGCGGATGGCCAACGGTCCTTCGCCGGTGAGCGCGGCCACCAGCTCTGTGGCCTGGGCCACGGCTGCCGTCGTCATGTCGCGGCGCGCCCTATGCACGGCCTCCAGCTCCTCCGCGATGCGCTCCGCGTCGGCGGGCTGCTCCGCCAGCAGCAGCGAGATCGCCAGCTCCGCCTCCGCGATCCGGCCGGCGGCGTTGATGCGCGGCGCGATGCCATAGCCCAGGTCACGCGCGGTCGGCGCCTCCGGGACCTCGCAGGCGCGCGCGAGCAGCGCCCGCAGGCCCGCGCGACGCGTGATGGCAAGCTCCTGCAGCCCGAGGCCGACGATCGCGCGGCTCTCGCCGGTCATCGGCGCGAGGTCGGCAATGGTGCCGATGGCGGCCACGGCCGCCAGGTCAGGCGCGGAACCGCCGCGCCGCTCCAGCAGCGCCGAGGCCAGCTTGTAGGCGATGCCCGCGCCGGTGAGGTCGGCGTCGGGGTAAGTGCAATCGGGCCGATGCGGGTCGACGACCGCCACGGCGCCGGGCAGCGCGCCCGAGGGCAGGTGGTGGTCCGTCACGATCACGTCCATGCCGAGCGTCCGGGCATGCTCCACCTCCGCCACGTTGACGATGCCGCAGTCGCAGGTCACCACAAGCGCGACGCCAGCGGCTGCCAGCCGCTCCAGCCCCGCATTCGACAACCCGTAGCCATCCGCCAGGCGGTCCGGGACGTGGCGCACGGCCTCCGCGCCGAGCGCGCGGAGTGCCATGGACCACACCACCACGGCGGTCATGCCATCGGCGTCGTAGTCGCCCCAGATGGCGATTCGCTCGCCCTGCTCGAGGGCTCGTTCCAGGCGATCGAGCGCCACCGTCGCGTCGGCCATGAGGGAGACGTCATGCAGACTGGCCGCGCCCGCGTGGAGGAAGGCGCTCAGCTGCTGGTCGTCATGGAAGCCGCGTCGAGCCAGCAGGGTGGCCACTGGTCGGCCGAAGCCGACGAAGGCCGGCGGGTCGAGCAACGGGTCGGGAAGCTGCCACTCGAAGCCCGGGCTGATCACCCGCCCATGGTAGTCGTGGCGGCCTTACTGCGGCCTTAGCTGGGCGTTATCGGCTCAGGGGGCGGACCGTGCGACTGCCGGTCGCGCGCGAACGCCGGCTGGCGTCCCACTCGTACCACGTCACCAGCAACTGGCTGGCGTTGAAGATCGATGAGTAGGTCCCGCTGACCACGCCGATGAGCAGTGCCAGGGTGAAGGTGCGGATGCTGAGCGGGCCCAGCAGGAGCAGGGCGCTGAGCGTTACGACCACCGTCAGGCTGGTGTTGATGGATCGCCCGACGGTCTGCAGGATCGAGTGGTTGACGATGGCGCCAAACGGCTCCCCGGCGTGGCGGATGCGGTTCTCGCGGATACGGTCGAACACCACGATCGTGTCGTGGACGCTGAAGCCGATGATGGTCAGCAGCGCGGTCACGAACAGGGCGTCGAACTCGAGCCCGAAGAAGTAGCCCAGGATCGCGAACATCCCCACCACCACGATCACGTCGTGCAGCAGTGCGATGATGGCCGCCACCCCGAACCGGATCCCGAACCGGATGGCGAGGTAGATCATGATCACGATCTCGCCGACGATGATGAGGATGAGCGAGGAGCGGATCAGCTCCGCGCCGATCAGCGGCCCAATGGTCGTCACGCTGCGCGGCCGCCCGCCCACTGGCTCACCGAAGCGATCCTCTAGGCGTGCCTCGATCCGGGCGAACTGGGTGTTGTCCGGGAGCGGCGCGAACGACGCGCCGGGCGACGGGACCGGCGTCGGCGATGGAGTGGGGCTGGGCGTCGCGGCCACGCTGCCCGACGCGCTGGGCGCGGGTGCGGTCGAGAAGCTCGGGATCGGCGTCTGTGGCGGCAGGAGGCCGATCTCCGCGGTGCGGATCTCGATGAAGCCATCGCTCAGGCTGCGAACCACGGCCTCCGGATGGCCGAGCTCGACCAGCGCGGCGTGCACCGCGGTTGGCTGTGGATCGCTGGCGTATCGGACCTGCCAGACCGTGCCACCGGTGAAGTCGACCGACGGTTTCAGCCCGCCCAGGGCGACGAATACCAGGCCCGGCAGGGTGAGCAGCGCGCTGAGCAGGTAATACCAGCGGCGCTTGCCGACGATGTCGAGCATCGCTCAGCGCTCCACGTGATAAAGCTCGAGGCGCCGTCCCCAATCGGTCCGCACCACGTAGCGCAGCACGGTGCGCGTCACCGTCACCGCGCTGAACATCGAGACCGCAACGCCGATGATCAGCACCAGCGCGAAGCCTCGCACCACCGTCGTGCCCTGCCAGTACAGCCAGCCCGCAACGAGCAGCGACGACACGTTCGAGTCCAGGATGCTGGACCACGCGCGGTTGAACCCGGCCTCGATCGCCGGCATGAGGCTCTTGCCGGCGCGGATCTCCTCCTTCATCCGCTCGAAGATGAGGATGTTGGCGTCGACCGCCATGCCGATGGACAGGACGAAGGCCGCCACTCCGGCCAGCGTCAGGGTCACCCCGATCAGCCGGAAGATCGCGTATGTGACGAGCGTGTAGAACACCAGCGCCCCGGCGGCGAGCACGCCGGGCAATCGGTAGAACGAGATCATGAAGACCAGGACCAGCAGGAGGCCGATGCCGCCCGCCACGAGGGCCTGCGCCAGGAAGTTGGCACCGAGCGTCGGCTCGACGCGGTCGAAGCCCTGCTCCTGCAGCGAGACCGGCAGCGCCCCGAAGCGGAGCGTGTTGTAGAGGTTCGTGCGCTCGGTCTCGGCCGCCTGGCCCGTTCCGGAGCCCACGTCGATGACCGTGGTGCCGCCGCAGATCGCGCTCTGGATGGTCGGGGTGGTGATGATTTTGCCGTCCAGCGCGATCGGGCCGGGCTTCCCGACGTTCGCCGTCGTGAAGCTGCACCACTTCGCCGATCCGGCGCTCTTCAGCGTGAAGGAGACCGCCAGCTTGCCCTGGTTGGTGGTGGGCGCGACGCTTGTGGGGTCGATCTCGCCACCGTTGAACAGCTCCTTGACCGTGCCTGCGGCGAGGAGCGGGGCCACGTCCTGGCCCTCGGTCAGGCTCTCCGCTTGCGGGTCGATGAACTGGAGCTGCCCGGTGGATCCCACCAGGTCGCGGACCTGCTGCTCGTTCTCGACGCCTGGAACCTCGACCACGATACGACGGCTGCCGTCGTTGCCCTGCTCCGTCCGGACCTGCGGCTCGCTGACGCCGATGCCGCTCACGCGGCGCTCGATGATGTTGCGGGCGACTTCGACCTGCTCGTCGGTGACCGTCTGGCCGGGCAGTGGCTGCACGTTCAGCGTGACCCGCACGCCGCCCTGCAGGTCCAGTCCCAGCACCGTCCTGATGCTCGACCCCGGGAAGCTGCTGGGCAGCCATTCGCGCGGAAGGTCGATATAGATTGCCAGCAGGAGGGTGACTAGGATCACCCACGGGGCGAGGCGGCGCCAGCTCATTGCGGCCTGTTGGTCCCTTTCACTGGGAAGTTGCTATCCGCGGCGGGCGACGTGGCACACGAATGCCGCGGACACGAAACACGCCGCTCGTGGCGGCGGGCCGCGGAATTATAGGTGTCCCCTTTCCGCTGTCGCAAGGATGACTGGCGCAGCCGGCCGCCAGGCACACGAATTCACGTGTCCGTGGCGCTGTTTGCCCGATCATCGCGGCGAAGGACCGTAATGTCACCCACCACGCGTCATTACAGCCGCTGGCGGCCGCCGTTCGGGCCGTTCCGAAGGATTGCGCCACGGGGGCGTGAATTACGGCGATTCGCGCGCGGGAGCCCGCTAGGCCAGCATGCCCTCGCGGGCCAGGTGCTGCTTGAGACGCTCCGCCGCGACACGGCCGACGCCGGGCGTGGCCGCGACCTCGTCCAGCGAGGCCTCGCGGATGCGGCGCACCGAGCCGAAACGCTTCAGCAGGGCCTTCTTACGGGCGGGCCCGATGCCCGGCACCTCGTCGAAGACGCTGGACAGCGCCCGCTTGCCGCGCACCGCCCGGTGATAGGTGATCGCGAAGCGGTGCGCCTCGTCCCGGATGCGCTGGACGAGATACAGGCCCTGCGAGCGCTGAGGGAGGACGATGGGAGCGGAGCGATGCGGCACGTACAGCTCCTCGAACCGCTTCGCCAACCCGGAAAGCGGCACGTCCGTCAGCCCCAGGTCCTCCATCACGCCAACGGCCGCTGACAGCTGCCCCTTCCCGCCGTCCACGATCACCAGGTCCGGCAGGGCCCAGCCGGTGTCGCGGCGCTCCCGATGCCGCCGGTCGCGCGCGTCGCGGCCGTAGCCATTGCCGTTCGCCTCCACCGGGCCGCTTCCCGGCTCCAGGTCCAGCGGCTCGTCCGGCTCCCCGTCGCCCTCCGGCGCCTCGTCGGCGCCGACGGCGGCCAGGGACAGCGCGCCCGTTTCGGAGCGCAGCCGGGCGGCGCGCATGAACCGACGCCGCAGAACCTCGGCCATCATCCGGAAGTCGTCGGGCGTCTCCCCGGAGCGGATGCGGAAGCGGCGGTACTCGCGCGGCTCGGGTCGGCCGTTGACGAACACGATCATGGAGCCGACCGCGGACGTGCCCTGGATGTTGCTCATGTCGTAGCACTCGATCCGCTCCGGTGGCCGCGTCAGGCCAAGCGCCGAAGACAGCTGCTCCAGCGCCTCGTCGCGCTTGCCCTCGTCGGCCAGCCATTCCGCCCGTTCCTTGGCGAGCGCCTCGACGGCGTTCTGGGCGGCCAGGGCGACCAGCCGTCGCTTCTCTCCCCGCTCGGCAAGGTGCACGTTCACTCGCGACCCGCGGCGGTCCGACAGGAAGCCGGCGAGCGCATCGGCCTCATCTGGCGTAACGGGAAGGAGCACCTCTCGCGGCGGCCGCTCGGTCGCCGCATAGTACTGCTGCAGGAAGGAGGTCAGCACCTCTGCATCGGTCGCTTCCCGCGCGTTCTCCACGATGAAATGCTCGCGCCCGATCATCTTGCCGTTGCGGATCACGAACAGCTGCAGGCAGGCCTCTCCCTCCTCGCGTGCCATGCCGATCACGTCGTACTCGGCACGGCTGAACGCGGCCACCTTCTGCGACTCGATGGTGCGCTCGACCGCCCGCAGCTTGTCCCGCGCCACGGCCGCCTGCTCGTAGCGGAGCGCCTCGGAGTGCTGCGCCATCTCGGTGCGCAGCTCGTCCGCGATCCCCTCCTGCTTGCCCTCCAGGAAGTCGACGATCCGGTTGATCGTGGCGCGGTACGGCGCCTTCTCGATCGCCTGGATGCACGGCCCCTGGCAGCGGTTGATGTAGTAGAGCAGGCAGGGCCGCTCCAGTACCCGCTTGCCCTCGGGAATCTCCAGGTTGCAGGTCCGGAACGGGAAGATCTTGCGCAGCAGCTTCAGCGTCTCGTCGACGCTGGAGGCCGATGCGTACGGGCCGAAGTATCGGCTCCCGTCGCGCTTGAGCTTGCGGGTGCGGACGATTCGGGGGAAGTCCTCGGCCAGCGTGATCTGGACGAACGGGTAGCTCTTGTCGTCGCGCAGCCGAATGTTGAAGCGTGGCCGGTGCTCCTTGATGAGGTTGCCCTCCAGGATGAAGGCCTCGCTCACCGTGTCGGTCACGACATAGTCGATGTCGGCCACTTCCTGGGTCATGCGCACGATCCGGCTGTCCACGCCCGTCTTGCTGCCGAAGTAGGAGCGCACCCGGTTGCGCAGCGCATCGGCCTTGCCCACGTAGAGCACACGGCCGTCCGCGTTCTTCATCAGGTAGACGCCCGGAGAGGTCGGCAGCTGGCGCAGGATCGCGCGAAGGTGCTGCTCCCGGGAGTCGGCAGCAGGGGGCATGAGCCGATTCTAGGCCGGCGAGCCTGACCTCACGAAGAGGGCTTGGCCGATGCTCGCGCGGCGGATCGGCTGAGCCGGTCGAGCTCGTCCGCCAGGAATGCCTGCAGTGGCGCGTAGTCGCCACCGCTCTGCCGGCCAACCACCACCAGGATGTAGGCGCCATCCGTATTGGTCGTCGCCTCCAGGACCTTGCCTTCCTTGAGGGTCAGCCGGCGGTCCGGGTTGAGGTGGCTGCTCAGCAGGGCGAGGTCGATCGCCGACAGGTCCGTCCGCATCTTTCCTTCAAGCGCATCCATCATCGCCAGGCCCGGGCCCAATGAGCCCATGCCTCCCGATCCCAGCTTGGTCCGCAGGGCGCCCAGCACCCGCTGCTGACGCTCCGAGCGCGCGAAATCGCTCGACTCGGAGAACACGCTCGTATAGCGGGCGCGGGCATAGGCGAGCGCCTGGTCTCCGTCGAGGTGGATCTTCCCTCGGGCAAAGAACAGGTCCGGATTGTTCTCGGCGAACGCCTTGTGGTCGTAGACCCACGGGCTCCACGTGTAGCGGAAGAAGCGACGGTTGTTGACCTCGACGCCGCCCACCGCGTCGATCACTTCCTTGAACCCGCCGAAGTCGATGGCCAGCCAGTGGCTGATCTTCAGCCCGGTGACCTTGCTCAGCACCCTGGTGGTGAGCCTCGCCGCGCCGGCGATGCGGCCGCGGTCGTAGCCGATGGCGAAGGCCTCGTTGATCTTCCCGTTGTTCGGGATCTCCGGCAGGCCCTCGACCCAGAAATCGCGCGGGATCGGGATTATCACAGTCTGGTCGTGCGCCGGATCGATTGACAGGATCTGGATGGAATCGGCCAGGTAGTTGCCGGCGTGATGCTCCTTGCCGCCGTAGCCGAACAGCGCGATGTTCACGCGCTCAGTTCCGCCAAGCGGTCCCCACAGGGACGATGACGCCGCAGGAGCGGTCGACACGCTGTCGTTGAACTTGCTGACCCGCTGCCACAGCAGGATGCCGCCGATGACAGCGATGATCAGGATCAGCAGCAGCCCGATCAGCAGGATGAGCTTGATCGATGGCCCGCGGCGCCTTGGTGCCGCGGCCGCCCCACCGCTCGACACCTGGTACGCGGATGGATAACCGCCGGCTGCGGAGTCCTCATCCCCGTGGGCCGACGCGCGCAGGCGACGGCCACGCGCACTGAGCGTGGCCTGGTCGCGGTTGCGGCGGATCACGAGGGGCAGCCGACCATACGGAACTCCAGATCTGGGCGGGCGCGGTCAGGATAGCCGGATAAGGCGGCGATCATCGGCCAGTAAGCGACCGACCGCATGCTGCACCAATGACGACGGGGATTGCGGCGGACCCGGCGGCGCTGGCCGCCCGGCTGGTCGAAAGCCTGGACGCCGAGCAGCGCGCCGCGGCGACGTTGCCGGAGGGTCCCGCGCTCATCATCGCGCCGGCGGGGAGCGGCAAGACGACCACGTTGATCGCGCGGCTGGGCGTGCTGCTGGCTCGCGGCATCGCACCAGCCAGCATCTGCGTGGCGACGTTCAACCGCGACGCCGCAACCGAGCTGGCGGAGCGCATTCGGACCCGCGTCGCGCCCACAGTGCCGGACGCAACCCAGATCGAGGTGCGCACCCTGCACGCATTGGCGCGCCAGGTCCTGCTCGACCGTGGCGGGACCTCCAACCTGGTCAGCGACCGGATGCCGCTGCTGCGCGCCGTGCTCAGGCGGGCAGCCGCTCGCGCGGCGCCGGAGGACGAGCCGCTCCCGGATGCCGGCGCTCTGGACACCGCCATCTCCGCCTGGAAGGTCGAGCGGCGTCCGGCCTCGCATCCGCAGATGGTGGACGACTACCAGGCGCTGCTCGCCTCCCGAGGCGCCATGGACTTCGACGACCTGGTGGTCGGCGCCGCGGATGCGCTCGAAAGCGATTCGGCGCTTCGCCTGCGATGGCAGACGCGCTTCAGCCATGTCTGCGTGGACGAGTTCCAGGACGTGGATGCTGCACAGCTGCGCCTGGTGCGGCTGCTGGCCGAGCCGCAGCGCAACCTCTTCGTCGTCGGTGATGACGACCAGACGATCTACGCCTGGCGCCTGGCTGATGTCCGGCGGATCCTGACCTTCGAGTCCGGCTACCCCGGAGCGCGGCGGGTGCAGCTCGCCACCAACTACCGCTGCCCGGGGCCGGTGGTCGCCATCTCGCGACGGTTGATCGAGGTCAACCGCGAGCGCTTCCCGAAGCACATCGAGGCTTCGCCCGGCGCGGAGGCTGGTCAGAACGTGGTGCTCTTCCTCTCAACGGCTGCGCCCGACTGGCCCGATACCATGGCCGCGCTGGCTGCCGCCGAGGCGCACGCCGGACGGACCATCTGCTTCCTTTCGCGCACCCGCGCCGAGCTTGGACCGATGCTGCTCGCCCTTGCCCGAGCCGGCCAGCCGCACACGACCAGCGTGCCCGCCGCAGTGCAGGCCGAGCCGGTGCAGCGCCTTATCACGGCATCGCGGCAGGTGGCGGAGCACGAGCATCCCTTCGAGGTGCTGCGGCGCCTGCGGGCAGGACACGGCTGGCGGCGCGCGGACCAGAGCGACACCGTTGCCGACGACGACCACTCGGCGCTCGACGCGCTGTTGGGCTGGGCCGCCGGCTTTCGACGCCTGAACCAGTTCCTGGAGGCCCACGACCGTGCGGTGGCACGGCTCGAGTCGCTCCGCCTACCCGATGCGCCGGTCGAGCTCGTGACGGTCCACGGGGCAAAGGGCCGCGAATGGCAGACCGTGGTCGTCCTGGGAATGGAGGAGGATCGCTTCCCGAATCGCCGCGCGCTGGTGGATGCCGCGGATCCCGAGCGCGCGGTCGAGGAGGAACGGCGCCTTGCCTACGTGGCGCTGACCCGCGCGACCCGCCGGCTCATCCTTGCCTTCGACCCGGCCAAGCCCTCCCGCTTCCTGGCGGAGATGGGCTTTCCGCCTACTGCGGCTGCGCGACGGTGACTAGAGGCCCACCTCCGGCGCCACAACGGACAGGTAGCGGACCATGTTGGTGACGTGCCGGTCGAAGTCCACGCCAACCTCGTTGGCGCCCGCGAGCAGCATGTCGCGCGGCACGGCACGCGCGAAGGCCTTGTCCTTCATCCGCTTGCGCACGTTCGCCGGCTCGACGTCGGCAATCTTGCGGCTGGGTCGCATCAGCGCCACCGCCACCAGGAAGCCAGCCAGCTCATCGCAGGCGTAGACCAGATGGTCCAGGCGCGTCTGGCGCGGAATCCCCAGCGCGTCGTTGTGGCGCCGAACGGCATCCACGATCTCGTAGGGATAGCCGCGGCGTGCCAGCTCATCGGCTCCTATGGCGCCGTGGGTGGAGGCATCGGGGTGTCGCTCGTAGTCCAGGTCGTGGAGCAGCCCGGCGATGCCCCAGCGCTCGACGGCGGCGGGGTCCAGGCCGTCATCCTCTGCGTACCCGCGCACGCCAGCCTCGACCAGCACGCCGTGCTTGCGCAGCGATGGGTTCTCGTTCCAGTCGTGGAGGAGAGTCAGCGCGTCGGCTCGCGTCGGCTCGCTCACGCGTGGCGCGTGGCGATGCGCATCTGAAGCCCGCCCGCGGCCAGGACCACCGCCAATCCGAGGCCGATGAGCCACAGGTTGCTGCCGCCCAACACGCCGATGATCAACAGGAACAGTCCGATGCTGACCAATACCCCGGCCATTGCCCTTCCCTCCGAAGCTCGGTTCCGCCTGCGGCCGATCATACGACCGAGCGCAACGAGATCCGTCGATCAGGCCGGGACGGCAGCGCGCTCGCGCTCCGGTGCCTGCGCCGCTCGGGCCCGGCCCTCGCCAAGAACGCGCCGCAGGTAGTGACCGGTATGTGAGGCCGCGACCCGGGCGACCTGCTCCGGCGTTCCGCTGGCCACCAGATCGCCGCCGGCGTCACCGCCTTCCGGGCCGAGGTCGATGATCCAGTCCGCGCTCTTGATCACGTCCAGGTTGTGCTCGATGACGACCACGGTGTTGCCGGCATCGGCCAGGCGGCCAAGGACGTCCAGCAGACGAGCGACGTCATCGAAGTGCAGTCCAGTCGTTGGCTCATCCAGGATGTAGAACGTCCTGCCGGTGGCTCGCTTCGACAGCTCCGTGGCCAGCTTCACGCGCTGTGCTTCGCCGCCTGACAGCGTGGTGGCCGGCTGACCGAGGTGGATGTAGCCCATGCCCACGTCGTGCAGGGTCTGCAGCTTGTTCGCGATGGACGGCACCGCGCTGAAGAAGTCCAGCGCCTCGTCAACCGTCATCTCCAGGATCTCGGCGACATTGCGGCCCTTGTAGTGGATCTCCAGCGTCTCGCGGTTGTAGCGCTTTCCCTTGCAAACCTCGCACTGGACGTAGACGTCCGGCAGGAAGTGCATCTCGATCTGGACGATGCCCGCGCCCTCGCATGCCTCGCAGCGGCCGCCCTTCACGTTGAAGCTGAATCTCCCCGGCTTGTAGCCGCGCAGCCGGGCCTCGGGCACCGCGGCAAGGAGCTCGCGGAGCGGCCCCCACAGGCCGGTATACGTGGCCGGGTTCGAGCGGGGCGTGCGCCCGATGGGCGACTGGTCGATCTCGATCACCTTGTCGATCAGGTCGATCCCTTCTATGGCCCGATGCTTCCCGGGGCGCTCCCGCGCTCCCCAGATGCGCGCCGCCAGGGCCGGATACAGGATCTGCGTGACCAGGCTCGACTTACCGGAGCCGCTCACCCCGGTCACCGCCACGAAGCGGCCGAGCGGGAACGACACGTCGATGTCGCGCAGGTTGTTCTCCGCCGCGCCACGGACAGTGAGCGAGTCGCCGCTCCCCTTGCGACGGCGGCGCGGCACCGCGACCATCCGGTCCCCGCGCAGGTAGGCGGCCGTGATCGAGCGCTCGTTATCCAGCAGGTCGTCCAATGTCCCGGAGTGGATGAGCTCGCCGCCGTGCTCCCCCGCCCCGGGGCCGATGTCGATTACCCAGTCCGCCGAGCGGATCGTCTCCTCGTCATGCTCCACGACGACCAGCGTGTTCCCCAGGTCCCGCAGCCGCACGAGCGTCGCGATCAGCCGGTCGTTGTCCCGCTGGTGCAGCCCGATGCTCGGCTCGTCGAGGATGTACAGCACGCCCATCAGGCTGGATCCGATCTGCGTCGCCAGGCGGATACGCTGCGCCTCCCCGCCGGAGAGCGTCCCGCTGGCGCGGTCCAGGGTCAGGTAGTCCAGGCCCACGTCGACCAGGAAGTGGAGCCGAGCGCGGATCTCCTTGAGCACCTGCCGCGCGATCTGGTTCTCGCGATCGGTGAGGCGGTCGGGCAGGGCCTGGTACCACTCCAGCGCGTCGGTCACTGACTGCCGGGTCGTCTGGATGATGTTCCTGGTGCCCACCGTGACCGACAGGGACTCGGGCTTGAGTCGCATGCCGTCGCAGGTCGGGCACGGCTTGTTGGTCATGTAGCGCTCGAGCTCGGTCTTGACCGCCTCCGAACCGGTCTCGCGATACCGTCGCTGCAGGTTGGGCACGACCCCTTCGAATGTCGTGCGGAACGTGTGCGTGTTCCCGTTGCGTGCGAGATAGCGGACCTCCACCCGCTCGGCCCCGTTGCCGTACAGCACGATCCGCCGTGCCTCGTCGCCGAGGTCGCGGAACGGCACGTCTAGGCGGAAGCCGTAGCGCTGCGCCACCGACTCCAGGATCTTCGAGCCCCACGACTCGGTGATGACCATGCGCCGCCACGGCAGGACGGCTCCATCGGCCAGGGAGCGCGAGTCATCGGGGATGACCAGGTCCGGGTCGATCTCCAGCCGCGAGCCCAGCCCGGTGCAGGCCGGGCAGGCACCATGCGGCGAGTTGAAGCTGAAGTTCCGCGGGGCAGGCTCCTCGAACGAGCCACCGTGCTCGGGGCAGGCGTACCGCTCGCTGAAGAGGCGGTCCTGCTCCTTCTTCGGCGCATCGGGCTGGTTCAGCAGCAACGTGCCGTCCGAGAGCCGCAGCGCGGTCTCGATCGAATCGGCCAGGCGGCTGGCATCGGGTCGGGGCGCCCCGCCGTCATCGGCCTGGCGGACGACCAGGCGGTCAACCACGACCTCGATGCTGTGCTTGTACTTCTTGTCGAGGCTGATGTCCTCTTCCAGCTCGCGCAGCTCGCCGTCGACTCGCACGCGGACGAAGCCTGCCTGCTTCGCGCCGGCCAGCAGCTTCTCGTGCTCGCCCTTGCGGTCGCGCACCAACGGCGCCAGCAGCATGATCCGCGTCCCGTCGGGCAGGTCGTAGATCTGGTCGACGATCTGCTCCACCGTCTGGCGGGTGATCTCGCGACCGCATATCGGGCAGTGCATGCGGCCGATGCGTGCGAAGAGCAGCCGCAGGTAGTCGTAGATCTCGGTGACGGTCCCCACTGTCGATCGCGGGTTGCGGCTGGCCCCCTTCTGATCGATGGAAATGGCCGGGCTCAGCCCGTCGATCTGGTCGACGTCCGGCTTCTCCATCTGGCCAAGGAACTGCCGCGCGTAGGCGCTCAGCGACTCCACGTAGCGGCGCTGGCCCTCCGCGTAGATCGTGTCGAAGGCCAGGCTGGACTTGCCGCTGCCGGACAGCCCGGTGATCACGATCAACCGGTCGCGCGGCATCTGTACGTCCAGGTTCTTGAGGTTGTGCTCGCGCGCGCCGCGCACGACGATCCGGTCCGAGGGCATCGCCTTCATGATACCAGACCGATGTGAACGTCCGTTCGAAATTGGGCTCCCGCTCGCGCTCCCCACTCCTGCCATCTGCCCGTTCTACGGCCTATTCATGACAGGTCCTGGCAGGAACCACGCTCGCCGACCGTTGGCTGCCTTGGGCAGATGACAGGCTGATAGATCGGGCAGCCGTGCACGGGAGGGGTCCGGGACGAGTCGGAAGGTGCGATACATCAGGCAGCCGCGTGCAGGCGGGGCGGCGCCCGTTACGCTCAGCACTGCCCGCTGTATCGCCAAAACAGCACCCGGGCCAGGGTCCAAGCGCCGGAATGCCCGATCTATCGGCAAACTCAGGGGCTGAGGCCCAGTTCCACGCCGGCGCCCCGATCCGGAGCTGAGGCCTAGACCGCGAAGCCGGTGGCTGCGCCAGGAGTGGTCAGGTGGACACGACGGGTTCGGGCTCGGGCGCGCCCGGTCGCTCGCCGCGCGGCGTGGTAAACCACAGGACGATGACGCCCAGGATGCCGAGCGATAGCCAGACGGCCAGCCACAGCGGCGTGTTGTGGATCACCACGTCGACGCTCCCGTTGCGCAGCTGGTCCGGCTCGATCCGATTCATCAGGATCAGGACGCCGCCGATCAGCGCGCTGGCGCCCCAGAAGGCGGTGACCACG
>DATAOD010000110.1:0-2010 GCA_036265975.1 Candidatus Limnocylindria bacterium
GCACTCGGCACCGGACGCCGAAACCGAGGAACGGCGCCTCCTGCGCGGCCTGGAGGCATTGGACAACGTGCTGGGCGTGCGCCCGGTGGGCTATCGCGCGCCGATGTGGGAGCTGACTGAGCGGCTGCCGCCCATCCTGGCCCGCCACGGCTTCCTGTACGACTCCGGGCTGATGGACGCGGACCATCCCTACCTGCTGGCCACGGGCGAAGGCTCCGACCCCATCGTGGAGCTGCCCATCCACTGGAGCTTGGACGACTGGGAGCCATACGCCTACCTGCCGGGCATCACCGGCAGCGGGCTGATCGCCAGCCCAGCGGACGTGCTGGCACGTTGGACCCTCGAGCTGCAGGCACTGGTCGACGAGGGTGGGCTCTTCGTGCTGACCAATCATCCGTTCGTCAGCGGGCGCGCCTCACGCGCCGTCGCGCTGGAGGAGCTCATCCGCCGGGCGAAGGCCGTGGACGGGCTGTGGATCGCATCGGCCCAGGAAGTGGCGCAGCACGTGGCGTCGCTGCCGCTGACGCCCGTCGTCCACCGGCCTCATGAGGCGGAGCCGGCCTAGGAGCCGATGAGCCCCGGCGGCGGTTGCCACCGGGGCCCAGAGCGGCAACGCACGGATGGGCTCAGGCGCGCTGGACCGTGCTCCGCCCGGCGATCCAGTAGATGAGGAAGGCCACCAGGCCGCCGACGTAGTACGCGAGATCGGCGCCGTGCAACCAGTTCGCGGTGACCCAGTTGAACGGGCCGCCCCAATCGTAGCCGAGGCCCGAGTTCTGGAACGGGATGCTCACCGCGAACCCGACGACCAGGGCGACCAGGGCCACGGCCCCGGACGGCAGCGCCGAGAAGTTGACGATGGACGATGCGTCGGCACGCCGTCCACGCAGCCACCAGTCGGCCAGGACCACGCCAACGAACGGCGAGATCCAGTAGCTGATGAACAGCAGGAAGTTGTAGAAGTTCGCGCTGAACTCGCCGTTGTTCTGCAGGAACAGGGTGAACAGGTAGCCCAGCACCGCTACCGCGGCCGCAGAGAACACCCGCTTGACCCGCACGCCCGCCGCCTGCAGCGACAACGAGCCGGTGTAGTCGTTCATGGCGTTGACGGCGATGGTCCCCACGAAGATCGCGACCATGGCCAGCGCAGCGATGATCGATCCGGAGCCACCGAGCACCGAATAGATGGTGTCGCTCGACTCGCCGCCGGTCGCCTGTGTTGCGACCAGCAGGCCCAGGATCTCCAGCCAGCCAGACGCAAGGCAGAGACCGGCGAGCGTGTACCAGAAGACCTTGCCCGAATCGGTATCGGACGGCAGGTAACGGGAGTAGTCGGACGCATACAGCGTCCAGGCCAGGACGAAGCTGGCAACGATCGCCACGTAGGCGATGAAGGCGCCGACCAGGTCGAGACCGCTGAAGCCGTCAGCACCGCCGATGTCCGCCTGGCCCACGATCGAGATCGTCAGCACCACGAACATGGCGCCCAGCACGTAGGCCATCCACTTCTCGAACGTGTGGATCGCCTCGTAGCCGATGATGCCGAGCGCGGCCTGGCAGACCACGATGATCAGCAGCGCCGCCCAGAACGGCAGCCCCGAGATGAGGATGGTGAGGGCGATGGCGCCGAAGACGTTGTTGATGCCGTCCCACCCGATGGTGCTAAGCCAGTTCAGCATCCCCGGCACGACGATCGATTTGCCAAATGGCAGCCGTGCGGCGGGCAGCTGGGCGAGGCCGAGCTTGGGTCCCATCGTGCTCAGCAGGCCGACGAAGATCGCGCCGATGAGATTGCCGACGATGATGGCCAGGATCGACGTCCAGAAGCCGAGCTTCAGGAACTCCAGCGTGACCAGCGTGCCGATGAAGAACGCCGCCGGCACCAGATTCGGCGTGAACCACACCGTGAACACGCGACCGACCGAGCCATACCGAGCACCTTCCGGGATCGGCTCCATCCCGTGCCCTTCAACGGTGAAGTCCCCTTCGCGCGAGGGCATCTCCCCTGCG
>DATAOD010000111.1:0-7846 GCA_036265975.1 Candidatus Limnocylindria bacterium
TCTACGCCCGAGGGCTATCCTCATAGCCGCTCGCCGGCAGAACGACCAGCTCCCGACGACGACGCAACCGAGCAGGCCGCTCCATCGGCCCGGGAGACCACCACATGACTTCGGTGTCGGACGGCCTTGCCATAGAGGCCCACGACCTCGTCAAGCACTTCGGCCCGGTCCAGGCGGTGAACGGCATCAGCCTGGAGGTTCGCAAGGGGGAGATCTTCGGCTTCCTGGGGCCCAACGGAGCCGGCAAGTCCACCACCATCAACATCCTGTGCACCCTCCTGCGGCCCACCGGGGGCCGCGCGTCCGTGGCGGGCCATGACGTCGACCGCGAGCCGGCTGCCGTCCGCTCGCGGATAGGCCTGGTCTTCCAGGACCCCTCGCTCGATGCGCAGCTGACAGCACGCGAGAACCTCCAGTTCCACGCGTTCATCTACTCCGTACCGGCGGCGGAACGGGCGGAGCGCATCAAGCAGGCACTGGAGATGGTGGAGCTCACGGATCGGGCCGATTCGATCGTGATGACGTTCTCCGGAGGCATGAAGCGTCGCCTGGAGATCGCGCGCGGCATGCTCCATACGCCCGAAGTGCTGTTCCTGGACGAGCCGACCATCGGCCTGGACCCACAGACGCGTCGCCACATCTGGGCCTACCTGCGCAAGCTCCGTCACGAGGCTGGCGTGACGCTGTTCATGACGACGCACTACATGGACGAGGCGGAGGAGTGCGACCGGATCGCCATCGTGGATGGCGGCAAGATCGTGGCGCTGGGCACGCCGGCAGAGCTGAAGGCAATGGTCGGCGGCGACGTGGTGACCATCGCGACCGCCGACAACCGGGTCGCGGCCGAGGAGATGAAGGCCACGTTCGGTCTGGAGCCCGCGGTGGCCAACGGATCGCTGCGCGTGGAGGTCAAGGACGCCGCGGCGTTCATCCCGCAGCTCCTGCGTGAGCTGAGCCAGCCGGTGACCTCGGTCGCCTCACACCAGCCCAGCCTGGACGACGTGTTCCTGAAGCTCACGGGCCATGCCATTCGTGCCGAGGAGGCGGGAGCCACTGACATGATGCGGATGTTCGGCCGCGCCTTCCGGGGTGGCCGCCGATGAGGGCCATCTACATCGTCTGGTATCGCGACATCCTGCGTTTCTGGCGCGATCGCGCTCGCATCGCCGGATCGCTTGCGCAGCCGCTCCTGTTCCTGATCGTATTCGGCGCCGGCCTTGGCTCATCGCTGGGCGGGGCGTTCAGCGCGAACGGCAGCGACCTCTCGTACCTGCAGTTCGTCTACCCGGGCGTCATCGGCATGGCGGTCCTGTTTGCGGCGGTCTTCGGCGCGCTGTCCATCGTCTGGGACCGCGAGTTCGGCTTCCTGAAGGAGATCCTGGTGGCGCCGGTGGACCGCTCGTCGGTGGCCATCGGCAAGGCGCTGGGCGGGGCGACCCAGGCCATGATCCAGGGCCTGATCCTCCTGATCCTGGCGCCACTGGTCGGCGTGAAGCTGACCATCGGCTCCGTGCTCCTGCTGCTGGTGTTCCTGTTCGTGCTTGCCTTCGCCCTGTCCTGCATGGGCGTGGCGCTGGCCTCGCGCATGAAGTCCATGCAGGGCTTCCAGGTGGTGATGAACTTCCTGATGATGCCGATGTTCTTCCTGTCGGGATCGCTCTTCCCGCTCGCCGGCCTGCCGCAGTGGATGACGGTGCTCACCCGCCTCGACCCGGTCTCCTACGGGATGGATCCCCTGCGCCGCATCATCCTTGGCGCTGGACTGCCCGACGGAGCCGCCGACAAGCTCGGCCTCACGATCTTCGGCCAGGTCCTGCCGATTGGCCTGGAAGCCGTGATCCTGCTGGTATTCGGCGCCGCGTGCCTGTGGTTCGCGGTGCTGAACTTCCAGCGACGGGACTAGCCGTCAGTCCTTCGGCTCCTCGCGCGGGGCGTTCTGGGCAGCGGCGTGCGCGGTGGCGAAGGCGCGCGACTCGTCGCCGTCGTACTCCTTCAGCGCGTTGTTGAAGGCCTCGAGGAAGGCGTGCTTCTGGTGGGTCGAGTACTGGTCGGTCTGTGCTTCTGGCAGGTCGGAGATGCTGTTGTACGGCATGCCTCTCCGACTCTGCAGATCCGATGCCTTGACTCGGCGGTGGACCTGGTGTGGCTGGGAATGCTGTGGGGCTGAAGGCCCAGGTCAGCTGCGTGCGGCCTGGCGTTGCGCGCGCACGAGCATGAACAGGCCGGCGGCCGCGGCGAGGCCAGCGCCACCGAACACGATCAGGCTCCCCCACCGGACCGCGTTCGGGTTGATCAGGCCGGGCGCGAACACGCTGAAGGCCGTGATGGAGCCGACGACGGCCACCACCGAGAGCACGATCCCGGTCAGGAAAGCCCACACCTCGCGGTTGCGCATGCCATCCGCCACTTCGCCCGCCAGGAAGCCGCAGACCACCAATGCTGCGCTGAAGCCGGCCGTGAGCGCGAACCAGATCAGGTGCGTCACGCCCCCCAGCGCCATCAGGGCCAAGAGGCCCAATAGGCCGATGCCGCCGCGCAGCCTGACCCTGGCGTAGCCGCGGAAGACCCAGACCGGCAGCGCCACCACGATGTCCGGCACCGGCTCAGGCTCGGCGGCCTTCGCCTCGAGCGCCTTGCGATGCTCCTCCACCTGCGCGTCGTCGGTGACGCCGCGGGGCGCCTTGCACTTGTAGCAGGGGTCGTCTTCGGGCCGGTTCCACTTCCAGCAGACCTTGCAGACCCACCCCGAGGTGGCGGTCATGGTGGCGATTATCCAGACGCGTCAAGCGAATCGCGGTCAGGCAGGCGTCGCCTTGTCGTTGCTGCCCAACGACCCTACAGTGCGCCCATGACCGCTGAGCTGACCCAGACCCCGTTGCAGGCAGACCTCCTGGAGCTGCTGCGCGCCACGCGCGCCGCGGAGCGCGACCTCTTCGCCTCGCTGCCGGAAGACCTTCGCGACCGGCCGCAGACCATTGGCGAATGGTCGGCCAAGGACGTCATGGCCCACCTGGGCGCGTGGCGCGCCGTCGAGGCACGGCGCATCGAGGCCATGCGCAGCGGCAGCCCCAATCCCCCCGAGGATCCCGCGTTGGACGCGCCAGTCGATGAGTCGAACGCGCGAATCCACGAGGACTTCGCGGGTTCCGGCTGGGACGAGGTCGAGCTGCGCGCCGATGAGAGCGTCGACGCGCTGGCGCGCGAGATCGGCCAGAGCAGCACGGACGTCCTGTGCGACTGCCAGGACGACATCGTGGGCATCGGCGCCAACGGCGCCAACCACGCCATCATGCATCTCGCCGAGATCGCCAGCCTCGCGGATCAGATGCCGCGCTACCACGCATACGTGGATGGCATCGAGCGCGTGCTGGCCCGCGGCCACCTGCCGCCGCGCGACTCAGGCGTGCTGCTCTACAACATGGCCTGCCATTTCGCGCTCGCCGACGATCTCGAGGACGCGCGTCGGCTGCTGCGCCAGGCATTCGCGCAGCGCCACGAGCTGCGCGATACGGCGCAGGACGATCCTGACCTGGAAGCGCTGCGCGACGAGCTGGACGACCTGGCGCGCGCGCGCTAGGCGGGAACTTCCGAATCCAGCGGCTCCGGCCCGCCCGCCACGTCCTCCGGGCCGATCAACCGGATCGCGCGAATGGCAACCCAGAGCGCCCAGATCGGGATCAGGATGCCAGCAACCGCCAGGGCCGATACGTCGGAGAGCTGGCCCCAGGGTTCATCGCGACCATTGAGCTCCCCGAGCGCGCCGAACAGTGCCGCCAGGAATCCCGCGGCTGCCGTCAGATACGTCATCCACGTCAGCCGACGGGACATGCCCGCCTCGCGACCGAGCTCCGCGATCAGGAGGAACCCGGTCGATGCCAGCACGATCGCGCCCACGGTCAGCCAGGTGGTGATGGTGCCTGACGCATTCAGGAGGGTGATCCGCGCCGCGAGCTCGGCATCGCGAAGGTCGCACGGGCAGTAATGCGGGAAGGTGGCGAACGGCTTCACGCCGATCCAGATGAGGCTGGCAGCAGCACCCAGCAGGCCTGCTCCGATGAACAGGGCCGGGCCGAGCGACCGGCGTTCGTCGAACGCATCGGCCAGGCGGGAGAGCAGGATCCCGATGCCCCCCAGCGCCAGGAAGCCCAGCGCTAGCAGCGCGTTGGACGCGAGGTCGATTGGCCAGCGCGCGTAGTCGAACGCGAACATGGCCATCAGATCGTCCTGGACGGTTGCCTTCGGTCCCGGCGGGGTGCCGGTGAGGTCCGACATCAGCACGGCTTGGAGGACCGCTGCCGCGAACCAGAACGCGGCAAGCACTAATGCCAGAACTCGCAGGGTCGAATTCCACTGTAGCCGCCCCACGCCTCACCTCACGTTTCAGCCGATGGTGGAACGGTACTCGCCGATCCGCCGAACACAAGCCTCAGATGCGACACCGATGGTCAGGCGGCGTGCTCCTCGGCGGCCGAGGCCGCAGCGCTCCGCCGCCACGGCAATGATCGGGCATTGACCAGGGCGATCCCGGCGATCACCAGCGCCGTGCCGCCGATAGTGCGCAGGTCCACGTGCTCATGCAGCACGGCCGCGCCGAGGATGATGCCGACCACCGGCAGGAGGTAGGCCACCAGCGAGGTGCGGGTCGCGCCCCAACGGCCCAGCAGCCGGAAGAAGACCAGGTACGCGGTGCCCGATCCCAGCAGGCCCAGCCACACGACCGCAAGCACCGCGTCGAAGCGCCACGGCAGCGTGAGGGGCCGTTCGAAAGCAATCGCCAGCACGCCGGTGATCAGCAACGCCAGGCCGACCTGCGACACGGCGGGGATCATGGGCCTGAGGCCATGTACGTAGCGGCGTGCGTACACCGCCCCGGTCGCATACGAGATGGATGAGCCGACCAGTGCCAGGGCGGCGACGAGATCGGTTCCGGCGACCACGCCCGGATCGAATCCGACCAGGATGGCGACGCCCACGAAGCCGATGAGGAGGCCTGCCACCCGTGGCGCGGTGATCCGTTCATCGGCCAAAGCCACGGCGGCGATCAGGATGGTGAACAGCGGCACGCTGGCATTAAGGATCGCGGCCAGCGTCGAGTCGGTGCTCTGCTCGGCGAAGGTGATCAGCGAGAACGGCAGCGCCACGCTGAAGACGGCCATGACCAGCAAGTGCCCGTAGGTGCGCGCGCTGCGCGGCAGCGGCTCCCGCGCCACGGCGACCACGATGGCCAGCAGCGCAAATCCGATCAGCAGCCGCAGCGCCACCAGCGTGAACGGCTGCAGCCCGGCATCCACGCCGATCTTGATGAAGAGGTAGCTGCTGCCCCACAGGAAGCCCAGCAGCCCGAAAAGGGACCAGTCGATGGCTGAGGTGCGATTGTTCATTGGGCGTGCCGAGCAGGGGCCTCCGGGTGAGTCTTCCTGAGCTGAAACGATGGGCGCTACGCCGTTGTGAGATCGGCCGTCGCGCATGACAGCCTAGCGGCGATTCCTGGCAGGAATTGTCCTGAATCGCCGCTTCGTCGTCGCAGTGCCCAGGGATGAGAATTACGCGAGAAGCCGCTCGCCTAACGCCAGGCGACGCTGATCACCTCGACCGGGGCGGCGATGCCCTTGAGCTCGAGCGTGCGGCGCCCAGACTCTCCAAAGGATCGTCGCGCTGCGGAAATCGTCGTCGCGGACACCAGGATCTCGCCACCATCGGCTGCATTCCCGATGCGTGCCGCCTGGTTGACGCCGGTGCCTGCGTAGTCCAGGCCCACCCGGTTGGCCTCCGCCTGGTGGATCCCGATGCGGACCTGCGGCGCAACGCCCTCCACGTCGCTGCGTTGAACGGCTAGACCGCGCTGGATGGCGATGGCCGCTTCCACGGCGTTGCCCGCATCGGCGAAGGCCAGGAAGAAGCCATCGCCGGTGGCCTTGACCTCTTCCCCGCCCTGCTCGGCAACGGCGGCGCGGATGACCCGATCATGCCAGCGCTGGAGCTTGTCCCAGGCCTCGTCACCCAGCGACTCGGCCAGGCGCGTGGAGTCCACGATGTCAGTGAACATGAACGCTCGCGTCGTACGCGTGCGGGCCGCGCCCATGGCCGCCCCGGCGCCGCCAAGCTCGGATAGCGCCTCATCTGCATGGCGCAGGTCCAGCGCCGCGCCAAGCTCCTCGAACGCGTCCCGGGCGGTTCGCAGCTCCAACGCGGCCCGGTCCGGCGAGCCGTCCGCGCGATACGCGTTGGCCAGCACCACGCGCGCACGTGCCGCCTGGTAGGGAGCGGGCAGCTCGCTCCACAGGCCAATGGCTTCGCGCAGGTGCTGCGCTCCCACCTCCAGCTCGCCCTGCGCCGCTTCCAGGGCGCCGCGGGCCGTTTTCGCGCATGCGCGCGCCGGAATCGTCTTGAAGGTGTCTGCCAGTCGCTCGAGCTCGTCGGCGACCGCTGAGGCCGTCTCCAGGTCGCCCGTGGCCATGGCGATCTGGGACTGCGCAGGCAGCATCCTGAGCCGATGCGCGTCGCTGCCCGGCGGCACCATCCAGGACATCGCCCGGCGAGGCTCGTCCAGTGCGAGCTTGATTGCCGCCGCCGCGGCCTCCGGCTTTCCCTGTGCCAGCAACAGGAGCGAGTTGGCAGGCTCGATCTCCTGGCCGAACCGATTGGCGCCCAGCAGCGCCTCTTCGGCCGCCGGAAGGTCGCCACGGTACAGGCGGATCTCCCCCATCTGGTACAGCGCCAGTCCGGCGGCGGCGGGGATGTACCCCTGCAGCTCGGTGGATGCGAGCCGCGCCTCGGCCTCCGCCTCTGGCCAGTTGCCGCGCAACGTCTTCACGTTGGATCGGAAGAGACGGCACATGCCGGGGAATCCATTGATCCCCTCGCGGCGGCACCAGCGATCCTGTGCTTCCGTCCACTCGACGGCGCGCTGAATCTCGCCGATGGAGGCGCAGGCTTCGATCGTGCTGCAGCACACGCCTCCCGCGGTTTGCGGGTCGAGGTTGCCATTCATCGCCGCCAGGGTTGCCTCGTCCGCCAACGCCAGGCCCTCCTCGACGTCGCCGCGAGCCACCAGCATTGCGGCCTTTGCTCCAAGCGAGAACGCCGCCAGGTCCTGGTCACCGAGACGTTCCGCAATCTCATTCGCGAGCGTGGCCTGTGCCAATGCTCCGTCGGTATCGCCGACCAGCGAGCCGTACAGGGCGCTGGTGACCGCCAGCCATCCATGACCGATTCCCTGCGGCACGTCAGCGAGCATTGACTCCGCGCGCTTGAGCCATGCGCGTGAGACAGGAAGCGACCCCCGCAGCAGGTTGTTGTGGGCGAGGCGAATGGCTGCCATCACTGCGGCCTCGAAATTCTGGTCCCGCGTTGCGGCGGCGAATGCTCGCTCCAGCGCGTCGATGGCGAGGGGCAGCTGGCCGGTCCACCAGGCAGCGTCGGCAAGCAGGCCCAGCGCCTCCGGCGGCAGCTTGGCCGAGGCATCGGCAGCTGCCAGGGCGTCATAGGCCACGCGCCAGTCGTGGCGGGCCATGGCGGCCTGCGCTGTGGCGAGAATATCGGGCTCGGAAGTGGCGGTCATGGCTCCCTCTCGCCACCCATTCTGCCATCCCCAGGTAGGAAGCTCCGGCACGCGGCACGAACCGTGCACCAGCCTCCCGTGGAGGTGAACCATGACCATGAACGTGCCGCCAAGCGGCATTGATGATCCGGAGATGCCAAATCCATCGCCCGATCCAGAGCCCTCGCCTGATCCCACTCCGGATCCGGAGCCTGGCGGGCCAGTGCCGGCCGGAGACCCGCCCATGAGCGCTCCCGGCATGGAAGGCCCGCCGATGCGCATGCCGCGCGACAACCCGGACGTCGA
>DATAOD010000112.1:0-1996 GCA_036265975.1 Candidatus Limnocylindria bacterium
CGGCATCGTTCAGTCCATGAGCCAGTGCGGCAACTGCTGGCGTACAGACCAAACACCCACGAAATCCTCAGCTGCGCCATGGTGCAAAAACCTCCGTTTTTGCACCGCAATTCTGTGAGTTTTTAGCCCCGCTTATTCGTCGCTACACGATGATTTCACTTGTACTTTTCGAAATAACTTTCAAAATCAGCGTATTGCCGTCATTCCCGCGCTGCGAAGGAGCCGCACCCACTGGGTGAAGCGTCGCCGATGTTCATTCCGACCTTCAACCACAGCCTGTACATCGAGGCGCGTCCCGACCGGCTGAGCGCGGACGGTGGCGGCGTGCTGCTGCGGGAAGTGCTTGAGCAGAGCTGCATCATCGAGTGGCTCATTGCGCACCTCGTCGACACCCGTGCGCAGGATCAGATCGACTATCCGCTGGCGGAACTGCTGCGCACCGTGCTGGTGCTGTATGGCCAGGGCTGGCGCGACCAGGACGACGCCGATGCGTTACGCTTCGATCCCGCGCTGCGACTGGCAATTTCCGAAGCGGCCGGCACCGCGGCGCTGGACGAGGGGCACCATCTGCCATCGCAGCCGCCGCTGTCGCGCCTGCTCGAGATGCTCAGCCAACCGGCCAACCTGCGCGTGCTGCAAAACGCGGTGGCCGAGATGGCCGGTCGCCGGTTACGTGCGATGCGCCGTGGCCATCGTCTGCGCCAGGTCACCATCGACATCGACGGCCTGCCGATCGAGGTCCATGGCAACCAGCCGAAGGCCGCCTACAACGGCCACTACCACCAGCAGATGTACCATCCGATCGTGGCCTCGAGTGCGGAAACCGGCGACATGCTCGACGCCCGCCTGCGCGCTGGCAATGCGCACACCGCCGAGGGCGCGCTCGACTTCGTCCTTGATCTGGTCAGCCGCGTCGAGATGACGCTCTGCCAGGTAGCGCTGGTACGGATGGATGCAGGCTTCCCCGGCGAACCTCTGCTGGCCGGACTGGAAGCCAACCGCACGCCGTACGTGGCGCGCATCAAGACCAACAATGCGCTCGATCGGCTGGCGGCGCCGCATCTGGGCCGCCCGGCCGGACGACCACCAGCCGAGCCGCGCATCTGGTTTCACGAGAAGAGCTACGCCGCCGGCGCCTGGTCGGGCGAGCGGCGTGTCGTGCTGGTGGTGCTGGAGCGCCCGGGTGAGTTGCTGCTGGACCACTTCTGGCTGCTCACCAACATCGACGCGCAGACCCTGTCCGGTGAAGAACTGCTGGCGCTGTATCGCGAACGCGGCACGGCCGAGGGCCACATGGGCGAGCTGATGGACGTGCTGGCGCCGGCTCTGTCCGCGTCCTCGCGGGCCCGCTGGCCGCACGCCTCCGATGCATTCGCCCGCAACGAGGCGTTGCTGCTGCTGCATCTGCTGGCCTACGAGGTCCTGCACAGCGGACGTTGCGTGATGCAGAAGATCACCCGCACCGGCTGGAGCCTGCGCCGCTTTCGTGAGCGCGTGCTCAAGGTAGGGGCGCGCGTCGTGCTGCACGCCCGTCGCGCCACGCTGGTGGTCGCCGAGACGGCGGCGCCCTCCTGGCGGCAGTTCTGCCAAGGGCTCAAGGGACTGGCCTGGAACACCGCATAGTCTTCCCGCTCCGTACCGCCGCCGACACCCCGATCAGGTTTCTCGGTCACTGCCGTTACCACGGCAGGGACACCGCTTGTACGGAACTGGAATATTGGCGCGTGCAAGCGGCACAAAACCGCCGAATCGGCGGTTGGGGCCCGCTTCATGGCGTCAAAAGATACAGGGAGAGACAGAAATTTTCACGATCAGCCGCTAATTTAGCCAGATGCCGTAATGAATGCAGGGGGCGACGAATAAGGTGGGGTAATACATCTCGTTCTTTGCCGCGCAGAACGACCACGCGGCCTCTCCGCCGAACCGCCTGTCACGCGCCGCGCGGATATTGCGGCAGACAGGCAGGGGCAGACCGTCGAAGGCGTTCCAGTCCTTC
>DATAOD010000113.1:0-1980 GCA_036265975.1 Candidatus Limnocylindria bacterium
CCAGCAATAACCGACTGAAAAACCTGAGAGGCTTGTGTCAGCGCTGCCATCTCATTCACGACCGCCCGTATCAAACTGGACTTCCCCCCATGGAGTGGAGGGGTGAGATCAGAGCGTCATGCGGCTGCACGCATGGTGATCCCTTCCATGCTGGCCCGCGCCTCGGCCGGGGTGCGATAGCCGATGGCTGAATGCAAACGCTGCCGATTGTAGAAGATTTCGATGTATTCGAACACGGCCGTCTTCGCCTCCTCGCGGGTGCGGAAGCGGACCTGGTGGACGTGCTCCGTCTTGAGCGAGGCGAAGAAGCTCTCCATGGGCGCGTTATCGAGGCAGTTGCCGCGGCGGCTCATGGATTGCGTGATGCCGTGCCGCTCCAGCACCGCCCGGTAGGGCTCGGACGCGTATTGCACGCCGCGGTCGCCGTGGTGGACCAGCCCGCGTGATGGCCGATGCCGCTGGATGGCCATGACCAGGGCGCCGATGCACAGCTCGGCCCTGAGGTGGTCGGCCATGGACCAGCCGACGATCTCGCGCGTGGCCATGTCCTTGATCGCGGCCAGATACAGGAAGCCCTCGTCGGTCGGGATGTAGGAGATGTCGGCCAGCCAGACCTGGTCCGGCCTGTCCGCGGTGAAGTTCCGCGCCAGCAGGTTCGGGGCGACCGGGAGATCATGGCGGCTGTCCGTGGTGCGGGGTGTACGGCGGCGGCCCCGGCGGGCCGAGAGCCCCATTTCGCGCATCAGCCGCTCGATGCGCCGGCGCGAATGCCGCCGGCCCTCCCGCCGCAGCTCGGCATGGACCCGTGGCGAGCCGTAGACCCGCCGGCGGGCGGCGAAGACGCGGCCGATCTGCTCGCGCAGCGCGGCTTCCGCCTCGGCACGGCTCTGGACGGTGGGGATCGCGTGGAGCCAAGCGTAGAAGCCGCTGACGCTCGCACCGATGACCCGGCACAGCGTGGCTACGGCGTGATTCGCCCGCTCGGCCGATACGAAGGCGAACTTCGTCACGCGATCCCCCTGGCGAAAAAAGCCGCCGCCTTGCGGAGGATCTCCACCTCCTCTTCGAGCCGCTTCACCTCGCGCTTCAGTCGCTGCGTTTCCGCCTGCTCCGCCTTGCGGACGGCCAGTGCCTCGACCGAGCCGGCCGCCAGGTGCTCGGTGCGCCATTGGCTGAGCTGCCCGGTGCCAATGCCAAGCTCCGTCGCCACCTCCGACAGCCCCTTGCCGCCGTCCAGCAGCCGCTTCACCGCCTGCGCCTTGAACTCCCTCGTGAAGCTCCGTCGGGTTCGCCTCTCCGCCATCCTTCCCTCCTGGGGTGCCTGGGTTCGTTAGCAAACCCTCCAGCCCCAGGGGGGAAGTCCATCCGAGCCTGGAGGCTCATGGCCGCAACGGTACCCACGCGATGACCGGTGCCCCGTCCCGACGCGGGACGCCCTTCCGCCGCTGCCGGCGAATCTCGTGGCTTCGCTATCGGATGCTCATGCCGGATGGACCTCTTTTTTCGACCAGCGGAACTCGCTGCTGTCGCGCAGCATGCGATGGAGAATGACCGAGAGCTTGCGAGCCACGGCGACGGTGGCCTTCCTGGTGCCGATCCGCCTCGCCAGGCGCGTCCCCCAGGCCTTCAGCACCGACCAGCGTGAGACACGATGGAGGATGATCCCGGCTGCCTCGTACAGGTAGGTACGCAGCAGCTTGTCGCCGCAGCGAGAGATGTGGCCGGTGTAATCCTCCTCGCCGGACTGATAGCGCCGCGGCGTCAGGCCGATGTAGGCGCCAACGCTGGACGACTTGGTGAAGCGCTCCGGCGCATCCACGACGCTGACGTAGGCGAGCGCGACCAGGACGCCGACACCGGGTGCGGTCATCAGCCGCCGCACCGCCTCGTCCTGCCGGGCCACGGCCACGAGCCGACGGCCGAGCACCGCGATCTGCTCGCCGATGGCCTGCCAAGCCGCCAGCAGCGCCCCAGCCACCT
>DATAOD010000114.1:0-11086 GCA_036265975.1 Candidatus Limnocylindria bacterium
GCCGGTGCCGCCGCCCGTTCCCGTCCCGCCTCCGGTGCCGGTGCCGCCGCCCGTTCCCGTCCCGCCGCCGGTGCCGCCGCTGCCGATGCAGGCGCCGCTGCATGTGATGCGCATGGGCGCCGCGCTGGTTTGACCCGTGCACGAGGGCACGCATACACTCCCGCTGCCGACGCGGCGGTTCCCCTGTGTTCCGAGCCCCCGGCGGCGAACGCACGTCGAAGCGAGGGCACCATCGCCGCGCCCTGCCGGGCCCGCTCGACGTGACAGGCAACATCGATCCGCGACCCCGAACCCCGCACCGGAGGCTCTGCAGACCCTGATGTCCAACGCGCTCCACTGGCTGATCCCGATCGCCGGGCTCGTCGCGGTCCTGTTCGCGCTCTATCTCGCGCGAGATGTGCTGTCCCGGGACAAGGGGCCCCAGGCGATGCAGGACGTGGGGGACACCATCCGCGAGGGCGCCGACGCCTTCGTCAAGCGCCAGTACACGACCATCGCGCTGCTCGCGCTTGTCGGCGCGGTGATCATCGGCCTCGTCATCGGGCTGGTCGAAAGTCCGGACGTCGCGGATGTGCCGAAGCTGGCGAACGCGCCCATCGGCATCCTGACCGCGATCGCCTTCCTGGTCGGTGCGGCCTGCTCCATGGCGTCGGGCATCATTGGCATGTTCATCAGCGTGCGCTCCAACGTGCGCACCGCCGCGGCCGCCCGCCGCAGCCTGGTGGAGGCGGTGCAGGTCGCCATGCGCGGCGGCGCGGTGTCCGGCTTCCTGGTCGTCGCCCTCAGCCTGCTGGGCGTATGGGGCATCTTCACGGTGTACGACGCGCTGCTGGGTGACATCACCGTCAGGGAGGCGCCGTTCGTTATCGTGGGCTTCGGCTTCGGCGCCAGCTTCGTGGCGCTCTTCGCGCAGCTGGGCGGCGGGATCTACACCAAGGCCGCCGACGTCGGCAGCGACCTGGTCGGCAAGGTAGAGGCCGGCATCCCGGAGGATGATCCCCGTAACGCCGGCGTGATCGCGGACCTGGTGGGCGACAACGTGGGCGACTGCGCCGGCCGTGGTGCCGACCTGTTCGAATCGACCGCCGCGGAGAACATCGGCGCCATGATCCTTGGCGTCGCGGTCTACGCCTTCGCCTCGGCCAGTGGCTGGCCCAACGCGCAGCTGTGGATCTTCTTCCCGCTGGTAGTCCGCGGCTTCGGCCTTCTGGCAACCATCGTGGCGATGTTCTTCATCCGGGGCTCGGAGGACGAGAACCCCATGAACATCCTGAACCGCGGCTACTGGGTCACCACCATACTGTCCGTGGTCGGGCTGGCTATCAGCACCGCGGTGATGATGAACACCGGCGGGCAGACCGGCAGCAGCGGCATCCCGCCGTGGATCTGGTTCTTCGGCGCGGGCGTCGTGGGCCTGGCCACCAGCGTGGCCTTCGTCTATATCACCCAGTTCTACACGGCCGGCACCTTCCGCCCGGTGCGGGAGATCGCCGAGGCCAGCAAGACGGGCCCGGCCACGAACATCATCAGCGGGATGGCGGTCGGCTTCGAGACCACGGCGGTCACCGCCATCGTGATCGGCATCGCGCTGCTGGCCAGCCACTGGCTGGGCGAGCAGGCCTTCGCCGGCATCGCCAACGCGCCGAACGGCGGCATCTTCGGAACGGCGGTCGCCACCATGGGGATGCTCATGACCACGGCCTACATCCTGGCCATGGATACCTTCGGCCCGATCACCGACAACGCCGGTGGCGTCGCCGAGTTCAGCCGTTCGGAGGCGGGTGCGCGCGAGATCACCGACCGCCTGGACGCGGTCGGGAACACGACCAAGGCACTGACCAAGGGCTACGCCATCGCGTCGGCAAGCCTGGCCGCCTTCCTCCTGTTCAGCGCCTACATCACAAAGGTGAACCACATCCAGGAGGGCCGCGGTGGGCCCCAGCTGACCTCCGTCAACCTGGCCGATGTCGGCGTGTTCGTGGCCGCCCTGATCGGCGCGATGCTGGTCTACTTCTTCAGCTCGCTCGCCATCCGGGCAGTGGGAACCACGGCCCAGGCGATCATCGTGGAGGTGCGCCGCCAGTTCCGCGAGATGCCCGGCATCATGGACTACAGCCAGCGGCCGGACTACGCGCGGGTCGTGGACATCACCACCCGGGCCGCACTGCGCCAGATGGTCGCGCCGGGCTTGGTGGCGGTGGGGACGCCCATCGCGGTGGGCCTGCTGCTCGGCTACCAGGCGGTAGCGGGCATGCTGATGGTCGGCACCATTGCCGGCGTGCTGCTGGCCACGGTGCTGAACAACGGCGGCGGCGCCTGGGACAACGCGAAGAAGTACATCGAGTCGGGCAACCTCAAGGACGATGACGGGAACGTCATCGGAAAGGGCACGCCCGCCCACGCCGCCGCGGTCGTGGGTGACACGGTGGGCGACCCGTTCAAGGACACGGCCGGGCCGTCCCTGCACGTGCTGGTGAAGCTGCTGGCGACCATCACCCTGGTGCTGGCGCCACTCTTCATCCGCTAGGGGCGCCGGTGGCACGGCACGACCACACGAACCTGTGAGGTCCGTAACGGCGAGGCAGCCGGCAACCATCCACGGGATCAGTGGCGAGCATCACTGATACCGTGGTAGGGGCTAGCCTGGACACGGAATCCGTGGCCGATGCGAATGTGTGGCGCCGTGCTTGGCCGATACGAACACCGCAGGTACGCGCCCCTGGCCGATGCGCGGAGGCCGCTGACTGATGGATCTCGTCGTCCAGGCGATCATCATCGGGCTCATCCAGGGCCTGACCGAGTTCATCCCGGTCAGCTCCAGCGCGCATCTGGAGCTCGCGCCGTGGCTGTTCGGCTGGGACACGAATGGGCTGCTCGGCAGCCTCGCCTTCGACGTGTTCCTGCACCTCGGGACGCTGGTCGCGCTGCTCGCCTACTTCTGGCGTGACTGGATCCGCCTGATCGGCGCGGCTGTGGCGAGCATTGGGGAGCGGCGTATCGGGGCCGATCCTGATCGCCGCCTGGCCTGGCTGCTGGTGATCGCCACCATCCCGGCCGCGATCATCGGCTTCGTAGGTGAGAGCTTCGTGGACGAGGTGCTGCACGGCGACTCGGACGCGATCCGGCTGGCCATAGCCGGATTCCTGGTGATCGGCGCGGTGGGGCTCTGGCTGGCGGATCGCCTTGGCTCGCATCGGGACCACCTCGATGAGCTCGGCGCGCCGGGCGCGCTGGTGATCGGCTTCAGCCAGGCGCTCGCATTGCTGCCCGGCATCAGCCGTTCGGGCGCGACCATCACGGCGGGCCTGGCGCTGGGCCTGACCCGCGAGTCCGCCGCGCGCTTCAGCTTCCTGCTGGCCACACCGATCACCCTGGGCGCCGGCCTGTACGGATCGCGGCACCTGCTGGACGAGGCCCACACCAACATTGAGTGGATCGCGCTGGCCGCCGGCCTGCTCGCGGCCACGCTCGCCGGGCTAGCCGCCATCAGCTTCCTGCTGGCCTGGCTGCGCAGCCGCTCGGTGACGGTCTTCAGCGTGTACCGCGTCGCCTTCGCGCTGCTCGTGGTGGCGCTGGTGTTCGCGGGCCGATAACGCTTTGACACCCCCATCGGCCGCGCCTACAATGCCGCGGCGTCGGGTCATCGGGAGCACCGAATGAGCCGGCCGGCCGGCCAGACAGACCGTCGGCCAAGCTTCAGGAACGCACGGCCACGCAGCCGGCGGAAACTGGAGCGTTTTTTGTTAGTGAAGTCGGTCGAGGGTCGGTTCTCGTCACCCCGCGAGACGGCCTCGCGACTGCCGGCAGACCGGCATCGCACCGAACGGATGAGGAGGGGGTGGGACCGATGAACAACAAGCCTGTGTACCTGACGGCCGAGGGGCTGGAGAAGCTCAAGGCCGAGCTGAACGAGCTGATCACCGTGGAGCGGCCGCGGGTCGCCCAGCGCATCCACGACGCGAAGCTGGATGGCGACATCAGTGAGAACGCCGAGTACGAGGACGCCAAGCAGGAGCAGTCGTTCCTGGAGGGCCGCATCGCGACGCTCGAGGCGCAGCTCAAGCACGCCGAGGTGATCGCCAAGGCCAATGGCGACAAGGTTGGCATCGGCTCCAAAGTGGTCATCAAGGGCTCCGACGGGGAGGAGACGTTCACGATCGTCGGCTCGGCGGAGGCCTCGCCGCGCGACGGCCGGATCAGCAACGAGTCCCCGGTTGGGCAGGCGCTGATGGGCCACAAGAAGGGCGACAAGGTCACCGTGCAGGCACCGGCCGGTCCGGTCACCTACACCGTCGTCTCCGTCGGCTAGCCGCTCGACGCCCATGTTCTGGGCCGATGAGCTTGCAGCCGGTTGCTCCGGACGCCAGGTCCTCAACGACTCGAAGACGCCCTCCGGCACCGTCCACGTCGGCAGCCTGCGCGGCCCGGTCATCAATGACGTGATCGTCCGCGCGCTGCGCGCGGCGGACCTGCAGACCACGTTCCTGTACGGGATCGACGACCTCGACCCAATGGATGCGCAGGCGCTGCTCACCCCCGATGCGGTCGAGACGGAGATGGGCCGTCCGCTGGCTCACGTCGCCGATCCGGCGGGCGACGGCCATGCGTCCTACGCGCGGCACTTCGCCGGCCAGTTCATCGACACCTTCGCGGGGCTGGGCATCCACCCCGACCGCTACTACTGGATGAGCGAGGTCTACGCCTCCGGCGAGATGGACCGATACATCCGGGTGGCGCTCGACCGCGCCGCCGTCGTGCGGGAGATCTACCGCCGCGTGGCAAACGTCCAGCACCCCGAGGAGTGGCATCCGCTGTCGGTGATCTGCGAGAACTGCGGGCGGATTGGGACGACCATCGTGACTGCCTGGGACGGGGAGCGGGTGCACTACGAGTGCCGGCCCGACCTCGTGGCTTGGGCCCGCGGCTGTGGCTTCGCCGGCGACACGTCCCCGTTCGGCGGCCGCGCCAAGCTGCCGTTCAACGTGGACTGGGCCGCGAAATGGAGCCTGTTCGGCGTGACGATCGAGCCGAATGGGAAGGACCTTGGCACGCGGGGCGGCGCCCGCGACCGCTCTGAGGCGATCGCGCGCGAGGTGTTCGATCGCGAGCCGCCCATGAACGTGGTCTACGAGTTCCTGAACATCGCCGGCCGCAAGATGTCCACCTCCAAGGGCCGCGGGGCGGCCGCCCACGAGATCGCCGAGGTCATGCCGCCGGAGCAGCTGCGGCTGCTCTTCCTGCGGCCGCGCTACAACCAGGCGATCGACTTCGACCCGGATGGCACGGACGCGATCCCGCGCGTGTTCGACGAGTCGGACCGCATCGCCGGAGCCGTCGCGGGCCGCGAGGTCAAGGGCGAGCTGCCGTCGGACCCGGAGCGCCTGTTCGCTGCGGTCCAGGTGGACCCGGGCGAGGACGTGGCTGCCGCGGCGGCCGCGTATCGACCGCCGTTCAGCCACCTGGCGCTGCTCCTCCAGATCCCCGGGGTAAATGTCGCCGAGCGGGCGGCGGCGGAGAAGGGCGCGGCTCTGGACGAGCGCGAGTCGGGCATCCTGGCGGAGCGCACCGCCGCCGCGCGCGGCTGGCTGGAGAGCTATGCGCCGGACAGGGCTCGCATCGTCATCCACTACGAGGCGCTGCCCGAGGCTGTTCATGTGCTTGATGACACCCAGCGTGCGTATCTCGCGGCACTCGCCGCGAACCTCCAGCGGGCGGATTGGGCTGGGGAGGCGGTTCAGGCCGAGATCTTCGGCGTCGCGCAGGATCTGGCCCTCAAGCCTGGGCGGGCGTTCGCGGCGTTGTATGCCGCCTTCCTGGGCGGGGCCAGCGGCCCCCGCGCCGGATGGCTGCTGGCTGCCCTGGACCGCGCCTTCGTCATTCGCAGGCTGCGGGAGGCCGCTGCCGCAGATACGCTCACCACATGATCTCCGTCCGCCTCATTCGCGACGATCCCGATGCCGTCAAGGCGGCCATCGCTCGCAAGGGCGAGCCGCCGGACGCAGTGGACCGCATCCTGGCCGCCGATGCGCGCCGCCGCGAGCTGGAGGCGAGCACCAACGACCTGCGAGCGCAGCGCAACGCCGGCAACAAGCAGCTCGGCGAGGCGATGCGCTCCGGCGGGGGAGCACCGGCGGACGAGCTGAAGGCCCGCATGGCCGATCTGTCCCGGCAGATCGACGCCAACGCCGCCGAGCTCACCACCCTGGAGCAGCAGGTCGGGCAGGACCTGCTGCTCATCCCGAACCTGCCGGATCCATCGGTCCCGGATGGGAAGGGAGCCCAGGACAACCCGGTCATCCGCAGCTGGGGAACGCCCGCACCGCAGGGATCGGCTCCGCCGCACTGGGAGATCGCGCAGCACCTGGGCCTGTTCGACCTCGAGCGCGGCGCCAAGATCGCCGGGTCCGGATTCATCCTGTTCACCGGGCAGGGCGCGCGGCTTGAGCGCGCCCTCATCGGGCTCATGCTGGAGATGGCCGAACGCCATGGCTACAGCGAGCTGTGGTCGCCCATCCTGGTGAACGCGGCCAGTGCGCGCGGCACCGGGCAGCTGCCGGACAAGGAGGGGCAGATGTACGTCGCCGAGCGCGACGAGCTGTACCTCATCCCCACCGCGGAGGTGCCGGTCACCAACATCTACCGCGACGAGATCCTGCCGGTCGATCGCCTGCCCATCCACCATGCCGCCTACACGCCCTGCTTCCGCCGCGAGGCGGGCGCCGCCGGTAAGGACACCCGCGGCCTGCTGCGCGTCCACCAGTTCGACAAGGTGGAGATGGTCAAGCTGGTCGAGCCGTCCACCTCGCCCAATGAGCTGGAGACCATGACCCGCGACGCCGAGGAGGTGCTGGAGGCGCTCGAGATCCCGTACCGCACCGTCGAGCGCTGCACCGGCGACGTGGGCTTCGCCCAGGCCAAGGGCTACGATCTGGAAGCCTGGTCGCCGGGCGTCGGGATGTGGCTCGAGGTCAGCTCATGCTCCAACTACACCGACTTCCAGGCGCGTCGCATGAACGTGCGCTATCGCCCTTCCGCGGATGCGCGGCCGGAGCTGGTGCACACGCTCAACGGCTCGGCGCTGGGCATGTCGCGCACCTACGCAGCGCTGCTGGAGACCCATCTCCAGCCCGACGGCTCAATCCGCATTCCGGATGCGCTCCAGCCTCATTTCGGAACCGATGCGATCAGCTGAGCCGCTGCCGGAGCGCGGCTAGAATCACGCCCGGAGGGGTGGCAGAGTGGACGATTGCGGCGGTCTTGAAAACCGCTGAGGTGCAAGCCTCCGTGGGTTCGAATCCCACCCCCTCCGCCAGCCTACCGCGCACGATTGGCCGCTACGCGGACAGATAGCGGCCGCTGCGCCGATGGGTAGGCCCATTTAGCATGCACTGCGTGAGGTTCATCGCAGCGTCATGCGCAGGCGCATTGCTACTCGGGGCGTGCTCGCTCATCGGCCCATCAGGGTGCCCAACGGCATTGCTCACAGGCCGCCTTGCCGCATCAGCGGATGGCGGGGCTGATATCGCGAATGAGTCCGGGCAGCACCGACTGGTGATTTGGCCAGACGGATACTCGGTCGACCACACGCCGGACCTAGTTCTCCGTGACCAGTTCGGGATGACCGTCGCCGTTGAGGGCGACACGATATACGTGGGCGGCGGCGAGGACGGGCAGGACGGCGATAAGCCGGCAGCGTTCCGGGCCTGCGGATACGTCAGTCGAGATCCGCCTCACTAGGACCTCCGGAGGCCAAATCGGCCAACGATCGGACTCGGGTGGCTCGCTCTTAAAAACCGCTGAGGTGCAAGCCTCCGTGGGTTCGAATCCCACCCCCTCCGCCAGCCTTCTCCGCCAGAGCGAATGCGACTAGTGACAGGACGCGGTTCCGGAGTCGGTGAAGGCGCTGCCGGCGGCTCGCTCGAAGGTCCAGCTGTACTGGCCCGATGCCAATCGCAGGCGCAAGGCACCCCACGTTCCGGTTTGCTGTACTTCGCTGTTCGGCGCGGTGGCGCCGAACTCTCCAGCGGCCGCTCCGCCGGTTCCGGCCACGAATTCGCGGATGCCATCGTCCGCCAGAACTCCGTCGGGCGTCTGGGGCGCGAAGCGCTCATAACTGTGCGCGTGGCCATTCAGGACCACATCGGCGCCGGCTGCATACAGCAGGTCCCAGAACGGCTTGACGCCGGGGGAGGGCCCGTCGATGCGCGAGGTGAACAACGGCTCATGCCAGTAGGCCAGCACGCAGTCCATCGGATGCGCCGTCAGATCGGCGGCCAGCCAGTTGAGTTGTGCCTGGTCGATGACAGAGCTGTTCAGGCTGTAGATCCGCCATTCGCCGCGGGAGATCGCGTAGTACCCGTTTCGCGCGCGATCGCCGAAGTAACCGAAATAGCCCGCGGCATCGGGTGTCTCGTACTCGTGGTTCCCCGGAGCCGGCTGCGTCCTGGACGTCAGGTTCCTCCAGACAGGATCGAAGCAGTTCGCGAAGTTGTCTGGCGTTCCCCTGGGATAGGCGTGATCGCCCAGGGTCAGGATCGTGCCTCGCCGCGGCTCGATCATGCTGGCAACCTTGCTGTCACTCAGCCGGGCGCAGCTAGCGATGTCTCCGACGGCCCAGACGATGGCGCCGGGCCTGGTTGCGGTTGCGGCGCTGGTTCGGATCCCTGCTACCGCCGGCGAGGCCAGGATCATGATCGCCAGCAGCAGCGCGACGATGCGCCGCGCGGTGGCGGAATGCAGCAGTCCAGTAAGGCGCGGGGTCGGTGACGCGTTCACAGGTCGCTTGGGTAGGCTCGCGTTTGTTGGTGGCGCCACCATATCGGGCCGAATGCCGGCCACGCGTGGCCTTTCGGCAAGGACCATTGTTCGCGCCGCCTAGCGGCGCATGACGTGTGGAACGTCGGGCTCCTCGCCATGCCATGGCGCAATCGACTCGGTTGACCAGCTTCCGAAGTAGTTGATGAAATGCCCGCCCTGGCGCTTCAGGCGGCGAACCAGCTCGGCGCGATGCGAGCGGTCGGGCGCTCGCACGGCGAGTACCGCGGCCCCGTTCCTGACCGCCTCCTCGTACCACAGGAAGTCAGGCATCTGGTCCATGGCCAGCTGCTGGAAGGCGCGGCGCCACCAGGCGCGGCCGCCGCCCCGGCCGAGCCCGTCAAACCGCGCTGCGGCCTCCGGACCCTGCAGGACGGCGACGTCCGGCCCGTCAGGCGCGGAGGACAGCGAATCGGCTACCTCGCCAGCCCGCCGCGGGTCGTCGAAGACGGCCAGCAGCCAACCGGTTGGGTAGCCGATGAACCCGGTCTCGCGCATGGCGCGAGTATCGGGCTAGGAAGCAACCTCCGTGCACAGCGGCGTCGTTGCGAGGGTCGGATTGTCGGCGCAGCGCTCCTGGATGAACTGCTTCGCATCGTCTGTCTGGACGTCCGGCACGTAGGTCTGCACCGCCGCGGTCCAATCGGCCAGCGTCTGGCAGTCGGAGATGGTGGTGTCGACCTCATCGGTCAAATTCATCAGATCGGTCACCGACGTGGTGCCGCTGAGGTCGATGGCGGCGAATGCATCGGTGCAGGACATCGCCACGGCAGGTGTCGAAGCCGATGCGGCCGTGGAGCCCACGGTGCCGGTCGACGGCGTGACGGTCGGCAGCGTCTGCTCCGAGGGCGATGTCGCGCCGACGTTGCAGGCGGTCAGCAACCCGACAAGGACGATTGCCGAAATGAGCTTCATGGTCTCTCCCCTAGGACGGAACTTCCGGTGCCCGGGAGACTGAACGCAAGGAATGTGCCACTCGAAAAAGGGGATGGCCCCCGTCCGTGACGAGGGCCATCTGTAGGTGCATGACGCCCGTGAGCGCCGTCGGCTTCGCGGCTCAGTAGACCGCGTTGATGCCGGCCTTGTCTCCGTTGGCGGGGGTGCGCTTCAGGGTCTCGCCGGTGTAGCCATACGGGTACATCGTCTCGAACCGATCGCTGTTGGCGTGGTCGAGGCCGTAGGTGTGCCCGAACTCATGGGTGGCGATGTTCGCGACGTCGTACGCCGCCACTGACTCGTTGCACCCGTCGCTGTCCGGGCTGGCAATCACGACCCAGGGCAACCGGCTGTTGAAGACGGTGTCGCTCTCGATGGAGCCGTCACTCCACTGCCAGGTGTAGGTCACCGCGATGCTGCTGCCGCCGGTGCGGCCGAACAGCAGGTCATAGCTGTGGTTGGCCGTGTACTTGGTCACGCTCCCGTTGGTCGCGACCGTGATCCGTGGCGTGCCGCTCCAGGCGGTGTAGCCGGATTGCATCGCGGATGCAACGGCGGTGCGGTTCAGGCCGCTTGGGACCGTGTTGAGGTTGAGGTGCGCGGTCTGTCCAGTGCCTGCGACCTTCCAGCCGGTCGTCGCGAACTGGCCATTCGTGGTCCCATCCGGTGAACAGTTGGCGCCGGAAGGCTGCGGTTTGGCGTGGCTGATCTGAATGGCGTGCACGTCGATCAGCGTGGCGTGATCGGTCTGGGCGACCGCAAGTCCCGGCAGCGTGAGCAGCAGCACGAACCCGGCAAGCAGAGAGGGCAACTTCTTCGACAAGGCGGGAACCCCCGATGGACGGTATTGGCCCGGTCGTCTGCCGGGCCTTGTGGGGAGATACTGCGCCCGCCATGGGGGAGCGTTCAACCTGATTTCGGTATTACGGTGCAATACCGCACCGTCCGAAGGTCAGGCCCCGGTGCGCGGCGGCGGGACCTCGTGATGCAGCCGGCAACGGGCCTCGTAGGTCTCGTCGCCCATCCCGCCGATCACGATCAGTGGCGAGTCGGCCGGGGCCGGCTGGCCATCGATCAGCCGCTGCGTCCGGGTAGCGTGCTCCCCGCACACCATGCAGATGGCCGTCAACTTCGTGACCTGGTCGGCCAGTGCCATGAGGCGGGGCATCGGCCCGAATGGCACGCCGCGGAAGTCGGTGTCCAGGCCGGTCACCACGACCTGCTTGCCGGCATCGGCGATCCGGCTGACGACGTCCGGCAGGCGCTCGTCGAAAAACTGACCCTCTTCCACGGCCACGATATCCGCCTCGCCCGAAAGCTTCTCGATGGCCGTGGA
>DATAOD010000115.1:0-1505 GCA_036265975.1 Candidatus Limnocylindria bacterium
GAGGACGCCATGACGATCCGCGTCGCTGCGATAGAGGTAAGCCACTGGCACGCGCTCCACGACGCCGCCTACCTCCGCCACCTCATCGCCATCCCGGATGTGAAGCTGGTGGCCATCCAAGACTCCGACGCCGGTCTCGTCGCGAGACGAGCGGCGGTGGTCGGGAACCCGTCAACCTTCACGGACTACCGACAGATGCTGGTGACTACTCGCCCCGACTTCGTCGTGGCGCTCGGGCGGCACCGGCAGATGGCCGGGATCGCACACGACCTGCTCGATCAGGGATATCCCTTCCTGATGGAGAAGCCGATGGGGATCAACGCGTCGGAGGTGGAGGCGGTAGCTGCCAAAGCGGCCCGGCTCGATGCGTTTGTCGCCGTCCCGCTAGCCCAGCGCTACGCGCCCTTCGCCACGCGCGCCCGCGAGCTGCTCGCGGCTGGCCGCTTTGGTCCACTCTCGCACATCTACGTCCGCATTAACCGGCCGGGACCAGCACGCTACCCAGCGTGGGATTGCGCGTGGATGCTCGATCCTGCCGAGGCGGGCGGTGGCTGTCTCCGGAACCTGGGCCCGCACGGGCTGGACATGTTCCTTTACCTGACCGGGGAGGAGGCTGAGGTAACTGGCGCGCAACTAAGCCGGCGCGCGCATGAGCGCCCGGTCGAGGACTACGCTTCAGTAATGCTGCGCTCGGAGAGTGGCATTCTCGGCACCGTCGACGTCGGCAATGGCTTCCCCCGTGATGGCACTGACGGTGAGTGGAAGATCGCTGGCCGGGACGCCATTCTCACCATGAAAGACGGGATCACAAAGCTCGCCACCGCCGAGGGCGACGAGACGTTCCCAGGCGCCACCGTCACCTCGCCCTATTTCACCGCGCTGCGCGATGCGCTCGACCACTGGGGACGAGGCGCGGCGCCACCGATTAGCGTGCACGACTGCGCGCGGGCCGTGCAATTGATCGACCAGGCGTACAAGCGCGCATCTTGAGCACCAACGAGGCTCGAATGCCTGCTGAATGGCGCAACCAAGTGGCGGTGGTGACGGGCGGCGCCCGCGGCATCGGCCGAGCAACGGCGCGGCTCCTTGCGCAACGTGGCGCCGCCGTGTGCGTGAACTATGCTGTGCATGCCGATGCGGCCCAGGCGCTGGTCGCCGAGATTGCGACCGCGGGCGGACGGGCTATCGCGGTGGCGGCAGACGTCGCCGAGGCGGCCGCGGTTGAGGCGATGGTCACCCGCACCGAAGCAGAGTTGGGTCCGGTGACCATCCTTGTGAACAACGCTGGCGTGGCTTGGCAGGGCACGCTGGACACTTACGACCCGGAGCAGGTCGCGCGCATGCGTCAGGTAAACGTCGAGGGCATAATCCATATCACGCGGGCCGTAATGAGGAGCATGCGGGCGCGGCGCTACGGTCGGATCGTCAATATGGCCTCGATCGCGGCCATCGGCACCGCCCTGGCCGGCAATGCGTTCTACGCGGCAACCAAGGCCGAAGTAGTC
>DATAOD010000116.1:0-1548 GCA_036265975.1 Candidatus Limnocylindria bacterium
CGTGTCTGACGCCGCTGATCGAGACGGTGGCGAAGTTGCTGCCACTGCCCGCGATCTGCGCGGCCCAGATCGGCGCCGCTGGGTGGACACTGGCGGGTCGCCACGGCCGCGATCAAGCGCGCTTCACCGCGCAGCACGACGGCGGGTGAGGCGGTCTTACGGCCGGTGGTACGTCGCTCGTGGTAGGGTTGCGAGCCAAATTCATGCTCCAGGTCGTTGTTGGTGCGCGGCAGATCCGGCACGCTGTAGCAGTGGAACAGGCCCGGACGGTAACTGCGCGTGACTTTGCAGAAGCGGTCGAGCGCACCGCTCAAGTTACCGGCATAGTCGCGATGGCGGCTCATGGCCCCCAGCAGTCCGTCGAAACGGCGCTGCACCATGGTCGCGTCCTCGGCGTCATGGTTGTTCAGGATATGGGCGGCTTTGTGCACCCACCGATAGGCGCGCTCAATGTCAGGCCACAAGGCAGCGGTCTGTGCCAGGCCGCCTGCGATCAGACCCTGCAAGCGCGCGAGCGGCGGCGAGGCCCCCCTTTTTCCGCCACCCGCTCCACACTGGTCGCGACCTTCTCCAGCCGTCCCTTCAGCCTCAGGCCGGCGGCATCCAGGGGTGCATGGCCATCGTCGGTGATGGCGCTGCGCACCGCTGCGCAATAGCCCCGCACCACCGCGGCCTGTGGGGCATCGACGCCCTCCACCAGCCGCTCGATCGGGCGCACGCCCCGCAGCTGTTTCTTCAGTTCCTTCTTGGCATGCCGCTCGGCCTCGAAGATCGGCAACGCGGCCTCGCGCAGGAAGTGGAACTGGCAGAGTTGATGCGGAACACCGGGCAGTGCCCGCTCCACCGCCCGGCGGATCGAGGTCTGACCGTCACTGACCACACCCACCACCGGCACACCGACAGCGTCCGCCACCTCGCGCAGCAGCACCGCCAAGTCCTTGGCGGTGCTGGAGAGCAGGCTGCGCGCCAGCAGCACCTCGCCCGAGAGGCAGTCGCGGATCACCCACAGCACTTCGTGCCCGACATCGGGCTGCAGACCATCCAGCGCCAGGATCACCCGTCCTTGCTGTGCCAGCAGCGAGCGCAGCCGGGCGCTGTCGGTCACCGACGTGGCCAACAGTTCATCGTAGCGGTCGAGCAGGTTGGTCACGCTGCGCTCGGCAATCGCCACCTGCTGCGCACGCAGCGCCTGGTGGATCTCCGCCACGCTGCGATGCTCGTGATGACGCAGCCGCCCGGCCAGCGCCATCACGTCCAGCCCAAACTCATGCTGCGCCAGGGCGATCGCGCCTTCCGCCTCCGGCCGATAGGGGCGGTGATGGCGTACGCAGTCTGCCGTCTCGCAGGTCCGGATCTTCAGGCGCAGCCGCACCGAGCCCGTCAGCGTCACCAGCGTGCGGCAGTTATCGTAACGCAGGCGCATCGGATGGCTGCAGGCTGGGCATAACTTCTGCACCGGCCACAGCACCTCCTCCCGATCCGGCCGCTCGCGCATGGATGTTCTGGCCATCGGCACCTCCACAAGTGGAACGCCGAAAGGCCCGCTCG
>DATAOD010000117.1:0-2002 GCA_036265975.1 Candidatus Limnocylindria bacterium
CGAGGGCAACGAGCGGCTGCTGCTCACCCTGGTCATCGGCGCCATCTTCTGGAGCTACCTGTCGATCGTCTTCGAGTTCATCGCCGATGCGGTCCAGTGGGAGCGCTGGGAAGGGACCCTGGAGTACACCTTCATGGCCCCTGTCCGACGCTACGCGCAGCTCCTGGGAGCGGCCGGCTATGCGGTGATCTTCGGCCTGGTGCACACGCTGTTCGTGCTTCTGGTCCTGACGCTCTTCTTCCAGCTGGACCTGTCCGGTGCGAACTTCGTGACCGCGGCGGTGTTCACGCTGCTGGGCACGGTCAGCTTCGCCGGCATCGGGATCGCCGCGTCGATCCTGCCGCTGGTCTACGTCGAGCGCGGCGCGCAGATGGTGTTCGTCATCCAGTCGGTGCTGCTGCTTGTCAGCGGCGTCTACTACGACGTCTCCGTGCTGCCCGGCTGGATGCAGGCGATCAGCGCCGTCTCCCCTGCGACCTACGTGCTGGACGGCGTGCGCGCCGGCCTCATCGAGGGCGCGGGCGTGGGCGACCTGCTGGGTGACGTCTGGCCGCTGCTGGTGATGGGCGTGGTGCTCATCCCGGCCGGTACCTGGCTGTTCGGGCGCGCCGAGCGCTACGCGAAGCGCACCGGGAAGCTGAAGCGAGTGGGTTGATGACGGATTTGACATCCACACGGAGTTCTCTCATGGCACTTCCCCTTACCGATGAGCTGACGGCACCGGCGGCAACCCTGCCGCCGGGCGTCAGCCTGCGCCCGTTCGCGGGCGATGCGGACCTCGCCGCGTTTGTGGAGATCCACCGCGCGGCCAACGAGGCCGATGGCGTCGAGGAGCGCACCACGCTCGAGGCGATGCGCAACTGGGCGTCCTACCCGTCGCGCAGCTTTGACGTGTCGCGGGACGTGGTGGTGGCCGAGGTCGCGGGACGACCAGTGGCCTACGGCGTGACGAACTGGGTCGACACCAGCGACGGCGTCCGCGAGTACGGCTCGCGCGGCCACGTCCATCCGAACTGGCGGCGACGCGGTATCGGCACCGGCATCCTGCGGCACAACGAGGCGCAGATGCGTGAGCAGGCTTTCGCGCACGACGTTGACACGCCGCGTGTCCACGGCGCCTATTCGTCCGAGCGGCGTCCCGGCGCGACAGCGCTGCTGGAAGCCAACGGCTATCGGCCCGTGCGCTGGTTCTTCGACATGGTGCGGCCGACGCTGGACGGCATCGTCGTTCCGCCACTCCCGGACGGGATCGAGATCCGGCCCGTGAGCGGCCGCGACCAGATGCGCAAGCTGTTCGATGCGGATGTGGAGGCGTTCCATGACCACTGGGGCGGCTTCGACGCCACCGACGAGGTCTTCGAGCAATGGCTGGCCGACCCGGACTATGACCCGGCCCTGTTCGTGGTCGCCTGGGATGGCGAGGAGATCGCGGGTGCTGTCTGGAACGTCATCCAGGTCGCCGAGAACGAGGCCTTCAACCGCAGACGCGGCCTGCTCGACAGCGTCGCCGTGCGCCGGCCGTGGCGTGGCCGAGGCCTCGGCTCGGCGCTGGTGGGGCTGAGCCTCCGCTTGCTGCGCGACCACGGCATGGACAGCGCCACGCTGGGCGTGGACGCCGATAACCCGAATGGCGCCCTGCGCCTGTACGAGAACGCCGGATTCGAGGTCGACGTGCGGTCGACCGGCTACCGCAAGCCCATGGAGGTGATCAATTGAGGACCGATGTTGGGGCGGCCGCGGCCGCCCCGCCAATCGACAACCTGGTGCTGCGGGCGTATCGGCCCGGGGATGAGCCAGCCCTGTCGGAGCTCATGAACCGCTCGATGGAGGCCGATGGCGTGCCCTGGCGCACCGACGCGGCGGAGCTCCGGAGCTGGTACTCGAAGGCGAACGACCGGTTCGACCCGGTGCGCGATGTGTCGCTGGCCGAGCTCGACGGGAAGCTGGTCGCCTTCAGCGACGCCGAGTGGGTGGACACCACCGACGGCCTGCGCGAGTTTCG
>DATAOD010000118.1:0-14393 GCA_036265975.1 Candidatus Limnocylindria bacterium
GGCAAGTTCCTGCTGCAGGACGACGGCAAGACCTGCTTTTTCGTCGCCAGTGGCACCGGCCTGGCACCCTTCATGAGCATGCTCGACACCATGCAGCTGCGGAACCAGCCACGCGACGTGGTGCTGCTGCATGGCGTGAGCTACGACTACGACCTGGCCTGGCGCGAAGAGCTCCAGGAGCTCGAGGCCGGCACCTTTCCGCTGCGTTACGCGGCGACCATCTCGCGTCCCCGGGAATGCCCGAACTGGGGCGGGCTCACCGGAAGGGCTGAGGCAGTGCTGGCAGGCCAGCTGGACGAGCACGCGCTCACGCCGGACAACGCCACGCTCTACCTGTGCGGCAACCCGGACATGATCGGCGCCGTGGACGAGATCGCCACCGAGCGGGGCTTCCCGGCAGAGCAGATTCGCAAGGAGCTGTACTGGCCAAAGGGGCGCGAGCACTGATGGCCGATGCTCCGCGGGACAGCTACTACCTGACTACGGCGATCTTCTATCCGAGCCCCGCTCCGCCACTGCATTCGCTGTTCGAGGCCATTGGCGCCGATGCGATCGTGCGCTATCACCGCCTGCTCGGCCAGGATGTGCGCTTCCAGACGGGGATGGACGAGCACTCCGCCCAGGTGGAGCTTCTTGCGAGCCAGAACCACATCGAACCGCGGCCGATGGTCGATGCCTGGGCCGACAGCTGGCGGACCGCGTTCGATCGGTTCGAGATCAGCCACGACCGCTTCATCCGCACCACTGATCCGGACCACGTGCGCGCCTCGATCGAGATGGTGAAACGCGCGCAGGCGGCGGGGGACATCTACAAGGGCACCTATGCCGGCTGGTACTGCCCGGGCGACAACGAGTTCAAGACCGAGGCACAGATCGTCGACGGGCACTGCCCCGACCATCCGACGCTCGAGCTGCAGTGGCTGGAGGAGGAAAACTACTTCTTCCGCCTGTCGCGCTACCAGGACGCGCTGGAGCAGCTGTATCGGGACAATCCATTCTTTTGCGAGCCGGAGCACTTCCGCAACGAGGTGCTGGGCTGGCTGAGGGAGGGCCTGCGCGACTTCAGCGTCAGCCGCGCCGGAAGCGCGTGGGGCATTCCCTTCCCGGACGACCCCGATCACCGCATCTACGTCTGGTTCGACGCGCTGACCAACTACCTGACCGGCGCCGGCTTTCCCGACGACGCCGAGTCATTCGCCAGGTTCTGGCCCGCCGACCTGCACGTCATCGGCAAGAACATCACCCGCTTCCATTGCCTGTACTGGCCGGCGATGCTGATGAGCGCCGGTTTGGAGCTGCCGAAGCAGGTCTTCGCGCACGGCTTCATGTTGCTGCGCGGCGAGAAGATGTCGAAGACGCGCGGTAACGTGCTGGATCCCGACTCGGCGGTAGAGCTCTTCGGCGTGGACGGCGTGCGGTATCTCGTCCTGCGCGAGATTCCGTTCGACCGCGACGGGGACGTCACGCTGGAGGGGCTCGTGCGCCGGTACAACGCGGACCTGGCGAATGACCTGGGCAACCTGGTGAACCGCACCATCAGCATGGCTGCCCGCTACCTGGAGGGGCGCCTTCCACCCCTGCCCGATGGCGCCGCCGAGGCCGACGCCGAGCTGCGAGCCTCCGCGGAGGCCGCCGTGCGGGACTACCACGCCGCCATGCTCCGACACCACCTGGACGAGGCGCTGGCCGCGATGAACACGCTGGTGCGCGCCGGCAATGGCTACGCCGAGTCCCAGGCGCCGTGGAGCCTGAACAAGGAGGGCAAGGCGGAACGGCTGGGCCAGGTGCTGGCTGCGATGGCCGAGGCGTGCAGGATCCTGGGCCACCTGGTGGCCCCCTTCACTCCCGGCACCGCGCGCCGGCTTCACGAACAGCTGGGAGTGCCCGCACCCTACGACCGGCGTGGCAGCGGGGGACCCGGGCTGGACACCCTGCTCGCCTGGGGATCATTGCCGGGCGGCTGGACGGTCGGCGCGGCCGAGCCCCTCTTCCCGCGCACCGAGCTGCCCGCGGAGGTCGGGGCCTGAGCTCCGCCTCGACGTCGGAGCTTCGCGGCCTGGTCGATTCGCACTGCCACCTGCAGGACCATGCCTTCGACGCGGACCGCGAGGAGGTCGTGGCCCGCGCGCTGGCGGCCGGCGTGGACCGCATGCTGGTGCCCGGCTTCGACGTCGCCTCCTCTCGCGCCGCCGTCACGCTGGCCAAACGCCACCCGGGCGTCGTCTCGGCTGCAGTCGGCGTGCACCCGCACTTCGCGGCGGAAATGGACGAGCCCGGCTGGGAGGAGATCGGCGCCCTGGCGGCAGACGATGGCGTCGTGGCGGTGGGGGAGATCGGGCTGGACTACTTCCGCAACCTGTCTCCGCCAGCGGTGCAGCGCGCTGCCTTCGAGCGACAGCTGGCACTGGCTGCCCGGCTGGGGAAGCCGGTCCTGGTCCACGACCGCGACGCCCACCGGGACATTCGCGCTGCGCTGCTGGCCTGGTCGCGCCGCGCGCAGGCTCGGCCTGCCGGCGTGCTGCACGCCTTCTCCGGCGACGCCGAGCTGGCGCTCGAGATGACCGCGGCCGGGTTCCTGGTCTCGTTCGCGCTGCCTCTCACCTTCCACTCGGCTGCAGGGCCGCGAGAGGCGGCCGCGGCCATGGAGGATGGCACCTTCCTGACGGAGACAGATGCTCCGTGGCTCGCGCCCGGAGGCCGGGAAGCGCGCAACGAGCCGACGACGGTGCTGCGCGTGCTGGCCGAGCTCGCGCGGCTGCGCCACAGCACTCGAGAAGCCGTCGCGCGCAGCGTGGCGGAGGCCTACGCCAGGCTCATCGGCTGCTGAGGCATCTGGAACCCGTGGCACGGGGCTTGCACTCCCAGCCAGCGGGCGGGCACACGTGCCTGCTCGACTAGCACGCGAGGAGGAGAGATCGGCGTGAGCCAAGTGAACGTCAACACTCCCGGCGAGCCCGCGCCCGCGCCCGTGAGCGATGGATCCGGGTATGGATTCATCGTTGGCATCATCGTCGCCATCCTGGTGATTGTGCTGCTCGTGTGGCTGCTGGTATTCAACAACGGTGGCGGCGGAACCAACACGACCACCACCCCGTTGCCAAGCGCAGTGCGGATGCTGTTCCTGGGCTGACCCAGCCAGCACCATCGCGACCCGATAACGCCCCGGCAGCACGCCGGGGCGTTTCGTCGTGTACGCGGTGGGCCCCGCCTTGACAGCGCGCTCGCGCAGCGGCTACGATCGTTAGCACTCTCCACGGTCGAGTGCCAGCCGCACCATTCACTCCGGTTGCAGCGGCCTCCCGCGGAGCTCGTACACAGGTTTCTACCGGGCCCTACACAAGGAGGCACCACGCACTGATGGCCACTACGGTCAGTGGGACCGCGACGTCCCTTAAGCCGCTCGGCGACAGGCTCGTCGTTCAGCCAACCCCCAGGGAGGAGATGACCAAGAGCGGCATCGTCCTGCCCGATACCGCCAAGGAGCGCCCGCAGGAGGGCACCATCCTGTCCGTCGGTCCCGGCCGCACGCTGGACGACGGCAGCCGCGAGGCGATGGAGGTCCAGGCGGGCCAGAAGATCCTGTTCCAGAAGTACGCCGGCACCGAGTTCAAGCTGGAAGACGAGGAGCTCCTGATCCTCTCCCAGAAGGACGTGCTGGCGGTCATCGAGTAGCCCGCGGGCTTCATTGCAACCACCCGCGCCGAGCGGCGCGGAACAAGGAGGACGACTACTACCGTGCCGAAGCAGCTGCAGTTTGACGAGGAGGCTCGTCGCTCGCTGAAGCGCGGGGTCGACAAGATGGCGGACGCCGTCAAGGTCACCCTGGGCCCCCGCGGGCGCTACGCGCTCCTGGACAAGAAGTTCGGTTCGCCCACCATCACCAATGACGGCGTAACCATCGCGCGCGACATCGAGCTCGAGGAGCCCTACGAGAACATGGGTGCTCAGCTGCTCGAGGAGGTCGCCACCAAGACCAACGACATCGCCGGCGACGGCACGACCACCAGCATCGTGCTGGCCCAGGCGATCGTGACGGAGGGGCTGAAGAACGTCACCGCCGGCGCCAACCCCATGGGGCTGAAGCGGGGAATCGAGCGCGGCGTCGCCGCGGTCGTCGAGGAGATCAAGCGCCTGTCGAAGCCGATCGATAGCAAGGACGACATTGCTCACATCGCCGCCATCAGCGCGCGCGACGCGGACATCGGCGAGCTCATTGCCGAGGTCATGGAGAAGGTGGGCAAGGACGGTGTCGTCACCGTCGAGGAGTCACAGGGCCTCAAGCTCGACGTCGAGTACGTCGAGGGCATGCAGCTCGATCGGGGCTACCTGTCCGCCTACATGGCCACCAGCAACGACGGCGGCCGCATGGAGGCGCAGCTCGACAGCCCGTACATCCTGATCACCGACAAGAAGGTCAGCGCGGTGGCCGACATCCTGCCGACCCTCGAGAAGGTCGTCGCGCAGGGCAAGCCGCTCCTGATCGTGGCCGAGGATGTCGACGGCGAGGCCCTGCCCACGCTTGTCGTGAACAAGCTGCGCGGCACGCTCAACGTGCTGGCCATCAAGGCTCCGGGCTTTGGCGATCGCCGCAAGGCCATGCTGGAGGACATCGCCACCCTGACCGGTGGTCGCGTCATCAGCGAGGAGCTGGGTCGCAAGCTGGACAGCGTCCAGATCGAGGACCTGGGCCAGGCCCGCCGCGTCACGGCCACCAAGGACAACACCACGATCGTTGAAGGCAAGGGCGAGTCCGGTGCCATCGAGGCGCGCAAGTCGCAGATCAAGCTCCAGATCGAGGACACTACCAGCGACTTCGACCGCGAGAAGCTCCAGGAGCGCCTGGCCAAGCTGTCCGGTGGCGTGGCTGTGCTCAAGGTCGGCGCGGCCACCGAGGTCGAGCTGAAGGAGAAGAAGCACCGCATCGAGGATGCGCTCTCGGCGGCCCGTGCGGCCGTGGAGGAAGGCGTGGTCGCCGGTGGCGGCTCAGTCCTGGTCCACGCAGTCCCGGCACTCGACAAGGTCGAGGCGCTGGGTGACGAGGCCGTGGGCGTGAACATCCTGCGCCGCGCGCTGGAGGAGCCGCTGCGCCAGATCGCGGTGAACGCCGGCCAGGAGGGCTCGGTGGTTGTCGACGCGGTTCGCAAGAGCGAGCCGGGCAACGGCTATGACGCGCAGAAGGGCGAGTACACGGACATGTTCGCGGCCGGCATCATCGACCCGGCCAAGGTGACGCGCTCCGCGCTGGAGAACGCGGCCTCGGTCGCCGCGCTCATGCTGACCACGGAGACGGTCATCACCGACCTGCCGGAGAAGGAAAAGGCCATGCCCGGCATGCCGCCGGGCGGCATGGACTACTAGTCCTCCCTTCCTGGACCGATACGAAGGCCCCGGCCAAGCGCCGGGGCCTTCTTCGTGCCCGCAGATCGCCGCCGGGTGATGCATGCGAGGCATGAAATTGCCCCGAGTCCTCGTGGACCGGGGCCACAGCATCCGATGCATGGGACGCATCACAACGCGCAGGTCGGGGCTCGCGGGGCCAGAGTGGCGCCATCCGATGCATGGGGGGCATCGGCACGAGATGTGCATTGGCATGCGGTCGAGTCCGGTCACTCGATCGGGCCAGCTCCGAGGAAGGGGTGAACGATGTCTGACGAGCGAAGCACTGACATGGACATGCCGAAGGACGACGAGTCCTACGGACAGGGCCAGGGCGCCGATCAGGGCCAGGGCGGCATGGGCTCGGCCGGCTCGACCAGCGGCACGGGTGCCGGTGGCGGCGGCATGGGGACCGGCGTCGGCGAGGCCGGCCAGGAGCCGGGCGGCATGGGCACTGGTTCGACTGGCGGCACCGAAGAGGAGCCCGAGGACATGGGCACCGGCACCGGCGGCCAGGGCAGCAGCGGCCAGGAGAGCGGCTCCGGCTCCAGCGGCTCGAGCTGGGGTGGCCAGAACCAGGGCCAGGATCCGCGCCAGCCGGGGAGCGGCGGCGACTGACCTCCAGCACCAAGCTGAGGTGAGAGGGGCGTTCGGGCGGGCGCCCCTCTTTTCGTACCCAATTGCCGGGCCCGGAGACGTAACTGCCCTGAAGGCCGCCGGACGACGCCTAGTTGCCGCGTCGTGAGAATTAGGCAGCAAAAGGCGCATCAACCGGCCACGGAGTGAGCAGTTCCAGCACTTACGTTGCCGGGGCTGAGAATTAGCGCAGTCGCGAATCGGCGCGGCAGACCGCGGCAGGACTGAGGCGACAGCGGCCGCAGCCAGGCGGGCTAGAATCGAGCCGATGCCCACCACTGCCAAGGCGCCGGCTGCGCGCACCCCCGAGCAGATCCTGGAGCGGCTGAATCCGCCGCAACGGGAGGCTGTGTCGCACCCATCGGGGCCTTTGCTGATCCTGGCGGGAGCCGGGAGTGGCAAGACGCGGGTGCTGGCCCACCGGGTCGCCTACCTGGTGGCGACAGGCATCAAGCCGTGGCAGATCGTGGCCGTCACGTTCACGAACAAGGCCGCAAACGAGATGCGTGAGCGGATTGCCGGGCTGATCGGCGAGGAGGCGGCGCGCGAGGCGACCATCGGCACCTTCCACGCCATCTGCGCGCGAATTCTCCGTCGGGACGGCGACAAGATCGGGCTCAGCCGGAGCTTCACCATCTACGACCGCGCCGACCAGGTGGCGCTGGCGAAGCAGGTCCTGCGTGCCCTCGACCTGGACGAGAAGCGCTTCGCGCCCGCCGGAATGCTGGCCTGGATCGGGCAGCGCAAAGACGAGCTGGCGGACCCGGCGACCGCCCAGCGCCAGGCGGCGAACTTCTATGACGAGACCGCGGCACGCGTGTACGACGCGTACCAGCGACAGCTACATCAGGATGACGCCGTCGACTTCGACGACCTGCTGATGCGGGTGGTGGAGCTCTTCGAGCAGCATTCGGCGGTGCTGGCCAAGTACCAGGGCCGCTGGCAGCACATCCTGGTCGACGAGTACCAGGACACGAACCGGGCGCAGTACCTGATCTGCTCGCTGCTGGCCAGCAAGCACCGCAACCTGGCGGTGGTCGGCGACGACGACCAGAGCATCTACTCCTGGCGGGGCGCCAACCTGCGCAACATCCTGGACTTCGAGTCCGACTACCCCGATGCGAAGGTCGTGAAGCTGGAGCAGAACTACCGCTCCACGCAGACGATCCTCGACGCGGCCCACGCGGTGGTCAGCCGCAACGAAGGGCGCAAGGACAAGAAGCTGTGGACCGATCGCGGGGCAGGCACCCAGATCACGATCTTCGACGCCTATAACGAGTACGAAGAGGCCGAGTTCGTCGCTCGCCAGGTTGAGCGCCTGGTTGGTGGCTCGGGTCGCGGCGGCATGACCGGCCTGCTCACCCGTCGCGCGGACGACGAGGACGGGGCGCTGCGCTACGGCGAGATCGCGGTGTGCTATCGGATCAACGCGCAGAGCCGCGTGCTGGAAGAGGCGTGCATGCGCTTCGGCATCCCGTACCAGTTGGTCGGCGGCACCCGGTTCTATGAGCGCCGCGAGGTCAAGGACGCGCTGGCCTACGTGCGGCTGGCCCGCAACAGCGCTGATCGCGTGGCGCTGGAGAGGATCATCAACGTGCCGGCGCGCGGGATCGGCGAGAAGACGCTCGAGGAGCTGCGCGCCTGGGCAGAGAGCCGCGGCGGGACGCTGTGGGAGGCGGTCCAGGCGGCCGACCAGAATCCGAACCTGGCACCGCGCGCACGGGCGGCCATCGGCGCGTTCGCGGGACTCGCCTCCGGGCTGATGGAGCTCGCGGCCAAGGAGCCGCCGTCCGCGGTCTTCGACGCGGTCTTCGAACGTTCCGGCCTGCAGACCATCATCCAGGACGGGACCGATGACGGCGAGGAGCGATGGACGAACCTGCTCGAGCTGCGCAACCACGCCGCCGAGTTCGACGAGCTGGCCGTGCCTGAGGGCCTCGCGCGCTTCCTGGAGGAGGTGGCGCTGGTCTCCGACCAGGACACGCTGGAGGAGCGGCCCGACCGCATCACGCTGATCACGCTGCACGCCGCCAAGGGCCTGGAATTCCCGGTGGTGTTCATCGTTGGCCTGGAAGAGGGGCTGTTGCCGCACAAGCGGGCGCTGGAGGACGAGCGCGAGCTGGAGGAGGAGCGGCGCCTGGCGTACGTGGGCATGACGCGCGCCAAGGACCGGCTCTACCTGGTGCACGCCCGACACCGCTCCACCTGGGGCGTCGGCGCGGCCGCCGAGGCCAGCCGCTTCCTGGCAGAGCTGCCGGAGGACCTGCTCGAGGTGCCGCCGGAGGCGGCCGGCGCGCCGTTCCGGCGCGGGTCGTGGGGCGAGCGGCGCGGCACGGATGAGGACGGCTGGTTGCCGTCCGGTTACCGGGCGCCGTATCGCAACCGCGTCAGCGAGCCGCTGCGGCCGGTATCCCTGCCCGATATGTCGCCCCCGGTCGGCGCGCAGCTGGATGCCGCCCGCGAGCGGGTGGCGGCCACGGGCTACACGGCGGGAGGCGAGCCTGACCTGGGCAGCGGCACCTTCGATCGCAAGAGCACCGGCGCCAGCGTGGCAGCCGACGGGGAGCTGGCATGGCATGCCGGCGATCGCGTGCGGCATCGGCGCTTCGGCGAGGGCGTCGTGGTCTCAAGCCAGTGGATCAAGGACGACGAGGAGGTCACCGTGGCCTTCGTGGGGCAAGGGGTCAAACGGCTCATCGCCGCGTACGCGGGCCTGGAGCGTGCGTGAGCGGTAGCATCGGCCCAGGAGGTGGGTGATGGTCCTCGAGCGCGGCCCGGACCACGTGGCGAGCCTGGTCGGCGAGCTGGAGTCGGCGCGCGCCGAATTCCTGGCGGCGTTGAATGACGTCGAGCCCGACCTGCTGCTGGCGCCGGGGCTGGTGGGGACCTGGAGTGCCCGCGAGCTCGTCGCCCATATCGGGTACTGGACCGGCCATGCGGCCGAGGCGCTGCACGCCGCGGAGCAGGGTCGCCTGGCCGAGTTCGGCGAGGATGAGATGGACGTCGACGAGCGCAACGAGGTCGTGGCGCGCGTGGCAGGCGAGACGGATCTCGGCACGGTGCGCAAGCGCGAGGAATCGGCCTTCGAGGCGATGCTCACGCGCCTGAAGCGCGTGGATCCGGCCGTCCTGGATGACAAGGTCAGCTACGGCGACACGCTGGAGCGGGTGATCGCCGACGACGGGTGGGAGCACTACCGCGAGCACTCCCTGGACCTGCGGGCGTGGTTTTCCGACAACGAGGGCGGCGACGAGGAGGACGGGTGAGCGGACCACGCGTGGAATCGCTGCTGGCTGAGCTCCATCGGGCGCGGACGGAGTTCGTGGAGGCGCTGGCCGCCCTGCAGGATCCCAGCGTCAAGGTGGTTGAGACCTGGGACGCCCGCGACCTGGCCTTCCACTGCGCGTTCTGGTCCAACCACGGAGCCGATGCGCTGGAGCTCGCCATGGCGGGCCGCGGCTCGGAGTTCGACTATGACGGCTCCACCACCGATGCCATGAACCAGGTCACCGCCACCAGGGGCCACCGTGTGTCCTTCGATGACGCGCGGCGCGACGAGGCCATCGCCTACGAGCGGTTCCGCTCCGACCTGGCCACGCTCGGCGACGAGCGTCTCGACGTTGAGCTGGGCAATGGCGATCGGGTGGAGGACGTGGTCCGCTACGACGGGCCCGACCACTATGCCGAGCACGCCCAGCACCTTCGAGACGCCGCCCGGTGAACGACACGGCGACGGCTCCGGCGGAGCGGGCCGCGGAGCTGCGCCAGGTCATCGACGAGGCCAACTACCGCTACCACGTCCTCGACGACCCGACCATGGAGGACCAGGTCTACGACCGGCTCATGCGCGAGCTGCAGGACCTGGAGCAGGCACATCCGGAGCTGGCCACGCAGGATTCGCCCACCCAGCGGGTCGGCGCGGCGCCATCGGGCGCCTTTGCCGAGGTGCGCCACCAGGTGCCGATGCTGTCGCTGGGCAACGTCTTCGGCCACGACGAGCTGCGCGAGTTCGACACTCGCGTGCGACGTGGGCTGAGCCTGGGCGCCGATGACCCGCCCGTCGACTACGTCTGCGAGCTGAAGATCGACGGGCTGGCGATCAGCCTGCGCTACGAGGGCCGGACCTTCGTCCGCGGCGCGACCCGCGGCGACGGCACGACCGGCGAGGACGTGACGCCCAACCTGCGCACCGTGCGCGCCATCCCGCTGAGGCTGCGTGCCGATCCACCCGGGGACGAGCTCGAGGTGCGCGGTGAGGTCTACATGCCGCGTGGCGCCTTCGCCGCGCTGAACGAGCAGTTGGAGCGCGATGGCAAGCCGCTGTACGCCAATGCCCGCAACACCGCCGCGGGCACGGTGCGGCAAAAGGACCCTGCCATCACCGCCAGCCGGCGCCTCTCCCTGTGGGCGTACCAGCTGGTCGGCGTGCCGGGGCTGGCCAGCCATTCGGATGCGCTGGGCCTGATGCGCGAGCTGGGATTCCCGACCAACCCGGCCACGCGGCAGGCGAAGGGGATCGACGACGTCATCGGCTTCGTGGAGGAATGGGCGGAGAAGCGCCGCGACCTCGACTACGAGACCGATGGCATTGTCATCAAGGTGGACTCAGTCGCACAGCAGCAGGCGCTGGGATTCGTGGCGCGCGCGCCGCGCTGGGCCACCGCCTACAAGTTTCCCGCGCAGCAGGTGACGACCAGGCTGGAGGAAATCGAGGTCTACGTGGGGCGCACCGGTGCCATGACGCCGGTGGCGCACGTCACGCCGGTGTTCGTGGGCGGCACCACCGTGCGCAACGCCACCCTGCACAACATCGAGGAGATTCGCCGAAAGGACCTGCGGGTGGGCGACACGATCGTCCTGCAGCGCGCTGGCGACGTGATCCCGGAGGTCGTCTCGGCCGTGGTGGATGCCCGGGACGGCACCGAGGTCGCATGGGAGATGCCGTCCGCCTGCCCGGTGTGCGGGACCGATGCGGTCCGCGAGGAAGGCGAGGTCGTGTGGCGCTGCCCGAATCCGTGGTGCCCGGCGCAGCGCATCGGCGGCCTGCTGCATTTCACCGGCCGCGGTGGCTTCGACATCGAGGGGGCGGGCTACGCCGTGGTCACGCAGCTCACCGAGCGCGGATTGCTGAACGCACCCGCGGACCTCTTCAAGCTTGACGTGGAGACGCTCGAGGGCCTGGACCGATTCGCTCGCAAGTCCGCGGAGAACCTCCATGCCCATATCCAGTCAGCGCGCCGCCGTCCCCTGGCCCGCATCCTGAACTCGCTGGGCATCCGGCACGTCGGGGAGCAGACGGCGATCGATCTTGCCAACTGGCTCACCGGCGAGACACCGCGCGCCGAAGGAGAATCTGACGCCGATTGGACGCGCCGCGTGGCTGATCGACTGCGGGACGCATCGGCCGAGGAGCTGACGGCCGTGTTCGGTATCGGCAACGTTGTGGCCGAGGGCATTGCTGGGTACTTCGCCGACGAGCACACAGCCGGCACGCTGCACGCCCTCCTGGACGCTGGCGTTGTCGCGGAAGCGCCCGAGCCTGGGGCCGCGCCGCCGGAGCCGGGGACTGGCCCGCTGGCCGGCAAGACGCTGGTCGTCACCGGCACGCTGCCCGGGTTCAGCCGCCAGGAGGCGGAGGAGGCGATCCGCGCGGCCGGCGGCCACGCATCGGGCTCCGTTTCGAAGGCGACCGACTACCTGGTCGCTGGTGAGAAGGCCGGCAGCAAGCTGGCAAAGGCGGAGAAGCTCGGCGTCCCCGTCCTGGACGAGGACGCATTCCGGAAGCTGTTGGACGGGCATGCTGGATGAGCGGCGAGATCCGCGACGCTATCGAGGCGGCCACGACGTGGGTGCGCGAGCATCCGGAAGAAGCCGCCTACACGGACAGCATCGCCACCGCGCGCCTTGAGTCCGGCCTGCGGGTCAGGGTATCGGGGCCCGACGGAGCATCGCTGACCACGGACATGCCCGCTGCGGTCGGCGGGGCGGGATCGGCGGTGAGTCCGGGCTGGGCGTTTCGCGCAGCGGTGGCTGCGTGCGTGCTCTCGCTAGCCACCATGCGCGCCGCGCAGCAGGGTGTGGAGGGGTTCACCTGTGAGGTGGAGGTCGATTCCGAGTCGGATGACCGGGGCATCCTGGGCCTGGACGCGGCGGTACCAGCCGGGCCGAAATCGGTCCGGATCGCGTTCCGCATGCGCGCGGCTGCCACGGATGCGACGGACCGGTCGCAGCTGGAGGAGATTGCCGCCTGGGCCGTGGCGCATTGCCCGGTGTCGGAGGCGCTGGGCCGGGCAGTTCCGCTTACGACCGAGGTGTCCGAACGCTGAGGCGGCTCCGCGGGGCGCCAAATCGCGGCATGGCGGGTGTTATCGGGCCACTTGGGGCAATCCCCGCCAGATCCCAGCGTGACCGGGCTTAGGCACGTCGGCGCGCGGGACCGGGCTGGTTTGAGCACGATCGGCAGGGAATGGGGATCAGAAGCAGGGCCTTTTCCTGCCTAAGCCCGGTGTGACGGGGATTTGGCAACTCGCGGTGGGCCCAAAGGCCGGCAAAGCGGCTAGGGACCGTCGCCCTCGGCCAAGAACGCCTCCACCAGCTCGTCGTAGCCGCGCATGGAGGTGCGGACCGTGTGCCCGCACTCCGGATCGACTTCCAGCCGCGCGCCAGGGATGTGCTCCGCCACCAGCCGCGTGGCCTCGGGGGGCACCACCTGGTCCTTCCCGCCGCCCAGGATCAGCGCAGGCACGCTGATCTCGCGGAGCCGATCTGTCACGAACGAGGAGGGGTCGAGCGTTGCTCGCAGCTCGGCGACGAAGCGTTCCGGCGTGGCCGGGCGTGGCTGAAGTCGCGCGGCCGCCTCGAAGGATGGCGCCTGGCCGCCCGTGGCGGGGCGCATGACCGTCGCCATGTGGCTGAAGAACATGCCCCAGTCGTCGCGCTCCGCCATGTCGATCCACTGCGCCATGCGGGACGCCATGGCAGACGCGGGCGGCGTTTCCGCGGCCACCGAGGAGAGGACCAGCCGCGCCACCAGCTCCGGGTGGTCAACCGCAAGCCACAGCGAGATCCGTCCGCCGCCGGACTCCGCCTCGATCGCGCAAGGCGGCTGGGAGCCGCCGTTCGACCCCAGCCAACCGATGGCCGTGGCCACCGCGTCGGCGATGACCCGGGGATGCAGAAGGTGCGCGACCGACGGAGGCTCGTCTGCCAGCGGCCGGCCAACCACGACCACGGGGCGACGTTCGGCCCTGCCCTCCCATCGGCGCAGGAGGACCTGCTCGGTGCCCGCCAGCGGTCGCAGGCCGGTCTCCACGCCTCCGAGGACGAGCAGCGGCACGCCCGTCGCGCCGGCGGCGAGGGGCAGGCGGAAGGCCTCGATCCGCCCGCCGCGGATCGGGATGGCAACCGTGCCGGACTCACGAAGCATGGGGCCCATTGTCGCCTGCTAGCATCGGCTCATGATCAGCCGCGAGGACGTCGAGCACGTTGCCGCGCTGGCCCGCCTGGGGCTGACCGATGCCGAGATCGACCTCATGCAGGCGCAGCTGAACCGCATCCTGGAGGCCGTCAACCAGCTGCAGTCCGTCGACACCAGCAGCATTGGCCCCACCGCCATGGTCATCCAGCTCGAGAACGTGATGCGGGAGGACGTGGCGCGGCCGTCCATGGACCGCGAGGTGACGCTCGCCAACGCGCCACTGCGCGAGGGACCCATGCTCCGCGTGCCGGTGGTCCTGGAAGAGGGCCGCTGAGCCGATGGCGCCGCCTTCCACCACCGACCTGCCGCTCGCCGACCGCACGATCAGCGACGTCGCGGAGCTTCTGCGGCGCCGCGAGCTGAGCTCGCGGGAGCTGACCGAGGCCTGCCTGGCGCGCATCGATCGCGACGGGGAGCGCCTGAACACGTTCCTGGCCGTTGGCCGCGAACGCGCGCTGGCCGCCGCCGAGGCTGCGGATCAATCCCTGCGCACCGGTGAGGGCCGCTACGAGCCGCTGCTGGGCATCCCGTACGCGCTGAAGGACATCTTCGTGACCCGTGCCCTGGACGACGAGGGGCGCCCGGACGGCGGCCTGCCGACCACGGCCGGCTCACGCATCCTGGAGGGGTACCGCTCGCCGTATGCGGGCGACGCGGAGCAGCGGCTGTCCGCGGCAGGGGCGATCCTGTTGGGCAAGACGAACTGCGACGAGTTCGCGATGGGCTCGTCGAACGAGAACAGCGCATACGGCCCGGTGCACAACCCGTGGGACGAGACCACGGTGCCCGGCGGCTCCTCGGGCGGCTCTGCCGCGGGCGTGGCAGGAGGCCAGATGTTCTTCGCGCTCGGCACCGATACCGGCGGCAGCATCCGCCAGCCAGCCTCGCTGACCGGCACGATCGG
>DATAOD010000119.1:0-5402 GCA_036265975.1 Candidatus Limnocylindria bacterium
CGGCGTGGCATGCCACGTGGCGAGCAATGGCCGATGCCGACGGCAGCGCCCCGAGCTTCGCGGATGCGGCACCGGCATGAGACCCGCCTGCTTGAGCCCGTAGGCCGTTACCATCGGGGCCATGACAGTCAAGGGCATGGACCATGTGGGCATGGTCGTCAACGACCTCAAGGCGGCGACGGAGTTCTTCCTCTCCATCGGGCTCGTGCTGCAGGACGAGAGCGAGGTGGAGGGCGAGTGGGTGGACCGCATCATCGGCCTCGAAGGCGTCCTGTCGCGAGTCGCCTACCTGGAAACGCCCGACGGCCACAGCCACATCGAGCTGAGCGAATTCCGGTCGCCGCCCAGCCCGGAGGGCGACCAGCGCGCACCGGCGAACGCGCCTGGACTACGGCACCTCTCGTTCCTGGTTGACGACCTGGATGCCGTCCTTGCTGAGCTTCGCGCCCGCGGCGTCGAGCTTGTCGGCGAGGTGGAGCAGTACGAGGACGTGTACAGGCTCTGCTACGTCTGGGGCCCGGAGGGGATCATCGTCGAGCTCGCGGAGAAGCTGGGCGGTTAATCCCCCCTTGACAACGCATCACATACAACCGTATGGTTGTATCCACGATGCAGGTGATGCCCAACTATGACGGCATGTTCGGCGCGCTGGCCGATGCCACGCGGCGGGACATCGTGCGTCGCGCGATCGACGCGCAGGAGGGCATCGCCGAGGTTGCCACCCACTACCCCATGAGCTTCGCGGCGGTGCAGAAACACGTCGCGATCCTGGAACGGGCCGGACTGGTGACCAAGCAGCGCATCGGGCGCAGGAAGGTCGTGCGCACCAACGTCGAGGCGCTGCGCGTGGCGCGGCGCCTGCTGGACCGGTACGAGGAGCTGTGGCTGGGCCGCATCGGCCGGATGAGCGACCTCATCAATGAAGCACCACCGAAGGAGACCGAGCAGTGACCGTCACCGCCGTCCAGAAGGACGCCAACGCGCTGACCATGACCGTGACCGCGGAGTTCGACGCTTCACCAGAGCGCGTGTGGCAGCTGTGGGCCGATCCTCGCCAGCTCGAGCGCTGGTGGGGGCCGCCGACCTACCCCGCCACCTTCACAGCACTCGACCTCCGGTCGGGCGGCCGGGCTTCGTACTACATGACCGGGCCGGATGGCGATGCCACCCCGCCGGGCTACTGGGAGATCCTCATCGCAGAGCCGCCGCGACGCCTCGAGATGATTGACGGCTTCGCGAATGCCGACGGCACCCCGAACCAGCAGATGCCGGGCCCGGGTGGAATGAACGTCACGATCGAGCCGATCGGCGAGAGCCGGACGCGCATGACGATCGAGAACATCTTTCCGGACCAGGGCGCGATGGAGCAGCTGCTCGCCATGGGCCAGGAGGAGGGCATGAGGCAGGCCGTCGGCCAGATCGACGCCATCCTGGCGGAGGCACGGGCCGCCTGATGAGCAGGGTCATGACCGGGGCCAGCGTCTCGCTGGACGGCTACATTTCCGGGCCGGGCGAATCGGGCTTCGACAAGCTCTTCGCCTGGTACGACGCGGGCGACATCAAGTTCGAGAGCACGCACCCGGAGATCCCGTTCAACCTGACGGAGGCCGACTACGCCTACCTCAAGGGCTACGTCGACGGTGTTGGCGTGCTGGTCGTCGGCCGCAAGCTGTTCGACCAGATCGACGGCTGGGGCGGCATCCATCCGCTGGACCGCCCGGTCGTGGTCGTGACCCATTCCGTGCCGGAGGACTGGGTCCGCGCTCACCCGGAGGCCCCATTCACCTTCGTGACCGATGGCGTGGCCGCGGCCATCGAGCGCGCCCGCCAGATCGCCGGTGACAGGAACGTGGGCGTCAACGCGGGCAAGATCGCCAGCCAGTGCCTGGAGCTGGGACTGCTGGACGAGGTCTACCTGGATCTCGTGCCGGTCGTGCTGGGCGGCGGCACGCCGTACTTCGAAACGCTGAGCGGCGAGCCGGTCGAGCTTGACGGCCCGGACATCATTCCCGGAGCCCGCGTCACGCATCTCCGCTACGTTGTTCGCGGACACTGAGGAGCACGAATGCAGCTGACTGTCACGACCTTCCTCTCGGTCGACGGGGTCTACCAGGGCCCAGGCGGCCCAACCGAGGACACCCGCGGCGGTTTCGACCGCGGCGGATGGCTGGTGCCCCACTTCGACGAGGCCGCCGGGCACTTCATCGCCCAGGTCTTCGACCAGGCCGACGCGTTCCTGCTGGGCCGCACGACCTACGACATCTTCAACAGCTTCTGGCCCCAGGTCACTGACCCGAACGATCCGGTGGCCACCCGGCTGAACTCGCTGCCGAAGTACGTGGTGTCGAACAACCTCACGAATCCGGACTGGGCGAATACCACGGTTCTCTCCGGCGATATCGCTGCCGAGATCCGCAAGGTCAAGGAGCGCGCAGGACGCGAGCTCCAGGTCCACGGGTCGGGCGAGCTCGTCCGATTCCTGCTCCAGAACGACCTGGTTGACCGCCTGAACCTGATGGTCTTCCCCGTGATCGTGGGCGCCGGGCGCCGGCTCTTCCCGGACAATGGCCCCGCGACGGGCCTGGCCTTGGATCGCTCCCGGACGACGGGCTCCGGCGTGGAGATCTCCGTCTACCGACCCGCGGGCCGCGCCGAATTCGGCGAGGTGCCCGGCATCGATACCCTGGATCGGTAGCGCGGCGTGGAGCTCGAAGACACCGAAGCCGTGCTCGCCGCGCCGTCCGCTGCCGTGCTCATCGTCTATCGAGCCGATGGGACGGCGCTCACCTCGCCCGTGTGGTTCGCGGCTGATCGCGAGTCGGTGCAACTGGTGATCGCAAATGGCGATCCCAAGCTGAAGCGCCTGCACGCCGACGCACGGTGCGTTTTCATGGCGTTCGAGATCACCCCGCCCTTCCGCGGAGTCCGAATCGAGGACCGTGCTGCATTGAGCCAGGTCGGGGTCGATGACGCACGACTCCACATCTCGAGGCGATACCTCGGAGATGAGGCCGGCCGACGGTACGTGAAGGAACGAGAAACCCCGGGCACTGTCGTTCGCCTGCCACTGGCGGCGGCACACTCATGGAACCTGCGCGCAATTCTTCCAACTGAAGCGATATGAGGCACCCCAATGGCTGACATGACGACAAAGACCCTGGACGCGCCCGGCGCGACGATCACCTACGACGTGCGGCGCAACGAGACGAGCAGCGAGCCGCCCTTGATGCTCATCGGCTCGCCCATGGGGGCCTCCGGCTTCGGCACGCTGGCCGGCCTGTTCAGCGATCGGACGATCGTGACCTATGACCCACGCGGCGCCGAACGCAGCACCAAGGGCGATCCGAGCACCGAATCCGACCCTGGACAGCATGCCGATGACATTCATCGGGTCATCCAGGCGGTGGGCGGTCCGGTGGACCTCTTCGCCAGCAGCGGGGGCGCGGTCAACGCGCTGGCCCTGGTGGCGGCCCACCCGAACGACGTGCGAATCCTGATCGCACACGAGCCGCCGCTGGCGGCCATCCTGCCCGATGCCCAGAACGCCAAGGCGGCCGTGCGTGCCATCAGCGATAGCTACCAGCGCGGCGGCTTCGGAACGGGCATGGCGCACTTCATGGCGATCACCGGCCACCAGGGTGAGTTCCCCAGCGACATCGCCCAGCAGCCGGCGCCCGACCCGGCGCAGTTCGGCCTGCCGGCCGAGGACGACGGCAAGCGGAACGACGTGATGCTCTACCAGAACATCATCAACACCACGCACTTCCAGCCGGACTTCGGGGCGCTGCGGGCCGCGCCGACCCGGATCATCCTGGCTGCCGGCGAGGAATCGCAGGGCACCATGGCGAGCCGAGGCGCCTACGCAGTGGCCAAGGAGCTGGGCACCGATCCGGTCGTCTTCCCCAGCCATCACGGCGGCTTCCTGGGTGGCGAGTTCGGCTGGGGCGGTCAGCCGGAGGCGTTCGCCGCCAAGCTGCGCGAGGTGCTCAGCACGGTCCCGGCCGCCGCCTAGCCCCTAGGCCGAAGTGGCCCACGCATCCGTGCGAGCGCTTTCCATGACTGCCTCCACCAGGGCGACGGCCCGCGCGCCGTCGTCCAGCGTGGGATAGATGCCCGCTTCTGCCGCCTCGGCCGGCGGCAGGCCGTCAACGATGGCGCCGTAAAAGTCACGCAGCAGGTCGCGCATCGCCTCCGCCCAGCCCTCCGGATGACCTGACGGCAGCGACTGGAGCCCGTGGCGCACCGGCGCCGGCTGCCGCACGAGGCCGCGCGACTCGTCCCGCGTCCCGATCCAGAGTGACTCCGGGCGCTCCTGCTCCCATGCCAGCGACGCGTCCGAGCCCGCGATCTCCAGCCCGAAGGCGTTCTTGCGCCCCGGGCTGACCTGGCTGAGCACTGCGGCGCCCCGCGCACCGTCCTCGAAGCGCACCAGGATGGTCGCCGCGTCCTCCGAGCCGATCTCGACTGCCTCCCGCACCCCCGTCGCCTCGACGAACGCCTCGGTCTCCTGCAGCGGCCGCTGCCGGACGGGCAGGAAGGTCGCGAGGTCGGCGAGCACGGTCGTGATTCGGCTGCCGGTGATGTACTGCGCGGTGTCGAACCAGTGCGAGCCGACGTCGGCCACGGCCCGCGAGGCGCCGGCGCGCGGCTCCAGGCGCCAGTTGTAATCGGTCTCCTGGCTCAGCCAGTCCTGCAGGTAGTGCCCATGGACCAGGCGCAGACCGCCGAGCTCGCCATCGGCAACCAGCTGGCGCGCTCTGCGCACCATGGGATAGCCGCGGTAGGTGAAGGCCACCAGGCCGTGGAGCTGCTTCTGCCGGGCCAGGTCGGCGAGGCCGCGCGCATCCTCCAACGTGAGCGCCAGCGGCTTCTCCACGATCACGTGCTTGCCAGCCTGCAGCGCCCGGGTCGCCAGCTCGACGTGCGACCAGTTCGGCGTGCAGACGTGCACGACGTCGATAGTAGCGTCGTCGAATATGTCGTCCAGGTTGGTGGTGCCCCGGACGCCCAGCCCCGCGGCCTTGGCGGCGGTCCGCTCCCTGTTCGAGCCGGCGACGATCACCACCTCGCCGATGCCGCCGCGCCGCACGGCGTCGACGTGGAACGGCCCGACGAAGCCGCTCCCGATTACCGCCGCGCGGAGGAGCTCCGATCCCATGGGATAGCATCATGGACCGGTCGTAGAACTCTGAGTTCTCAGGATCAACCAAAACGGGTCGTTTCGGCCACGGATAGAACTCGTAGACCTGATTCGGCCGATTCCAGGCAGAATCCGTCATCCTGAGCACTCCAGGTTCTATCGCGGGGGCGCTAGCAGCCTGGGAGCCGATTCCTGCCAATTCCTGTCAGGTATCGGCGACATGCTTGAGCCCATGCATGAGGAGGAACCCCACGTGGCAACG
>DATAOD010000120.1:0-3096 GCA_036265975.1 Candidatus Limnocylindria bacterium
GGCGGACTGAGCCGATGACCGTCCGTACCCCCATCGAGGTCGGCTCCCGCACCATTCCCGGCTGGGCCATCGGGCTCACCGTGCTCGTCTTCCTGGTGGGAGGCGTGTACCTTGCCGGCAACCTGTCGGGCACCAACCCGCCGATCCTGGCCGCTGCGTCGGGCTCCGGCTCGGCGGCGCCGGACGTTGCCCAGCAGGCGCGCCAGGTCATCAACAAGGCACAGCCGCCGTGCACCGCCTGCCATGGCGCCGACCTGACCGGTGGCGTCGGGCCAAATCTGCACGGCGTGGCCGAAGGCCCGGTCACCGCCGACCTGAAGCAGCTGGCCACCGACCACCCCGACAACTGGCTGAACCTGTGGATCGACGGCACCGATCCGGCGGTCAAGGACATCGACCGCAAGGGCATGCCGCAGTTCGGCCAGCAGCTGTCGGCAGAGGAGATCGGCACGATCGTCGACTACCTCAAGACCCTGCCGTGACCGATCCGGCCGCTCGGCCGGTGCGCTCGGTGGCGGTCCTCATCGGCGGGACGGAGATGGCCGATATCGACCAGGCGGCGCAGGGCCTGGGCCTCTCGCAGGACGCGTTGATGGAGGCTGCCGGGGCGGCGGTGACCGAGGTCGCCCTGGCCGAGCTGGCTCGCCTGGCGGAGCCGATGCAAGGGCCCGGCGGCCCGCTCTCTGATGCGCCCTTGACCGTGGTGCTGTGCGGCCCGGGCAACAATGGTGGCGATGGTTTCGTGGCCTCGCGCCGCCTGGCGGCAGCGGGCCGACGGGTGGTGGCGGTGCTGGTCGGCGACGCATCGAAGATCGGCGGCGGGCAGGCCACCGGGCACAACTGGACGATCCTGCAGGCTATGGCATCCGCCGGTTCGCTGGAGCTGTACGTGGCTCCCAGCCCGGAGCTGCTCCTCCAGCTGCGGCCGCGCCTCTCGCCGGCGACGCTGCTGGTCGACGCGCTGCTGGGCACGGGCGCAACCGGGCCCCCGCGCGAGCCCGTTTCCACGGCCGTGGACTTGTTGAACGGCATCCGAACCCATGCCCGCGCCGCCGGCCGGCCCTGCAGCGTCCTGGCAGTGGACGCTCCCACGGGCGTGGACATCACTGATGGCAGCCACGCCACGCCGGTGGTGGAGGCAGACGTGACCGTCACCTTCCATCGCGCCAAAGCGGGCTTCGCCCTGGACCCGGAGGCGCGGCGCCTGGCCGGCCGCTACCTGGTCGCGCCCATCGGCATTCCGCTCGAGGCGGAGGATGGCGTGGTCCCACCCGACGGGGAGTGGCCGCCGGCGCGTATCACGCAGGTGAACTGGCAGGAGCCCGAGCCCCGGGACGAGGGATGAGCGAGGACCAGCAGGAGCGTCGCAGGCGCTCCTTCGATGCTGTTGCCGGCCGCTACCTGGCCGCCCGTCCGCCATATCCGGAAGCGGCCTTCGACCTGGTGGCCGAGCGCGTCCCACCGCCGGCCGACGTCCTGGAGGTTGGACCGGGTCCGGGCCTGGCCACGCTACCGCTGGCCGAGCGCGGCTACCGCATCGTGGCGGTCGAGCTGGGCGAGCAGCTTGCCGCCGAGGCGCGCCGCAACCTGGCCGGTCATCGCGGCGTGCGCATTGTGCAGGCCGACTTCGAGGAGTGGCAGCCACCGCGACCGCATGCCTTCGACCTGCTGCTGGCCGCCAGCTCTTGGCATTGGATCGACCCGGCGCTCGCCTACCAGCGCGCGTGGCATGCGCTGCGCCACGGCGGCTGGCTCGCGCTGCTGGCGAACCATCCGCGACCGGGGCGCAAGGGTACGCGCGCACGCCGCTTCTGGGACGCAACCGACCCGCTCTACCGCCGATACGCGCCCGAGCTGGTACGGCGCCGCGGATGGAATCCATCGCGCCTGCCCGATGTGCGCCGGCAGATCCTGGACAGCGGCCGGTTCCTGACCGCGGAGCGCCAGGTCTTCGCGTGGCGCCTCGACTTCCAGCCCGATGCGTATGTGGGCCTGCTCGACACGTATTCGGACCACCGCACCCTCGACGCCGGCAAGCGCCGGCAGCTATTCGCCGCCATCCGGCGGCTGGCGGCGGAGGAATTCGGCGGGGAGGTGCCACGCTACTACCGAACCGTCGTGTACCTGGCGCAGACGCGGACGGCGGACTAGCTCGAGCCCGGCTTCTCCGGACGGCTCCCCTCCGCGCAGCGCGGGCAGGAGCCGGCGTCCCAGCTCTCGATCTCGATCCGCCCCAGCGAAACGAACGGGAGGCCCAGCTCCACGTCCCGCGTCGAGCGGTCGAGGATCACCGCCGCCGCCAGCGGTGTGCCGCCTGCCACCCTGACCGCCTCGATCGTCTCGACCAGTGATGCGCCGGTGGTCAGGATGTCATCCACCACCACGATGCGGTCGTCAGCGCTGATCGGCCAGCCACGTCGCAGCGCACGGCCGCCGTCGACCGGTTCGGCGAAGATGCCGCGCACGCCGTGGCCCAGGCGGCTCTCCAGCTGCCGCGCGGTCTCGAAGGCCAGCAGGACGCCACCGGTCGTGGGCCCCGCCACCAGGCTTGGCCGGTACGGGGCCAGCCCATCGGCCAGGCGGCGGCCGATCTCCACCGCCAGCGATGGGTGCTGCAGGACGGCGAACTTCTCCAGGTAGCGAGCCGAATGGCGGCCGGACTTGAGGAGGAAATGCCCGGTGCGCAACGCCCCGGCCGCGGCGAAGATGTCCTCGATGCTCGCACCGGAGGGATCGGCGAGCCTCGTGGCCGGCTGCGTCATCGTCCTATTCGTAGACCGCCGAGAAGTCGACCGCCGGGAAGCGCTCGGACAGCGCGTCGGTCACCCACTGCAGCACGTCGGCGGGATCGTAGAAGTCGGCGACCACACGTGGCTCGGTCACGGTCAGGCCACCGCGCCGCGCCTCGATGCCCAGCGCCGAACCGGCCGGCAGGTCGGCGAGGTCCAGGCTCGTCTCGAAGCGCCCGTCGGAGCGCAGCAGCAGGACGTCATCCGTCTCGTCCAACAGCAGAAGGTCGCCCGTCTTGGCCAGCACGTCCTCCGCATTGGCCACGAACTCGCGCAGGACCTGCTTCTGCTGCTCGCCGATCTGGTG
>DATAOD010000121.1:0-13523 GCA_036265975.1 Candidatus Limnocylindria bacterium
GATCCTCGACTTTTACGACGTCGAATGGCGCTACGAACCCGACACCTTCCCCATCTCCTGGAACGCCGCAGGCGCGGTCGTCGAGTCGTTCTCGCCGGACTTCTATTTGCCCGAGGTCGACCTCTACCTGGAGCTGACGACGCTCAAGCAGTCATTGGTGCGGCGCAAGAACCGCAAGATGCGGTGGCTGCGCCAGCTCTACCCGGAAGTGAGGGTGAAGCTGTTCTACGCGCGTGACTTCAAGGCCCTGATGGTGAAGTACGGGCGCCTGGACTTCTTGGCCGATGTCGCCGCCATGAACGGTAACGGACCCCTGAACGAAGCCGATGGCGGAGAGGACTGAACACCGACCCATGGACGCACCCAACGCGACGCTGACGCAGCCCGCGAGCATGGATGACGACGTGCAGGAGATCCTGCTCAGCGGGGAGCAGATACAGGAGCGCGTCGTGGAGCTGGGGCATCAGCTGGCGGCCGACTACGCCGGCCGCTTCCCGGTGCTGGTCAGCGTCCTCAAAGGCTCGATCATCTTCCTGGCCGACCTCATCCGAGCCACGCCGGTGCCGCTCAGCGTGGACCTGATGGAGCTCTCCAGCTATGGCGCCTCGACGGAGTCCAGCGGCCAGGTCCGCATCCTGAAGGACCTCTCCGGGCCGATCACCGGGCGCGACGTGGTCGTGGTGGAGGACATCATCGACACGGGGCTGACGCTCAACTACCTGCTCAAGTACCTGCGCGACCGGAATCCGTCCTCGGTCACGATCTGCTGCCTGCTGGACAAGCCGGCTCGTCGCCTGGCGGACATCCAGATCGATTATCGCGGCTTCACGATCCCCGACCGGTTCGTCATCGGCTATGGGCTGGACTACGACGAGCGCTATCGCAACCTGCCGTACATCGGCGTGCTGCGCCCGTCGGTCTACGGCGCCGCCACCCCGGAGGGCTGACCCGCGGTGGCCGACGGCCAGCGCCGCTTTCGCGTCCCGATCCTGCTGGGCAGCCTGCTGATGATCGTGGCCGGCTTCCTGCCCTGGTGGCGGGCCGGCGGCGAGGTCGTGGACGGCATCCCCCTTCCTGGGTCGATGGGCATCGGACTGGAAGGGCCCGGCATGGTCATCTTCGCCGCGGCGATCGGCAGCCTGGTGCTGCTGGACATCGGCTATATCCGCGGCCGCTGGGGATTCGTGCTGGACACGCCGTGGGCTTACCTCGTGCTCGGGTTGGCGGCGGGCGGCGCCCTTGGCTATCGGATCTGGGAGCTGTGGTCGCTCGGCTACATGCCGCTACCGCAGCGCTCACCGGGCATTGCGGCCGCGACCGTGGGCGTGGCACTGCTGCTGTACGGCGCCGGGACAGGCTTCGGCGTGCGGCGGCCTGCCTAGCGCACCGCTGGCGGCAGGATCATGGGGCTCAGGATGATCCAGCCGATGACCACCAGCAGCAGCATGCCCGCCAGGATCAGCATCGGCCGCAGGTCCGGACGATAGGACGACGGCGGCCGGTTGGGACGCCGCGGGCCTGGTGCAGAGGGCCGCTCCGGATCGCTGCTCACGGCGACGTGCTGGCGACAGCGGCCCGCGTCCAGACGCCCTCCAGCGACTTCGAGCGCGCGCCATCTGCGCAGATGTCGATCACCTTCTCCACCAGGATCGCGTCACCCCCGGCACCGCGCACGTGGTAGTAGCCGCGCGCCTGCGGGCATGCCGGGTCGTCGGTGAGGATGATGCTGGTGCCCGCGGCCTCCAGCATTCCGGCCCAGTCGCCGGAGGCATAGCTGGACTGCGTGAGCCTGAGCTCCTGCGCCTGGCCGCCCGCCTGGCGCGCGTACGTGCCCGGCGACCAGTGCGTGCCCACGGCCTCCTGCACCTGCAGCTGGACGAGCCGCCCAACGGCGGCGCCGATGCCCACCACGAGGAACGCCGCAACCGTGGCAACAAGCACCGTGCGTGTCGGCTGCGTGTCGCGCACGACCAGGACCATCATGGCGGCCAGTGCGACCACTGCCAGCAGCAGGGCCCAGCCTGGCGTCACCTCAACGCTGGTCACGTGGGCGGAATGGCTCAGCGGGAGCAGGCCGGCGGCGGCCAGGCCCAGCGGGACCGCCACCAGCAGCGGCAGCCAGCGCCGGGACGTGCTCCAGAGGGCCGCGATCCCGGCGAGGCCGGCGGTCAGTGCTGCAACGCTCAGGACAGGCACCGACTTGAGCTGCCACGCGTTCAGCGCCAGGGCAAGGGTGCGGTAGCCCTCTCCGCCCACCACGCGGTTGTGCAGCAGCCAGCCCGGCACGAGCGACAGGACCAGCACGCCGATGCCCAAGCCGAGCACGGCGAGCACCCAGCGTGGCTGTTTCCGCACCGTTTCCAAGGCTCCGATGAGCGTACCCTCCGCGCGATGATGTGTCCCAGCCGATCGCTTCCGCGGCGCCGGCCCGCTAATCATGGCGAAAGGCCGGACCGCCGGCCACGGGCCGAGTGAGGGCGCAGACGATGCGCCTGGCGCTCATCATCGCGGCAGTTGTCATCGTGGTCGCGTTGGCCGCGTTCGGATGGCTGGCGCTGCGTCCGCCGGTGACTGCCGGGTCCTCGGTGAATGCCAGGGTCAGCGTGTGGTGCACGGCCGCGACCGGCGTATCGGCCTCGGACTGCGGCAGGTGGGGCGACCAGGTGCTGGCCGATGACCCTGCCCCGCACACGTTCGAGCGCAAGGACCTGCGCCGTGTGACCTTCGACCGCTCGCTGTTCGGTTTCGGCGCGAGCTGCACCGTCGCCTGGTTCATCGAGCGGGACCCGGACGAGCCCGTCTGGAGCGGCGCGGTTCCCTGCCGGTAGCGGGCGAGCTAGATCTCGCCCAGGTAGGCCTGCCGGACCTGCGGGTTGGCCGCCAGGTTGGCGGCAGTGTCGTGCAGCAGGATGCGCCCGGTCTGCAGCACGTAGCCGCGATCGGCCACGTTCAGCGCCATCAGTGCGTTCTGCTCCACCAGCAGCACAGTCGTGCCCTGGCCGTTGATCTCGGTGATGATCGAGAAGATCTGCTCTGTCAGGATCGGAGAGAGGCCCATTGATGGCTCGTCCAGCAGCAGCACCTTGGGCCGTGCCATGAGGGATCGGCCCATGGCCAGCATCTGCTGCTCGCCGCCGGACAGTGTCCCGGCCTTCTGGGAGCGCCGCTCGCGCAGGCGGGGGAAGAGCTCGTAGACCCGCGCCATGTCGTCGTCGATCTTCTCGCCCACCCGCGCGAAGGCGCCCATCTGCAGGTTCTCCTGGACGCTCATCCGCGCGAACACGCGCCTCCCCTCCGGGGAGTGGGCGATTCCCATCTTCACGATCTCATGCGGCGGCGTCTGCTGGATCTCGCGGCCGGACAGGCGGATGGTGCCGGTGCGCGGGCGGAGGATGCCGGAGATGGTGCGCAGGGTCGTGCTCTTGCCGGCGCCGTTGGAGCCGATGAGGCTCACGATCTCGCCGCGCATCACGTACATCGACATGCCCTTGAGCGCCTCGATGTTGCCGTAGAAGACCTGCAGAGCGTCGAGGTCCAGGACCCTGTCTGCCGCCGGCGCGGGCGCGGGGGCGGCCTCGCCCATCGGCTCCGACTTCGGTTCGGCGGTCATGACGCCGTCGCCTGCTTGCCCAGGTACGCCTCGATGACACGGGGGTTGGCGCGGATCTCCTCCGGCGTGCCCTCCGCGATCTTCTCGCCGTAGTCCAGGACGGTGATGCGCTCGCTGACCCCCATGACGACCTTCATGTCGTGCTCGATCAGCAGCACCGACACGTTGAGCTGGTCGCGAAGGCGGCTGATCAGCTTCGTCATCTGCGCCGTCTCGCCAGGGTTCATGCCGGCGGTGGGCTCGTCCAGCAGCAGCAGCTTGGGGTCGCTGGCCAGGGCCCGCGCGATCTCCAGGCGCCGCTGGTCGCCATACGGCAGATTGCGCGCCCACTCGCCCTCGTACGCCCGCTTGAGCCCCACAAGGTCCAGGAGCTCGCGCGCCCGCTGGGTGGTCGCCTCCTCCTCCCGACGCACGGCAGGCAGCCGCAGCAGGGAGCCGACCCACGAGGCGCTCATGCGCACGTGGCGACCGACCATCACGTTGGCCAGCACCGACATCTCGTTGAAGAGCCGGATGTTCTGGAAGGTGCGGCCGATGCCCAGCTCCACGATCTCGTGCGGCGAGCGCCCCACGATGGAGGTGCCGTCCAGCTCGATGTCGCCCGAGGTGGGCGACAGCATGCCGGTCATCTGGTTGAAGAAGGTGGTCTTCCCGGCACCGTTGGGGCCGATCAGCGACACGATCGAACGCCGCGGGATGACGAAGTCCACGTCTCGGTTGGCGACCAGGCCGCCAAAGCGCATGGTGACCTTCGTGGCACGCAGCACGGCGTCGTCCGTGGGAGCCATCGGCTCAGCCGGGACCATCGCCTGGGTGGTGGGGGTCTGCTCGGTCACGAGATCATGGGCTCCGGGGTCTCGGCGCCGGCCTCCTTGCCCCAGGCCTCTTCCTCGCCCTCGCCTTCGTCCTCGCCCTCGTGCAGCTCGGCACGCCGGCTGCGGTTGGGCAGAAGGCCTTCCGGCCGCAGCAGCATCATGGCCACCAGCACGATGCCGTAGATCAGCAGCCGATACTCGCTGAACTCGCGCAGCACCTCCGGCAGGCCGACCAGCACGATCGCGCCGATGACCACGCCCGGAATGGAGCCAATGCCGCCCAGGATGATCAGGGCCAGCGCATTGATCGACACGACGATGTTCAGGTCCTGGGGGAAGACGCTGCCGATCCGGACCGCGTACAGCGCCCCGGCCAGCCCGCCGAAGGTTGCACCCAGCGAGAACGCCAGGAGCTTGTACTTGGTCGTGTTCACGCCGCTGGCCTCGGCAACCGATTCGTCCTCGCGCATGGCCGTCCAGGCGCGCCCCACTCTCGAGCGGGCGAGCGAGATGGCCGCGATGGCGGCCAGGATGCACGCGGCCAGGATGGGGTAGTAGAGCTTCTCCGGCTGTCGCAGCGAGATCCCGAAGAACTGCGGCGCCGGGATCTGCAGGATGCCCTGGGCGCCGCCGACATAGGGCGTCATCCAGTCGGACAGGAAGATGATGCGGGCGATTTCGCCGAAGCCCAGCGTCACGATGGCCAGGTAGTCGCCGCGCAGGCGTAGCACCGGCGCGCCGATGGTCAGGCCGATGAGCGCGGTGACGGCCATCACGATCGGCACCGCGACCCAGAAGTCGATATGCGGCGCGAAGAACGGCGAGGCCGGCGAGGTGAGCACTGCGGTGGCGTAGGCGCCGACCGCGTAGAAGGCTACGTAGCCGAGGTCCAGCAGGCCGGCGAAGCCGACCACGATGTTCAGGCCCAGTCCCAGCAGGATGTAGAGGCCGATGAGGTCCAGTGCCTGGTTGAGGAACGAGCCGGCGTACAGCGGCGGCGTGATCACGATCACCAGCACGACCGCCAGCCACGCCAGCCGCAGGGACCGCCGCTGCGCCGTGGGCATCTCCCGGATGCGACTGCGCACCGCATCCTTGCGCTCCGTCCACGCCCAGCCGCCGACGCCGAACGCGACCAGCGCCACCAGCGCGCCCAGCTCCTTCATCCCATCGCGGGCATACAGGAAGCTGTTGACTGCCTTCAACCCCAGGCCGGTGAGGATCTGCCCCACGAAGGTCTGCATCAGCGCCAGGCCCGTGACGGCGACCAGACCGGTGAGCACGCCCCGGCGCAGGCCCGAGGGCATGACCCGGGTGAGCGCGCCGGCGAGGCCGAGCGCCGCCCCACCGCCGATCAGCGCCAGGCTGCCGGCGACTGCATCCAGGCCCAGATGCAGCACCTTGATGAGCGGCGGCGATGCGTTGACGAGCACGCCGTGGACGTTGACCGTCGCGATCAGCCAGATCATGAAGGCGACCAGCAGGCCGGTGAACAGGCCGCTGACGGCGCCCGACAGGACCGCCGTCGCCTGGGAGGGGACGATCGCCTCCATGCGGCGCAGCGGCCCCGCCGCCAGGAACCCGCCCGCGTAGGCGGCGATGATCGGGATCATCACGCCCAGCGACAGCAGGCCGCTGATGAGGTCGCGGTCGTCCAGCTTGACCACCAGGCCCACCAGCGACAGGTGTGCCACGGCCAGCCCGGCCACCAGGCCCGAGATCACCGCGCGCCGCAGGAAGGGCAGCATCAGGTGTTCTCCTTACGGCCCAGGAAGCCGGTCGGGCGGTAGATGAGCACCAGCACGAGCACGCTGAAGGCGATTACGTCCTTCAGCTGGTTGGCGCTGGGGATGCCATAGCCCTCCAGCACCAGGTACGGAGCCACCGCTTCCAGCAGGCCCAGCACCAGGCCGCCCAACATGGCGCCCACGATGTTGCCGATGCCGCCCAGCACCGCCGCCGTGAAGGCCTTGATGCCGGGCAGGAAGCCCATCGAGTAGCTGACCTGGTTGAAGATGAGCGTGTAGAGAATGCCCGCGGCCCCAGCCAGCAGGCCGCCGATGGCGAAGGTGAAGACGATCACGCGGTCGACATTGATGCCCATCATGGCCGCCACGTCCTTGCTCTCGCTGACAGCGCGCATGGCGCGACCGGTACGCGTGCGCTCAACGAACAGGTAGAGGGCCAGCATCAGCACCACGGCCGACACCATGACGACCGCCTTGGCGACCGAGATCTTGACGCCCAGCAGGTCGAGGTTGCCAGCGAAGATCGGGAAGGTGGGGTAGGCCTTGACGCCTGCCCCGTAGAGGCCGCGGAATGTGTACTGCAGGACCAGCGACGCGCCGATGGCGGTGATGAGCGGAACCAGGCGGGGAGCGCCACGCAGCGGCCGGTAGGCGAGCCGCTCCAGGAGGATGGCCACGATCATGGAGGTGACCATCGAGATGATGAGCACGATGCTGAACGCCAGCACCGGATTGGCCTTGACGAGCCCTTCGTCAGCCAGTGCCTGCGCGGCGAAGACGGCGGTGAAGGCGCCGGCCATGAACACCTCGCCGTGGGCGAAGTTGATCATGAACAGAATGCCGTAGACCAGCGTGTAGCCGATGGCCAGCAGGGCGTAGACGGCACCCAGCGCCAGGCCGGAGACGATGAATCCTTCCCAGACGTCGAGCGAGTAGCGGCCCTTGCCGATGGTGAGCACGGCGCCGACGATGACGATGGTCGCCACCGCGATGGCCAGCAGCGTCAGCACGACGGTGCTGAACTTGATCCGCTGAGGCAAACGGAGGGGCCCCATGCTCGGTCCTCAACTACGCGGGTCTGAGGATGTGGGGTTGGGCGAAAAACGGTGCGGGTGAGCCTTGACGGCCCACCCGCACCGGGTTTTCAACGGTCGGGGTGGTTGATCCCTACGGCCAGATGCGAACGTACTTGCCGTTCTTCAGCTGGGAGACGGAGATCTTGGCGTCGGCGCAGTCGCCGTTCTCATCGCACGTCAGGGTGCCGGTGATGCCCTTGTAGCCAGAGGTGGCGAAGAAGGCATCGCGCAGCGCGGTGCGCGGGATGGAGAGCGTGCCGTTCTCGTCGATCGCGACCTTCTCGACCGCGTCGAGGATCATGTTGATCGCGTCGAACGCATGCGCGTGGAACGGTGCGGTCGGCTCGTCCTCGCCGGAGACCTTCTGGTACTCGGGCAGGAACGTGTCCTCGTAGAAGTTGCCGGAGAACGCCAGGTCGGGGCCGGAGAAGTACATCCCCTCCGCGCCATCGCCCGCGGCGCTGACGAAGTCAGGGCTGAAGATGCCGTCGGCACCTGCCCGGATCGTCTTGTCGAGAGCGGAGTTCTGTGCCGCCTGCTGGGTGATCAGCGCACCTTCGGCGATGAAGATCGGGTAGTACAGGAAGTCCGGTGCAGCGCCGTCATTGCTGGTGGCGATGCTGGACAGCACGCTGCTGAAGTCGGTCTGCCCAACCGTGATGGCTTCCTGATCGGTGATCTTGCCGCCGCACTCGGACTTGAAGTTGTCGGCAAAGACCTGCTGGAGCTGCTGGGCGTACGGGCTGCCATCGTGGATGGTCGCCGCGCTCTTGACCTTGAGCACCTCGCAGGCGAACTGCGCCATTGCAGCGCCCTGGATCTTGTCGTTGTGTGCGGTGCGGGCATAGAACGGCTGGTGGGTGGCCGGATCGGTCAGCGACGGAGCCGTGTTGGACGGCGAAACCGTCAGGATGCCGGCCTCGCTCAAGATCTGCGAGGCAGGCTCGCCGGCGCTCGAGCAGCTCGTTCCCAAGACTGCCACGATCTCGGGCTTGCTCTTCAGCAGGTTGGCCGATGCCGTGCCGCCGTCGGCGCTGCAGCCGTCGTCCTGGTTGTCGAGCTCGACATCGTGCCCAAGAACCTGGCCACGAAGATTGAGTGCGACCTGTGCGCCGTACTGGCTGTCAAGGCCCAGGGAGCTGTTCGCTCCGGAGATCACGAGCGATGTGCCCAGAACGATGGGCGCGCCGGACTCCACCGTGACGCAGCCGAACTTGTCGGCCGCACAGGCTGCTGCCGCGCCACCTCCGCTGGCGCTGGCGCCGGCCGACGTAGAAGCACCACCAGTCGGGGTGCAAGCGGCTACGGCGAGCAGCATGACCGCGAGAACGCCAATCTCTCGCAAGTGTTTCTGCATGCGGGTCTCCTCCAAATGCTCGGGGGCGCGCGAGCACGCTGCCCTGAAAGGTGGGGCGCATCATAAGGGCGCCCCTGCGCCGGGTGCAAGGCTTTGCAATCCGGCTCTCCGCCGTAGGTACGGCGGCGGTTTCCCCTGCGCCCGGGCGAGCGACGGGCGAGCAAGCCAGTCGTGCTACACTGCGCCGGGTACGTCTCGCAGCAATCGCGCTGCGCACCGCTCCCGAGAGGCCTCCGTGGAGTTTCACGTCCGCAGCGCCCGCCTCACCGACGTCGACAGCGCAATGCGTCTCCTGACGCGCGATGACGATGGACCGGCGGAGCAGCGCGGCAACGCGGATAGGTTCCGAAGCCTCCTGTTCCTTCCCTCGGCCACCGTCCTGGTGGTGGAGGAGGAGCGCAGGGTGATCGGAGTCGGAGTTCTCTCGATTCGTCCCACGGTTCGTTCCGGAGCCTTCGTCGGCGTGATCGACGAGCTGGGCCTGGAGGGCAAGCCGGGGCGAGCGACGCGCGCGACGGCGGAAGACGCCACTGGTCGGTCGGAGATCGGCCGCTCGATCCTCGAGCAGCTCATCTCATCGGCCAGGAATAAGGGCTGTGCTCGCGTGGAGGTCACCGATCCCCTCGCGGCCGCCGAGTCGGGGCTGCTGAAAGGCTCCGGCTTCGAGCGGCGAGGAGCGCTGTTGAGCCGCGCCATCGGCTGAGGTTCCGACCTTTAGGCCGATCAGGGCGCGCCACGGCCGGGACGCTGGGCGACGCAGCCGTATCACTTACACGAACAGGAGAAGAGCTCGACCGTGAGCAAGAACGTGGCCGTCTTCGTTGACGTTGCCAACCTTTACTACTCGGCCCGCGGGCAGGAGGTCGACGTCGATTACGTCGCCCTGCTCAAGGCCGCAACCAAGGGGCGCGACCTCATTCGCGCCTACGCATACTCGGGCCTCGACCCCGAGAACGAGAACCAGCGCAAGTTCATCGACTTCCTGAACAAGAACGGCTACAAGGTCGTCCACAAGGACATCCGCAAGTTCGGTGACGGGCGCGTCAAGGCCAACCTGGACATCGAGCTGGTCGTCGACATGTTCCGGCTGGCGAACCGCATGGACATTGCCGTGGTGGTGTCGGGCGACGGCGACTTCGCCGCCGCGATCCGCGCCCTGCAGGAGAACGGGGTCCGTTGCGAGGTCATCAGCTTCCGGCCCAACACCTCATCCGACCTGATCGCCGTGGCGGATGAGTTCATCGACATCATGAAGATCGCCAGCATCGGGCGCGGCAAGAAGGGCGAGGTTGCGGCCGCCAAGGGCATGAGCGCGCCCGAGATGCCGGCCAAGGAGGTCGAGCCCGCGTTCGCCTTCCGTGAGGCATCCCCCTCCGTCGCAGCCGCAGCGCTGGCCGCGCTGCGCGAGGGCAAGAACGGCCGGCCGGCCGGCCGTTCCAGCGGTGGTCGGGGCCGGCGCGGCGCCACCGCCACGCCCGCCGATGAGACATCAGAGCCGGCCGCCACGACCGCGGTCGCACCCGACGAGCAGGCGAACGGTGACGGCGCGCGGCGCCGCCGGCGGCGACGCGGCGGTCGGGGACGCGGCCGGGGAGGTCATGTTGGGAACGGGGCCGACGTCGCGGGTGAGGGATCCGCGGAGCACGCGTCGGTTGAGCCGGCGGAGATCGGCTGGACCGAAGTCGACGACATCTCCCAGATCGACGAGCTGGCCGGCATCGGCCCGCTGACCGACGATTCCGGCGAAGAGCGCGAGTACGGCTTCGAGGAAGCCGACGAGGCAACCCTGGCCGAGCTGGGAATGCTGGGTTCCGCCGCCGTCGGGGAGCCGGCGGACGTCGCCAACGAGGCCTCCTCCAGCGAGACCGCTCCGCGCGCCCGGACACGGACACGCAAGCCCGCACCCCGCACGGAGGCCACAGGGGAGGACGAGCCGGCGGCCAAGCCAGCCCGTCGCTCGCGCGCGCGAAAGGCATCGCCTGACGCCAGTTCGGCGGGCAGCGGATCGGCGGAGTCCGAGCCGACTGCTGAGAAGGCGGCGGCAGCAAAGCCGCGGGCCCGACGCAGCCGCACCGCGGCAACCGCGGGCAAGGACACGGGTACGGCCGAGGCGCCGGCAGCGGAGAAGCCGGCTCGTCGCACGCGCGCCAGGAAGTCGGGTGCGCCCGCGGGCGGTGATGGCACCAACGAGGGGGCCGACGAACAGGGCATCTGGCAGCGCTTCCGCTCCGCGCGGAGCAAGGGCGGGAACGCCTCCAGCTAGAGAAGCTCTAGCCGGAGCCTGCAGGTCGCGGCGCCCTCGCTGGCGCCTCGACTAGCTGGGCTGCTCGGGGGTCCCGGTCTGCCCGGTATCGATGGCCGGTCGCGGCTCACCCTCTGGCAGCGTTTCGGTCGCGCGTTCCTCCCCACCGTTCTGCGCCTCGGGACGCTGGAAGAGCGGGACCCACTCGCCGGCGCCGGCGGCTTCGCGGGCTCGCTCAGCCGCATCGCGCGCCCGCTCCGCCAGGTCGTCCCGCATCTCGCGGCCCGGCTTCGGCGTCGTCAGCAGTGCGACGATCGCGCCGGCGGCCGCGCCGATCAGCAGGCCGAGGAAGAAGGCAGACCAGTGCCGCGCCTCGCGCCGCTTGCGGATCCCAAGACGCACGGCCGCGTCATCAACCATGTCGCGCCCGGCGGGAATGGCCACGCCGGCAGCCGCCATCGCGGCCGTCCTCCGACCCCACAGGTCACGCAGCCCGGGCCGCACGTCCTTCTGCCAGGTGCGGCGCCCCCAGCGCATCGCGTCGTGGCTGGCGCGCCGCGCCGCCTTCTCCGCATCGCGGCGCTGCGGAGCGGAGTCCTTCCAGGCGACTTCGGCGCGTTGTGATACCGACTCTGTCGCCTGGCCGACGGCCTTGGCCAGCTCCTGTCCGCGCTTTGCGATCTGGTCCGTCACGTCTGCCTCGAGCACCTTCTCCATCAGGGAGCGGACTCGAGTCGGGACCTCGTCGGCCATGTCGTCCTCCTCGCTTGGCTCGGGCGGAATCGGGTGCAGGAAGTATGCCACTCACCGCGTGGCGCCCGCGGGCTGCCTCCCTCGACGGCGGGTCCGGTAGCCGGCCGGCCGCCAGCTCGGCGTGCCCGGCGGCAGCCCGGCGGGCATCGGTCCTCGAAGGCTGACGGACGGCGGTCACCGGGGGCTTAGCGGAGGCTTACCGAGGCCCGACGCGCGGCCTCCTATACACTCGGACCAATGACCATGGCGACCGTGGAGCCGGGGTTCCAGACCGTCGGACAGGAGGTGGCACAGGCCATCGCCGTGCGGGCCGCGACCGGCGGCCGGCTGCAGCGCACAATCCTGGTGCACGGGCCGGCCGGAGCGGGCAAGGGAGCCTTCGTCGACGACCTGCTCGCACTGCTGCTGTGCCAGGCTGCCGATCCGGCGAGCCGACCCTGCAACGCATGCCGCGGCTGTCGGGATGCCAGGTCGCGGTCGCACCCGGACCTGGTGACCGGATCGCCGTCATCGTGGCGGGAGTCCCGCTCGACTGGCGAGAGCATCGTCGCCGCCGCACGGCGCTGGCTGCTGTCCAGCGCCACTTCGCCGATCGCCGGGGAGCTGCGGGTGGTGCTCATCGAGCACGCTGACCAGGCGAACGAGCAGGCGCAGAACGCGCTGCTCAAAGCGTTGGAGGAACCGGCGCCGCGCCAGATGTTCGTGCTGGTGGCAGACGACCTCGCCAGTCTGCTGCCGACCATTCGGTCGCGGGCCACGCCCCTGCGGGTGGGGCCCATCAGCCATTCGGATTTGGAGACGCTGCTCATAGATCGTGAGCGGCTGCCGGCCGACCAGGCAGAGGCCCTTGCACGCATCGCGGGCGGGCTGGCGGGCCGCGCGGTGGGCTACGCCCGCAACCCGGAGCTCCTGAAGTGGCGGGGACGCGTGCAGGCCGAGCTGCTCGGCCTGCTGAGCCGTGGCCGCGCCGACCGGTTCGCATCGGCTCGGGAGCTGCTGGACCAGGCGGCTGCGCTGGGCATGCCGACCGAGCCCTCGGAACCGGCCGGCGACGAGGAGCCGGTCCGGCTTTCCGGCGCCGCACAGCGGGGAGCTGCCCTGCTGGTGGCCGACGCGTGGCATGCCCTGGCGCGCGACCTGCTCGTGTCGCGGGCTGGCCGGGCGAAGCTGGCCGCAACCGGCCGGCAGCTGGCAAACCTGCCGACCGAGGCCTCAGCAATGGATCCCGCAGCCCTGGTGGAGTTCATGGGAGTGCTGGAAACCGTGATCGAGGGCCTGCGCGCCAACGGCGCTCCGCGGCTGGCGATGGAGCGGGCGATGCTCGCCTGGCCAGTGATCGTGAGCCGATGACCGACAGGCAGCGCCTGACGGCCAGCGTCAGCGGCAGGGTCCAGGGCGTGGGGTTCCGATGGTGGGTTCGCTCGCGAGCCGATGACCTGGGCTTGACGGGCTGGGTCATGAACGACCCGGACGAGCGCGGGCTGACCGTCGTGGCCGAGGGGGATCCGGACTCGCTGGACGAGCTGGAGCAGATGCTGTGGCGCGGTCCCAGCGCCGCCACCGTGGACGAGGTGCGCGCCAGCCGCGAGCCCGCATCGGGCGAGTTCCACCGCTTCCAGATCAACCGCCAGTGACGCGTCCATGAACTGGCGCGCCATCGGCTGCCTTGGCCTGATCTTCGGTGCGTTCCTGGTGGTAGGCCTGTTGGGCATGAACGTGGCGTTCAGCGGAAGCAGCGGCTGCCCGGCCAACGTGCGGTGGTCCGACCGCGTCTACCTCGCCGATGGCAGCGCAGCATCCTCGCCGGGCTTCGAGCAACCGGGTCCCGCAGCGACCATCGGCTCGACGTTCTTCGGGCTCACCACGCGCACCGTGTTCGGCCCGCCGGGGAGCTCCGCTTCGACCGAGGCGGCGGACCGGCC
>DATAOD010000122.1:0-1861 GCA_036265975.1 Candidatus Limnocylindria bacterium
CGCTCTGGAATTGGCCCAGGGCGGCGTTCCGACATTGGCCCGGATTATAGATCCGGCTTGGGTAATCTTGAAGATTGTCGCCCGAGCACCACTTTGCCTGGATGGAACACGTAGACATGCGCAAGCTGGCTGCGGCGGCGCAGGAAGAGCGTCGGCGGCAGGTTATCGGACTGCGTGAGGCGGGGCTCACCTATGGTGCCATCGCGGCGCAGGTTGGACTGACGCAGACCGGCGTCTTCGCCATCTGCCAGCGCTTTGCTGCCCATGGCAAGGCCGGGCTGAAGAGCGGCCGCCGTGGCCCCGAGCCGGGTTCTGGCCGACTGCTGGATCAGCGCCAGGAGGTTGAGGTGCGGGATCTGGTCCGCCGCCACCTGCCGGACGCGCTTGGCCTGCCGTTTGCGCTGTGGAGCCGTGCGGCGGTGGCGGCGTTGATCGAGCAGCGCTATGGCGTGCGCCTGGCGGTGCGCACGATGGGGACCTACCTGGCGCGCTGGGCGTTCACGCCGCAACAGCCGCTGCGGCCGCGCTCTGATACGGTGCCACCCGCTCGGGGACAGCGTGGTTGATGGCGGGCATGTCTTATAGATCCGGCTTGGGTAATCTTGAAGATTGTCGCCCGAGCAGCAATTTGCCTGGATGGAACACGTAGACATGCGCAAGCTGGCTGCGGCGGCGCAGGAAGAGCGTCGGCGGCGGGTTATCGGACTGCGTGAGGCGGGGCTGACCTATGGTGCCATCGCGGCGCAGGTTGGACTGAGGCAGACCGGGGTCTTCGACATCTGCAAGCGCTTTGCTGCCCGCGGCAAGGCCGGGCTGAAGAGCGGCCGCCGTGGCCCCGCCCCGGGTTCTGGCCGACTGCTGGATCAGCGCCAGGAGGCTGAGGTGCGGGATCTGATCCGTCGCCATCTGCCAGACGCGCTTGGCCTGCCGTTTGCGCTGTGGAGCCGTGCGGCGGTCGCTGCAGTGATCGAGCAGCGCCATGGCACGCGCCTGGCGGTGCGCACGATGGGGACCTACCTGGCGCGCTGGGCGTTCACGCCGCAACCGCCGCTGCGGCGGGCCTACGAGCAGCAACCGGCTGCGGTGCGGGATTGGTTGCGCCGCGAATATCCGGCGATTGTAACCCGGGCACGGCGGCAGCGTGGGGTGATCTTCTGGGGCGATGAGATCGGGCTGCGTGCCGATGACGTGCGCGGGCGCTCCTACGCGCCGCGCGGCAAGACGCCGGTGGTGCGGCCCAACCAGCGGCGCATCAGCCTGGGTCTGATCTCAGCAGTCAGCAACCGAGGCGAACGACGCTGGATGGTGCTCGATGGCGCGATCAAGGCGCCGATGCTGATCGATTTCCTGCAACGCCTGATCCGCGATGCTCGGCGCAAGGTGTTCCTGATCCTGGATCGGCTGCCGGTGCATCGCGCGGCGGTGGTGCGCGAGTGGCTGGCCCGGCACACAAGGCAGATCGAGGTCTTCTACCTGCCGTCCTACAGTCCGGAACTCAACCCGGATGAAGGGCTGAATGCAGATCTCAAGCAGAACGTCCTGCGCAAGGCACCGATGCGTAGCAAGCCGCAACTCAAGCAGGCCGCGATCCGCCATATGCGCAGGCTGGCAAAGTCACCCGCTCGGGGCCGCAGCTTCTTCCACCAGAACTCCATGCGCTACGCGGCATGATCCAAGATAACCCAGGCCGGATCTATAACCCCAGATCGCGCGAACCGTCACGATTGACGTGTACCGCCGCCGCGTCGAACTGACCGGGCGCTGCCATGCTTTCGTTCCGCGCGATTGCCAGGATCATCTCGGGCGGAAAGCTGTGCTGACACTGCCCGGCCAGGGCGAGGACGGCAGCGGCCGCCAACAT
>DATAOD010000123.1:0-19895 GCA_036265975.1 Candidatus Limnocylindria bacterium
GCCACTGACGAATGGGCTACGCCCGATGGCCCTCCAGGCAGGTGCAGCCGGTGGGTCCCACCAGGGCCGCGTGCGGTGTGCCGGCTGCCAGCACGAAGCCATCGCCGGGCTGCAGCTCCAATGGCTCCGCCTCGGCGCCGACCAGGAAGGTGATGGAGCCTGCCGCGCACATCAGTAGCTTCGTGTAGCCGTGCTGGTGGACCTCGTAGCGGTCGCCCGGCCCGTTCGACCAGGCGTACGGCTCGACGCCCTCGTCGCGCAGCCGCGCGGCGACGCTGCCGCTGTTCGGAGCGTCCGGGCCCCGCCAGCGCAGGGGCTCAATCCCGTGCGGCAGCGGCCCGCTCATCACCGAACCGCCGCAGACTCGGCGCCGGACACTCGCTCGGCGATGTAGACCGGAACGACGGACAGGAAGATCAGCACCAGCGCCACCACGTTGACGACCGGCACCTCGCGCGGGCGCTGGATGGCGCCGAAGATCCACAGCGGCAGCGTCTCCGTGCCCGGTCCCGCCGTGAAGTTGGTGACGATCACTTCGTCGAACGACAGCGCGAAGGCCAGCAGGCCGCCGGACAGCAGCGCGGTCCGAATGCCGGGCAGCAGCACGCGGCGGAAGGTCTGCCAGGTATCGGCCCCGAGGTCGGAGGACGCCTCCTCCGTGGAGTGGGGCAGCCGCCGCAGGCGCGCGGCCACGTTGTTGTAGGCGATCACCACGCAGAACGTGGCGTGGCCCACGATGACGGTGGGCAGGCCGAAGTCCACGCCCAGCGTCTTGAACGTCGCCGCCAGGGCGATGCCGGTGAGCACGCCGGGAAGCGCGATCGGCAGTACCAGCAGGAACGAGATGGCTTCCCTGCCGAAGAAGCGATGACGGGCAACGCCCAGCGCGGCGAGCGTGCCGAGCACCAGCGCCACGGCCGTCGCGCCGGCCGCGGCAAGCACGGAGGTCAGGAACGCCTCGCGCACGGGGCCGTTGCCCGCCGCCTCCGCAAACCACCGGAACGAGAAGCCGGGCGGTGGCCAGACCTGCGAGCGGCTGTCGTTGAAGGCGTAGATGGCCAGGATCAGCAGCGGGACATAGATGAATGCAAGGGCCAGCGCGGTCATGACCCGCAGGCCGATGCGAACCCAGCGCGACTCGTTCACGGCACCCGCCTCACAGCGACTCGAAGGCGCCGAGGCGCCGGGCAATGGCCAGGTAGATGACCATGATCACGATCGGCACGAAGGCATAGGCGGCGGCCAGCGGCAGGCTGCCCAGGCTCGAGTTGTCGTAGATCACGTTGCCGATGAACTTGGTGCCGGAGACCATGGTCGGCGTGATGTAGTCGCCGAGCGTGAGCGAGAACGTGAAGATCGAGCCGGCGGCAATCGCCGGCAGGGCGAGGGGCATGACCACGCGCCGGAACGTCGGCCCGGCGCGGCCGCCCAGGTCGGCAGAGGCTTCCAGCAGCGAGTCGGGAATGCGCTCAAGCCCGGCGACGATGGGCACGATCATGTACGGCAGCCACAGGTAGCTGAGCACGACCCACGAGTTCAGGACCTCGTTGAGGCCGGGCCCGTTGATGCCCAGCGGCGCGAGCACCCAGTCGAGCAGGCCGTTGCCCTGCAGGATGACGCGCCAGGAGTAGATCTTGACGAGGTACGAGGCCCACAGCGGCAGGAGCACGGCGATCAGCAGCAGCCGCCGGGTGCGCCGCGACGCGATGCGGGCCATGTAGTAGGCGATCGGGAAGCCCAGCAGGATGTCGGTGATCGTCACCGCCAGCGCGATGCCCAGCGTGCGCAGGGCAATGGTCCGATACACCTCGCTGGTCGCGAGCTTGATGAAGTTGTCGAGCGTGAACTCGGGGATGACGAGGCCCGAGAACGCATCGGACTGCCAGAAGGCGTTCAACAGCAGGATGACCAGCGAGCCGATGTAGGCCAGCCCGATCCAGGCCAGCGGGCTCGCCAGCAGCAGGCCGAGCTGCAGCCGCCGTCGCGAATGGAGCCACGCCGCCAGGCGACGCGGCACCGAGGAACGCCGCGCGGCGATTGCGCTCACCGCGCGGCGCACACGTCAGTCGCTTCCCCCGAGGGCGGACCCCCGGGGAACGCCGGTTGCTCTGCGGTCGAGCCGGAGCTCAGCCGCCGGTGATATCGGTCCAGGCGGCGATCCAGTCCTCGATGTCCTTGCACGTGGTGTCCGCTTTGTCGTCGTTGCAGTCCGCGCGAGGCGTGCTCCAGAAGTGGACCTTGCTGAAGTAATCCTCGTCGGTCGCGTGATAGCTGTCGCAGTGTCCGGGCGAGATCTTCTCCGCCTCGTCACACGCCTGCTGGCTGACCGGCGCCTCGCCGAACCAGATGGTGGCCAGCGCATTGGTGTGCGGGTCGAGCATCCAGTTCATCCAGCGGTACATGCAGCCCGGATGCTTTGCCGTGGACGAGATCATCCAGGTGTCGGACCATCCCGTTGACCCCTCGTCCGGCAGCGTCGCCGCAACCGGGGCGTCGGGGTTATCCGCCTTGATGGTGTTCAGCTGGTACTGCCAGCTGGTGCCGGCCAGCATGTCCTTCGAGCCGAAGGAGGTGATCTGGTCGGTGGCCACGTTCCAGTACTCGCCCACGATGTCGTGCTGCTTCTTCAGCAGGTCGACCGCCGCGTTGAACTGCTCGTCGTTGAGCTGGTAGATGTCCGTGATGCCGAGCTCCGGGTTGGTCTGCTGCAGGTGCAGCGCGGCATCGGCGATGTAGATCGACGAGTTGTAGACGCTGATCTTGCCGGCGGCCGGCGAGTCGCTGTTCCAGACAACGTCCCAGCTGGTCGGCGGCGTCTTGAAGGTGTCGGTGTTGTAGAGCAGGACGTTCGCGCCACGGCCGTGCGGCGTGCCGTACGAGACGCCATTGACGGTGTTGTGGGGCTGGTTCTTCAGCCCGTCGAAGACGTTGGCGTAGTTCGGGATGAGGTCAAGGTTGACCGGCGCAACGGTCCCGGCGGCAATCATCCGCAGCGTCGCGTCGCCCGATGCCGACACGCCGTCGTACTGACCGCTGCCCATCAGCGAGACCATGTTGGCCGAGTCGAGACCGTCCTTGGTGACGACCTTGCACCCAGTGTCCTTCTCGAACGGCGTCACCCAGTCGTAGTCCGGGTCGTTCGAGCCGTCCTCGGCATATCCGGTCCAGATGACCAGGTCCAGCTCGTCCTCGGCGGGCGGCAGGGTGGTGAGCATGTTGCTTGGCGCCGCGCTGCCGCTCGCACCGGTGCTCGCCCCATTGCTGGGCAGCCCGGCGCTCGACTTGGACCCGAGGCCGCAGCCTGCCATCACGAGCGCCATGACCGCCAGCAGGGCGGGAATCCTGAGAGTTCTCATGCCTGGTTCCGATCCTCCACTGCCCCCGTCTCCGCTCCTCCGTCCATGCTCAGCACATGGCGCTTCTTCCAGAACAGGGTCACCGCCTCTCCCTGGGCGGTGAGCACCTCCATCGACGTGGTCTCCAGGTTCTGGGAGGTGACGACCAGCTCGCCGCCGGCCTCCAGCTCCACCAGGTAGCGCGTGTCCGGCCCCAGGTAGATGACCTCTTTGACCGTGCCGCGCGCCGACTGCTCGTCAGCCGCCGGTGCTTCATCCGGCCGGCCGATGCGGATCTTTTCCGGACGCACCGAGAACGTTCCCTCCGAGCCGATGACCTGGCGGGCCACCGGGCCGCTCATCAGGTTCGAGGTGCCCACGAAGGCCGCCACGAAGCGGCTGCTGGGTCGCTCGTACACCTCGGCGGGAGTGCCGACCTGCTCGATGCGGCCGCCGTTGAACACCGCCATCCGGTTGCTCATGGTCAGCGCCTCTTCCTGGTCGTGGGTGACGTAGATGAAGGTGATGCCCACCTCTGCCTGGATGGCCTTCAGCTCGATCTGCATCTCCTCGCGGAGCTTCAGGTCCAGGGCGCCGAGCGGCTCGTCCAGCAGCAGCACCCGCGGCCGCAGGATGAGCGCGCGCGCCAGCGCGACGCGCTGCCGCTGCCCACCGGACAGCTGCGCCGGCCGGCGGTGCTCGTAGCCGGTGAGGCGCACCTGGGCAAGCGCCTCTCCCACCCGCCGTCGCTGCTCGGCTCGCGAGACGCGGCGCACGGCGAGGCCATAGGCCACGTTCTGGCCGACCGTCATGTGCGGGAACAGCGCGTAGTCCTGGAAGACAGTGTTGACCTCGCGGTCGAACGGCGGCACGCCGGTCACGTCGCGTCCATACAGCAGCACTCGCCCCCCGGTGGGCTGCTCGAAGCCGGCGATCATGCGCAGGGTCGTGGTCTTGCCGGACCCGGATGGCCCGAGCATGGAGAAGAACTCGCCATCGGCGATGTCCAGGTCCAGGCCCGCAACCGCCACCACGTCGCCGTAGCGCTTGACGAGCGATTCCAGGCGCACCGCCGGCGGGGCGGTCTGAGCCGATGGAGTTGTGGTCGCGGCTGGCTGCGGCATGGCGTCGACGGCCACGGGATCCTCGTCGCGCCTGCCCGGCTGGAGCCCGCGCCGCCCTGGCGGCTGCTCGAGAGGCGTGCCGGGAAGGTTGCGGCACTGTGCGGTCCGGCGCGGGTTGGTGTCAAGCCGATTTCCGCGCCCGTCGGCGGTTCCGGCTGCGTAATCCGCAAGGTTGAGGGCGGCCGACGACGGAAACCGCATCGCCACCTGTAGAGTCACGCGCTGATGGATCCCTGCCCATGAACCTTGGCGTGCCGTTCGGCATCATCGCGGCACTGGCGTTCGGCGGCGGCGACTTCGCCGGCGGCCTCGCCTCGCGCCGCGTGGCCGGAATCACGGTCGTGGCCGTGGCCCAGGCGGTGGGATTCGTGCTGCTGCTCGTAGTCCTGATCGTGCAGCGCCCTGCCGCGCCGGATGCAGGCTCCCTGCTCCTGGCCGCCGCGGCCGGCGCGTTCGGGGGAGTAGGCCTGCTGGCGCTGTACCGCGGCTTGGCGATGGGCAGCATGGGCGTGGTGACCGGCATCTCCGGAGTCGGCTCGGTGTCGATTCCGCTGGTGATCGGCTGGGCCATCGGGCATGCGCCGGTTGCGCCGCTGCAGTGGCTGGGCGTCCTGGTGGCCATGGCGGCCATCGCCGCGGCCAGTGGCGCAACACGTTCCGGCGTGAAGCCGCGCGCGCTCGCCCTGGGCGTCGTGGCGGCCGTGCTCTTCGGACTCTGGTTCGTGTTCCTGGACCTGGCAGCGACCAGCGACACGGCCTGGCCGCTCGTTGTCAGCCGCGGGGCAGCAACGCTGTTCATCGGTGTGCCCTCGCTGTTGCAGCGTCGCTTCGCGCACATGCGCAGCACGTGGCCGCTGATGATCGGCGCCGGCACGCTGGACGTGGCGGGCAACACGGGGTACGTCCTTTCCCGCGCGACGATCCCGGTTGGCGTTGCCGCCGCCCTGGCTGGGCTCTACCCGGTCATCACCATGCTCCTCGCCCGCCTGGTGCTCCGCGAGTCGCTGCCGCCCTTGGGGATGCTGGCGGTGGCGCTTGCGGTGGCGGGCATCCTGCTCATCTCCCTGGGCTAGCTGCTCGTGGGCCAGCCTCCGCCGTTATGGATGGAAGCCGCGGTTGGGGGACGCGAGCGCATCGGGCTCCTCCTTCCTTCGGCACCTGTCGTGCCGGAACGGAGAGGAGACCTCGGCAGCCCTTACGGGTCGCTTATCACGCGCTTACTGGGCCGTCTCGCACGGGTATGATGGGATTCTCCTCGGCCTAACACGCTTCTCGACCGAGCATGACCTTCGACCGCGTTCCCATCGTCGAGTCCGCCCTCGACGCGTACCTCGCCAGCGCCCCCCGCGACGTGTCGCGCCTTGCGCCGGACGCCGAGCTGCGGCCCGGGTCAGGCATCACCATGCGCGCGGCCATCGCGCTGTTCGAGGACCAGGTCACCTCCCGCGCCATCGATGTGGCGGCGCGCGAGCTGAAGAAGACGAATCGGTCCTTCTACACCATCGGTTCGGCAGGCCATGAGAACAACGCGGTGGTCGGGGCGCAGCTGCGCATAAACGACCCGGCCTTCCTGCATTACCGATCCGGCGGATTCTTCATGGCCCGCGCCCGCCAGCTGCCGGGCAGCACGCCGGCCTTCGATGCGCTGCTCGGCATCGTGGCCAGCAGCGAAGAACCGATCGCGGGCGGACGGCACAAGGTGTGGGGCAGCCGACCGCTGTGGATCCCACCGCAGACCTCGACCATCGCCAGCCACCTGCCGAAGGCCGTGGGCCTGGCATTCAGCCTCGCCCGCGCAAGACGCCTGGGAGCGGGCGGAGAGCTGCCGCCTGACGCGATCGTGCTGTGCTCGTTCGGCGACGCGTCTGCCAACCACGCGACGGCCCTGGCTGCCATCAACACCGCGCGGTACGCGGTGCGCATCGGGCTGCCCATGCCGATCCTGTTCGTATGCGAGGACAACGGCACCGGCATCAGCGTGCCGACGCCGGAGGGCTGGATCGCCGAGACCTTCTCGGCCCAGCCGCACCTGCGCTACGTGCATGCAAGCGGCGAGCTGGAGGACGTCTGGCAGGCGACATCTGACGCGATCCGTCACGTGCGCACGGCTCGGCAGCCTGCCTTCCTGCACCTTCCCACGGTGCGGCTGTGGGGCCACGCCGGCAGCGACGCCGAGCACGCCTACCGCAGCGGCGAAGAGATCGCCCGCATCGAGGCGCAGGACCCCCTGCTGCGCAACGCACGTCGCCTGGTGGAGTCCGGCGCCGCGACACCCGACGAGCTGCGCGCGCTGGTGGCCGAGACTCGCGAGCGGGTCATGGCGGCGGCAGAAGAGGCAACCCATCGGCGGCGCCTGGAGACCACGCGCGATGTGGTCGCGCCGCTGGCTCCCGACCACCCATCGCGGGCTGCGCAGCGCGCCGCCCATCCTCTGCTCAATGAGGACGAACGCCGCGAGGCGCTGGGCGGGCTGCCGGAGGAGGCATCGGCTCCGAATGCGCGCACGCTGGCCGGCATCCTGAACGGGGCGCTGGCGGATGAGCTCGCACGGCGACCCGAGCTGATCCTGTTTGGCGAGGACGTCGGGCGCAAGGGCGGTGTCTACAACGTCACCAATGCCCTCCAACGCCGATTCGGCGCGGGACGCGTATTCGACACGCTGCTCGATGAGACGTCGATCCTGGGCATCGCGCAGGGCGCGGCCCACATCGGCCTGCTGCCAGTGCCGGAGATCCAGTACCTGGCCTATATCCACAACGCCCTTGACCAGGTCCGCGGGGAAGCGGCTTCCCTCCAGTTTTTCAGCCAAGCTCAGTTCCGGAACCCCATGGTCATCCGGGTGCCGGGTCTTGCCTACCAGAAGGGCTTTGGCGGCCACTTCCACAACGACAACAGCGTCGGGGCGCTGCGCGACATTCCCGGCCTGGTGCTGGCGGTCCCCTCGCGCGGTGACGATGCGGCCCGCATGCTTCGCGGCTGCATCGCCATGGCCGCCGAGGACGGCCGGGTAGTGGTCTTCCTGGAACCGATCGCGCTCTACCACGAGAAGGACCTATATGCCGATGGCGACGGCGGCTGGCTGACGGACTATCCTCCCCCGCCCTCGCACCTGCTCCCCGGCGAGCCAGGCGTGTACGAGGCCGATGCGTCCGGGGAGGCTGACCTGCTGATCGTCAGCTACGCCAACGGGCTTCGGCTCTCGCTCCAGGCACAGCGGCAGCTGGCCGAGCGCCACGGCGTGCGCGCCCGGGTGCTCGACCTGCGCTGGCTGAACCCGCTTCCCACCCAGGCGCTCCGCCAGCACGCCTCCCACGTGCCTGCGGTGCTGATCGTCGATGAGTGCCGGCGCACCGGCGGCGGCGTGGCCGACGCGATCATCAGCGACCTGGCGGAGTCCGGCGCGGCGGCCGAGCTGGCCTCGGTGCGGGCAGTGGACAGCTTCGTGCCTCTGGGCCCGGCCACCGCCGCCGTGCTTGTGGAGATCACCGACATCCTGGACGCGGCGCTGTCGGTGGTCGGGGAGCGCGGCACTGCCGGACTCAAGGTCCAGGCTCCGGCATGAGCGAACGCCCAAGGACCGTTTTCGTCTGCCCGGGCCCGGATGCCTACGGCCCGGCCTGGCTCGGCTCTCTCCCGCCCGATCACCCCGCCGTGCACGCGGCAGAGCGCATCCGGGTCGAATACGGCCTCGAGCCTCTGCGGGCGCTGGATGGTGCCGCGTTCGACCCGAATCGGCACCTGCGGCCAGCGAACGCCGCGCCGCTGACCTTCATGGTCAGCCTGCTGGACGCGGAGCGCGCGGAGCAGGACCAGAAGCTGGTGGGCGTGGTGGGCAGCGCCGGCGGCTGGCACGGCGCCTTGGCCGTGGCCGGCGCCCTGCCGTTCGAGGATGCATTCCGCCTGACCCAGGAAGTGGCCCTCCTGCGAGAGCAGGCCTTCGCCCACGACCATGGTGGGCAGGTCATCTACCCGCTGCTGGACGGCGACTGGAAGCCCAACGCCGACCTTCGTGCGGCGCTCGCGGACATCCTGGCCGATGGTGGCGGACAGCACACGGTCTTCACCAGCATCGAGCTCGGTGGCTTTGCGGTCCTGGCCGGCGACGAGCCGGCCGTGGCGCATCTGTTGGAGCGCCTGCCATCAGTTGCGTTCAGCGGGAGGCGCTTTCCGATGCGGCTTGCGATGCAGGGGCCCGATCACACGCCCCTTGCGGAGGAAGTGGCCGAGACGGCAGCCGACCGGTTGAGCGGGCTGCGATGGCAGCAGCCGCACACCACGTTGATCGATGGACGCGGGGCAAGGTGGACGCCGTGGTCCAGCGATCCCGACACGTTGCGCGACTACACCCTTGGCGCGCAGCTGACGGCGCCGTATCGGTTTGCCACCGCCGTCCGCGTCGCGCTGCGCGAGCTGGCGCCTGAGCTGGTGGTGGCGGCCGGCCCGCGCAGCTCCCTGGCCGGCATCCTGGGGCAGCTGGTGGTCGAGGAGGGCTACCGCGGCGTGCGCAGCCGTGGAGCGTTCGAGGCCGCACAGCGGTCCGCGGCGCCCATCGTGCTCAGCATGGGCCACGCCGCGTGACGCCTGCATCAGAGCGCATGGCTCGCGCCGGAGAGGTGGCGCCGGATGTCAGGCTGGCGGTTTTCGTCGAGCCGCTCGACTTGGCCGCCACGCTGTGGCCGATTTCGCACGGGACCGGCGACCGCACCATCCGCATCGGCGCATACGAGGCGTGGCGCGCTTCGCTGACTCCGGATGGGCCGGCCACCGTTCGCCTGCAGCGCACGGAGCATGGCGTCGCGGTGAGCGCCTGGGGCCCTGGCGCGGCATGGTCCGCTGCACGTGCCGCCGACCTGGTGGGAGCGGACGACCATCCGCCCACGTTCGAGGATGGCCATCCCCTGCTGGCGTCCATCGTCCGCGCGAATCCGGGGCTGCGCATGCCGCGGACGCATCTCCCATGGGAGGCCCTGCTGCCTGCCATCTGCGAGCAGAAGGTCACGGGACGCGAAGCGCGCGCGGCCTTCCAGGGCATCGTGCGCACCTACGGGCGGCCGGCGCCCGGGCCGGGTGGCCTGCGGCTGCCGCCCGATCCGGCCGAGCTCGCATCGGTCCCCTACTTCGCCTTCCATCGCTTCGGTCTGGAGCAGCGCCGCGCGGACGTCATACGGCGCGCGGCGGAGCTGGCACCGCGGCTGGAGGGCCGCGAGCCGGCCGAGGTAGCCCGCCGGCTGCAAGGCGTGCCGGGCATCGGGCCATGGACCGTGGCGGAAGTCATGCGCGTTGCCTTCGGCGATGCCGATGCCGTCAGCGTGGGTGACTACCACATCCCCAGCCTCGTGGCCTGGGCGCTTGCGGGCGAACGCAAGGCCGATGACGCACGGATGCTCGAGCTGCTCGAGCCGTACCGCGGTCAGCGCGGCCGCGTGCAGCGGCTGCTGGAGGTCTCCGGCATCTTTCCCGAACGCCGGGGACCGCGCATGGCGCCCCGCGACATCCGCCAGCAGTAGCGCCAGCAGTAGGAGGATCGGCCGTTCGCATCGCCCTTGCAACCGTGGGGACGACGGGAGACGTCGTGCCGTTCGCCGCCCTGGCCGAGGCACTCGCGGCGCGCGGCCACGCGGTCACCGCCGTCGCGTGGGAGCTGTACCGCGCGGCCTTCGAGGAGGCAGGGGTCGCCTTTGTCGCAGCCGGACCGGCGACCACCATGCAGGACATTGCTGCCACCGCCGCTCGGGCAGCGGCCGTGAATTCGCCCCTGGCGCAGGTCGCCGTGCTGCGCGACTTCCACCTGCGTGAGGCAGGGGCGCATTACCGTGCCCTGCGCGATGCGCTGCAGGGCCACGACCTGGTGCTGATGCACGGCGTCCACACCCTGGCCGAGGCGGCCAGCCGCGATGCCGGCCTGCGCTACGCGACGGCAGTGTTCGACCCCGTGCTGCTGCCGACCTCCACAGGTCCGCCGGCAGGATTTCCGTCGCTGGGGATTGGCAATCGGCTGGCGTGGTGGGTCCTGGATCGGATGCTGCGGCGGCAGGACGGGCCCCTGCACGCCGCGCTGGAGGGCGCCGGCAGTCCATCGGCTGGAGCGGTCACGATGTTTCGTGCTCGGTCGCCGCTGCTGCACCTGGTGGCGGTCTCGCGGATCATCGCCCCGCCCCCATCGGACCTCGACGACGCCACGCAGTTCACCGGAGCGTGGTTTCGGCAGTCGCCATCGGAGCCCTTGCCGGCGGCAGTCGACGAGTTCCTGTCCGCCGGCCCGCCCCCCGTGGTGGTGACCTTCGGGTCGATGGCAGTGGACGATCGGTCCACGCTGCTGGGGAAGGTTGCCGCGGGCATCCGCGCCGCCGGCCAGCGTGCACTCGTCCAGGACGCCGGCCACGCGGGCGGCACCTCAGAGGACGGCGGCACCGCGTGGATCGGCCGCGTCGACCATCGGGCGCTGTTCCCTCGCGCCCTTGCCGTGGTGCACCACGGGGGCGCCGGAACCAGTCAGGCGGTGGCAGCGGCAGGCCGTCCCTCGGTGGTGGTTCCTCATGTCGGCGACCAGCCATTCTGGGCGGCTCGCCTCTCCGCGCTGGGCGTGGCTGCCCGGCCATTGGCCCTTGAAGACGTGACCGCCACGGCCGTGGAGCAGCGCATTCGGGCAGTCGTGGCTCCGGAGGTCGGCCATCGCTCGGAGCGGCTGGGCATGGCGATCCGCGCCGAGGATGGCATCGGCTCAGCCATCGGACTGCTGGAAGAGGCAGCGACCGGATGAGCTGCCGCGGCTTCACCCGCGGCAGCCCTACCGGCCGGGGCTAGGGCAGGCGGTCGAGCGCGGTCCTGGCCTGCGCCTGCATGGCGTCGCTGGTGGGCGTCGCCTGGTTCAAGGCCACGTTGGCGACCGCCAGGAAGAACGTGCCCTTCAGCGCCACGATGCTGATGGTGGAGATGGTCTGTCCCTGGTACGTGCCGTTCCCGCTCAGCACCGCGGCGTCGACACCTTCTTCGAAGTTCGGAAGCTGCTGGACGGTCAGCACGTTCCCGACCTGGTTCTGCAGCGCCTTCTTTGCCTGGGCTTCGCCTGCCTGCGCGGTCGCCTCGTCGGGCGCCTGCAGGACCTCCACCGTGAAAATGTTAAGTGTCTGCGACCCATAGGTGCAGATCTTCAGGTGGTTCTTCGTGCTCGACTCCTTGCCTTGACCGTACGAGGCGCCGGTGAGGGCAGAGGCCTCGTCGGCGGTGACCAGCTGGCAGGGGTCGATGTCGGTCACGACCGCGGTTGGCAGGGCGCTCTCGCTGGCTGCGGGAGAGCTGGTTGCGGCCAGGCTTGCTGACGGTGTCGCGGTTGGCACGCTCACAGAGGGGCCTCCTGCGGACGGTGAGCCACCGGATGAGCTGCACGCCGCCAGGAGCAGCGCCAGCAGAAGGGCTGCAAGGGGAACCCGCGTCGCCGGATATGGACGTCGCCCGGGTGAGACCGTCATTGCACTGCTCCTTGTGCGTCGTTGTGCCGCCCGGGCGGGTGGAGGCGACTGAATGCAGAATGGCGTCCCCGGCAGGATTCGAACCTGCGACCGGCCGCTTAGAAGGCGGCTGCTCTGGTCCACTGAGCTACGGGGACGGGCCTGCACAGCCGATTATCGTCGCAGGAATCCACCGCGCTCGGCGTTGCGTACCTACCTCCAACAGCTACCGAACGTTGTTGGAGGACCCATGACTGCCAGACGATCGGCGTGGATCGCCGTACTGCTCGTGCTCCTGGTGGGGCTGCTGGCCCAGGCCACCATGGCCAGCGCCGGAACTTCGAACATCCTCAAGGCCGACACCATGGTCGGCATCCCTGACGCCTTCACGGGCACCCAGGCGCCGCTCCGCGGCCTCAACGGAGGCGGCATTCCGTGGCAGCTCAACGCGGCCAAGGTCGTGCTCACCTCCGACGGCCACCTGACCATCAAGGTCGAGGGCCTGGTGCTCGCCGCGGGCGGGGCCGCCGGCACGAACCCCATCAGCTCGTTCCGTGCCGTCGTCAGCTGTCTGCAGAGTGATACCTCTGTTCTAAACCTGACGACAGACCCGTTCCCGGCTACCACCGGAGCGGCGATTGACGGCGGTGGGAACGCGAAATTCGAGGGGGACGTCTCGCTCCCCCATCCCTGTATCGCCCCGATCGTGTTCGTTACCAGCCCCGGATCGGCCTGGTTCGCGAGCACGGGCGCCTGAGGCTTCAGCTCCCTGGACCGATGCGGCCGGGCACGTAGCCCGGCCGCATCTGCTGCAACGCGGACCGGTCTGCCAATCAATCGGCTCAGGGGCTGCGGCGGGTGACGATCCATGTCGTCGCGCCCATCCCCGCCAGTGCGACGATCCCGAACAGAGCGCCCTCGTAGAGGACGAAGTCACCGTAGCGGCGCGACGGGACAAGGTAGTACACCTGGGTATAGCCGGTCGGGATGCCGAAATCCAGGGCATTGCCGAGCTTCTGGTACGCAGCCTCATCGCTGAGGATCTCGCCGGTGGCATCCTCGCGAATGCCGCTGCCATAGATCTTGCCGCCGACAATCTGGCCCTCCTGCACGGCTACTGGCTCAACCGCGTCGGCCATCCAGGCATCGAGAACCATGGTGGCCGATGCAAACAGCGCGATGGTGGCAACGAACCCCATCAGGACCGCTGGCAGCTGGCGCCCGACGACGGCCCCGGTCAGCAGGCCGATCGCCGCAACTGCCGCACCACGAACGGCGACTTGCGGGCCTCGAACGAACCAGTCCTCGAACCCCGGACCGGTGCCCTCCGCCCACGGCGGCGCATGGGCCAGGACGTCGCCGGCGACGCCGGCCGCGATGCAGGCGAGCGTCAGCGCGCCGAGGACCGGCAGCCCCCGTTGCCACAACCATCGGCGCCGCGAGCGGCTGAGCGTCCAGGCCAGCGGCGCGGTGCGCGACTCCACCTCCCGCGCCACCAGCGGCACGCCAAGGAAGAGTCCGAGCACGATCGGCGTTCCCATGATCCCCACCTTGATGAACGCCGAGATGCGGTCGAGCGAGTTCAGGGCATCGTCCTGGGCAGTGCACGGCGACACCGCCGACCCTTCCATTGGCTGCGGCGTGGTCCGAATGCAGGCCAGCTGCTCATCCCGGACTACGCGCATCTGCCACGCGATCCCGAGGGCCGCGACCGCCATCAGCAGCACTGCCCCGAGCAGCAGCCGCAGCTCCAGGCGCTGCATCGCGAACGCCAGCCGGATCGCCCGTCTCATGGACTCGGCCTCCGGCGCCGCACGATGCCGATCGTCCCCACCAGCAGCAGCAGCGCGGAGCCAACGGCGACGGCAGATTCGCGCGCGATGATCTCCGGATAGCTGGCGCCGGGCAGGACGAGCTGGCGATAGCGGCCCACCAGGCTGGATCGATCCGGCAGGCCCGTCGCCGGGTCGAACCGCGCGTACACCGAGCCATCGCCATCAATCAGGATGTTCTCCAGGCTGGCAAGGTAGGCATCCCCCACCACGTCGCCGTTCGACAGCACCACCTGCCGACCCAGCTGCAGGACCCCGGGCTCCGTCTCGACGCCGTACGGCAGCGCGACAGCCTCGCTGCCATTCCATCGGTCCATGCCCAGGCTTATCGCGGTGAAGAGCAGAGCCGATGCAAAGCCGGCCAGCAGCAGTCCCGGCAGCGCTCGGCCAATGACCGCGCCGACACCCGCTCCCAGGGCCAACGCCGCCAGCCCGCGCGCCACGATCAGCGGGCCGCGCTGCCCATACCAGGTGAAGTCGCTGGCCAGCTGCTGCGCCGGCGACAGCGCAGACGCCAAGAGCTCACTCACGGCCGCGATGCCAGCCAGCAGCACTATCAACAGCAGTACGGCAAATGCGACACGGGTTCCCAGCCATTGCTCGCGCGAGCTGCTCAGAGTCCACGCCATTGCTGCAGTGCCATGCTCGATCTCACGCGATACCAGCGGCACACCTAACACGAGCCCCATGCCGAATGGCGCGGCCCAGCTGGCGTGCAGCGCCAGCTGTCCCCACTTGGCGATGCCCTGGAACTGCAGGTAGAAGGGCTCGCACTCCGCAGCTCCAACCGCCAGGCCGCGGCATCGTGGATACGCGTCCGTCAGGGTGTGCAGCTCGCGACTCCACCACAGCGAAACGCCCAGCAGCAGGATGGTCCCGGTCACCGCCGCCAGCACTTCCCAGCGTTGTAGCCGATAGCTGAGGTTCAGCCACCGCCCCACTGCGGTCATGCTGCGGACGCCGCCGGCGCGCGGCTCGAGGCGAGGTAGCCCAGCACCACCTCCTCGAGCGTCGCCGGCCGCAGAGTCCCTCCCTCCACCCTGGACTCCGCGGTGGACTCCGCCGCCTGCTGCACCAGGGTCACCCGCGAGCCGGCGGGGTCCGCGAACTCGCCGACGCGATCGCTCCGCCCGGAGCCATCGGCCGAGATGGCGTGCGTCGCCAGCGCGTGCGCGACGGTGTCGTCCAGCAGCACGCGGCCGACGCCCAGCACGACGAGCCGGTCGCATGCCTGCTCGACGTCCGTGACGATGTGGCTGGACAGCAGCGCGGTCTGGCCGCCGCTGCGCACCGCGTCCGTCACGACGTGCAGGAACTCACGACGGGCCAGCGGGTCCAGGCTGGCGAGGGGCTCGTCCAGCAGCAGCACCTCGGCGCGCGTCCCTAACGCCAGCGCCAGCGCGACCTGCGCCTGCTGGCCGCCGGACAGCGACTTCGCAGATTGGCCCGCCGGTATCCCGAGCTCGTCCAGCCGCTGGCGCGCATAGGCGCGGTCGAAGCCGGGTCGCAGCTGGGACGCCAGGTCCAGATGCTCATCCACGGTCAGCGCGTCGTACAGCGATGGCGACTGCGCCACGTAGCCGAGGTGCGCGAGCGCGGCCGAGCGGTCCTTCCAGGGATCGATGCCGGCCACCGTCACGCGCCCGCGCGTCGGCCGTTCGAATCCGACCCACGTCTTGATGAGCGTCGACTTCCCGGCGGCATTCGGGCCAACGAGCGCGGTGACGCCGCCCTCGGGCACGTCCAGGTCGATGCCCGCCAGTGCCCAGGTGCGGCGGCCATATCGCTTGGCGAGGTCGCGGGTGGTAAGGATCGGCTCAGCACTCACTGCGCCGGCCCGATGAGCGCGGACAGCGCCAGCACCAGAAGCGCCAGGCCAACGAAGGGAAGCGCGACCAGGCTGGCTCGGATGGTCTGCATCGATTCACCTCCTGCGCCGATCCTGCTGCAGGCGGCGGCGCCACGACATCCGGCGCTTCCATGCATCGGATTGCGGGATTTCCCCTAACCGATGGCGTGGAGGCGTCTGCTACCGTCCGGCCATGAGCCTGACCGCGATGCGCCGGTGCGATGCGGCTGCGCTCGTGCTCGCCGCGGTCACGGCCATGGCCGGGCTTACCGCCTGGCTCCTGGGCGAGGTGGACCCTGGCGTCCGCTTTGGCATCATCCCGAACGGCCCGCTGCAGGGCTTCGTGCAGGTCACCGACGTCATGCCGGGCTCGCTGGCCGAGTACTACGGCGTCCAGCCGGGCGGCGTGGTGGTCGACCTCCAGCGGCGCGACGGGACATCGGCCACGCAGCGTGATTCGACGTTCCGCAACGACGAGTCCTTCGATCAGACGGGCACGTACATGCGCTTTGTCGACGAGCTCGTTCCGGAGCGGGAGATCGAGTTCATGAACCTCGTCGGCATCGAGCTGGACACCGGTCGACCGATGCCGTTCTGGGGCGCGTCCGTCGATCGCTCGCAGCTCGCATCGCGCCTCGAGGGCGGCGGCGTGCTGTTGCTGATCGGCATCGGCCTGGCCATGGCAGCCGGTGCGGCAGTCGCCCGCGGATGGGTGGGCGACGCTCGCCGCCTCGACGGCACAGTGGCCGGCGTCGCTGTGGCGGTGCCGCTGATGGCCCTGCCGTTGCTCTATAGCGGCACGCCGCTTGGCGTGACCGCCGCGCCTTCCCTCGCCGCGGTTGGGGGGCTGCCGTTGGTCTGGGCGCTCACCGATGGTGGAGCGACTGATGAATGGGCACCTCGCGTTCGCTGGCTGGCGGCCGGGCTGGCGGTGTTGGCGATTGCCCTGGTCGTGCGCGGATTGATCGGCCACGGAGGTGTTGGCGGGCTTCGACAGGCGGTCCTGATCGCAGCGACGGTGCCGCTTCTGCCTGCCGTCGCGGTGGCACTTTCCGGCGAGCGCGCCACCCGCGACCGAATCCAGATCCTGGCGATGGGGCTGGTGCCGGCTACCGCGGCGATCGTGGACGTCGGCCCGTTTCCGGAGCTGGCGCCCCTCGCCCTGAGCGTGGCCGCGGTCGTGGCCTGGCGTGCCATACCGGCTGCGCTGTCCGCTCGCCACTCCCGAAAGGACCGGGCCCTCGCAGAGAGTCAGCCGATCCCCGAGGAGCGGTCCGCGCAACCGGCGGTGCCCATTGCGGTCACCCGGCGAGACCTGCTGGCGATGCTCGTCGTGGCCGTCACATTTGTCATCGGGTTGTATGGCTGCTGCGAGACCGGAGCGGTCGTCTTCGGCGCGATTTTCGGCGCGGTGGTCGCCTTCGCGCTGCATCGGGGCCTGATGGGGCCCGGCTGGCAGAGCGCGGCAATCCCGCTCGGCTGCGCGATCGCGGTTGCGCTGATGGCCCTCACCTTCAACGCCAGTGGCGACGACTACCTGCCGAAGCTCGCTCTGCCGGCGCTGGCCGCCCTGCCGGTCGCGCATCTCTTGGCCTGGCGCCATCCACATTCGGCGTGGCGACGCGGCCTGTTCGCGACGTCGATCGTCCTGGTTGGGATCGTGGTGCTGCTTGTCAGCGGCAGCTCGATCGGCGGCCCGATCGGCGGGCCGTACCAGATCCTGGACTCGGGCAACCGCCTGATGATCTACCTGGCGCTCGGTTTCATCGCCCTGATCCCCGGCCTGGGCAGCGCGCTGTCGGAGATGTCGGCGGAGGATGCCTCGCCGATCGGCAGGCTCGACCTGCTGGCCATGGGGCTCACCCCGGGAGCGGCCATGACCGTGCTGCCCGGCTACACGCCGACCTTCTGGCTGTTCGGCCTGTGGCTGCTGGCGCTGGTGGCCTGGCGCCGATTCACAATCGCTCCCCTGCTCGGCGTCGCGCAGCGCACCCAGCGGCAGCGAGACCTGGCGGTGGCGGCGGTGGAGGCGGAGCGAGCCCGACTGGCGGCCGACATCCATGACGACGCGCTGCAGGAGCTTTCCGCCCTGGTCCGGCGGCTCGACACCAGCGGCGACGCTGAGGGCGCCGAGCTGGCGCGCTCGGTGGCCGAGCGGCTGCGGGCCATCACCTCCGACCTGCGCCTGCCGCTCCTGGATGACCTCGGTGCCGGCCCTGCGCTGGAGTGGCTGGTCGGACGCTTCCAGCCCCTCATCGACGGTGAGGTGCACCTCGAGCGCGTCGACCCGAACCGGCCGCCGGCCGGCGTGGAGCTCGCAGTGTTCCGCGTGGCGCAGGAGGCGATTGCCAACGCGGTGAAGCACGGCAAGCCCCCGATCACGGTCCGCTATCGGGTCGACGATGCCGGCGCCGTCTCGCTCAGCGTCGACGACGAAGGCCCCGGGATCGCGCCGGACGCGCCCGAGACCGCGCTGCGCGCCGGCCACCTGGGCGTGGCCAACATGCAGCAGCGTGCCGAGCAGATTGGCGCCCTGCTCGACATCCGGCGCTGGCCGAGCGGCGGCACCCACGTTGCGTTGGAGTGGCGGCCGCGGTGACGACGATCCGGGTGGGCGTGGTGGACGACCATCCTGTCGTCCGGACCGGCACGGCGGCGATCATCGAGCGGGCCGAAGGGATGGAGCTGGCCGGGACCGCCGCCTCCCTTGACGAGGCTTGTCCGCTGTTGGACCGCTCGAGCGTCGACGTGCTGCTGCTCGACCTGCGGCTGGGACAGGAGTTCGGGCTCGCCGCCTTCGAAGGCCACGCAGAGCTTCCCGCGGTGGTGGTCGTGACGTCCTACGACTACCCCCAGTACGTGGACGCGGCCATGCGGCTGGGTGCCGTCGGCTATGTGCTGAAGACGGCCCCGATCGACGAGCTGCTCACCGCCATCCGCCGCGCGGCCGACGGGAAGCTGAGCTTCGACCTGCGGCCGGGCGCCCGGGCGCCGCTGAGCCCGCGGGAGCTGCACGTGGTGAAGGCCGTGGTGGAGGGACTTTCCAACGACGAGATCGCGACACGCCTGGGCATCTCCCCCAAGACGGTGGAATCGCACCTGCGCCGCCTCTTCGAGCGCCATGGCCTCGCCTCGCGCACGGAGCTGGCCACCCGCGCTCTGCGCGACGGGTGGCTGGAGGTGCCACCCAGCGGCTGAGCGCCGCTCCATCGGGCCAAATGAAGCCTGCGCTAGACTCAGCCGACTGATGGCCGATCAACCCGACGACCGCATCATCACCCGCACGCAGCTGCAGCCGACCCAATACGACGTCGACAAGCAGCTGCTCCGCGACGAGGACCTCCTCAACGAGGAGCACCTGCGCCGCATGGACCAGGTGCTGCTGCGCCGCAACCTCGACCACGCCCGGATGTTCAGCCGCAAGCTCTCGCTCGAGCTGCAGCAATACGTCCACCTCTACACGCCGGAGGCGAACGAGCTTCGACGCCGGATCGAGAAGTACATGGTCATGGAGCGCATGATCGAGCGCGAGATGGCCCGCCGGCATACGTACTAGCCGATCCGTCACGCCCGGGTCACGGGCGAAAGTGTGGATATTCGGCGGTCGCCCTGGTGGGGTATGTGGATAACTCTGTGCGCCGAATCAAGCCCCGATCGATGCTGCCGGCATGCGCCCGGCCGATGGTCCCGGTCGGGTCCCACCTCGCCCGCGCGACGGTCCCTAGGCGGTCCCCGCCGCGGTCTGCGGGATGGTCCGATGGTCCGCCTCGACGGCCGTCCGCTGCGGGCCGATCACCGTGCGCACCCAGCCTGCGAGACGTGGCATCTCGTACAGCGAGAACGTGAGGCCGCGCTCGGCGAGCTGCTCGTGCCCCCAGCCGTTGAACTCGTGCCGTGCGGCGACAGCGCACATGTCGTCGTAGAGCTCAGGCCAGCCGACGTGGCGACGGCGATAGCAGAAGCGGATGAACTCCACGGCGTCGGGCGGGGGTGCCTGGCGCTGGGGATCGGCTCCTGCGGGTCGCTCAGGGGGTACAGGCGACCGGTCGGACATGGCGTGAGTGCCTCCGAATGGTGCTTGGGCTGTCATTGGGCTCGGGACGCCGGACGCGCGATGAGTGCCAATGAATGTAGGCGTCGGCGGCGAATGCTACGCGCCTCCAGTGCGGTTGCGAAGGGGGTCTGTCCACCAAGTTATCCACAATCGTTTCCACACGAGGCGTGCCAGCGCGCACCGCTGTGGACTGTCCGCCACCGTACATCTGCGCTTCCGGACAATGGCGCAGAATGAAGGTGAAAACCAACCC
>DATAOD010000124.1:0-15236 GCA_036265975.1 Candidatus Limnocylindria bacterium
ACCAATGGCACTCACCAAGATCCAACCCGTGCCGGCCAGGGTCCGCTGGGACCGGCGACAGGCGCGACCCGTCTCCGTGCAGATGGGCGACCGTCAGCTCACGGTCCGCGGCCTGGAGGCCGTGCGCGACGAGACGGCCGCCTACCCGGCGGATCGTGGTCCGCGCATCACCTTCCTGCTGGAGACCGATGGCGGCCAGGCATCACTCGTCTTTGACGGCCGCGGCCGGCGCTGGTTCGTGGAGGCGCTCGACCCAGCCGCCTAGGCCCGTACAATCTGGCCGGCGAGCACAGGAGCGCGCCCACCGTTCCCGCACGAGACCTCGCCGTGGAGGATCCGGCCGACAACCTCACCGATCTCAGCGTTCGAGAGCTGAACGAACGGCTCGCCAGTCGTCAGCCGATCCCCGGCGGCGGCAGTGCTGCCGCGCTGGCCGGGGCCATGGGCGCCTCGCTGGTGGCGATGGTTGCCGAGCTGACCATTGGGCGGCCGGATGCCGCTGACCACGCCGCGCAGCTCGTCTCTCTGCGGGATGACGCGCTGGCCGCCCAGCGCCACCTGCTGGACCTGGCCGAGCAGGACGCTGCCGCCTACGCCGCGGTCGTGGAGGCTCGCCGGCTTCCGCGCGACTCCGACGTGCAGCGCGCCGAACGCGGCGATGCCATGCGTCGAACGATGGTGGCCGCCGCCGACGTTCCGCTGCGGACGGCCCGCGCCGCGGCCCAAGTGCTCGAGCTGGCGGAGACGATCGCCCCCATCGGCAACCCGAACGCGGTGAGTGACGCGGGCGTTGCCTCGCTGCTGGGCGCTGCCGCAGTCCGCGGGGCGATCCTGAACGTCCAGATCAACCTTCCGTACCTGGCCGATGACGAGCCGTTGCGCGCGCAGGCACCCGGTGAGCTGATCACGCTCGAATCGCGCACGGCCGAGCTGGAGTCGAGCACCGCCGAAGTCGTGCGGCGGAGGATTCAGCCTTCGTGAGCGCGAAGCTGCTGGACGGACGCACGGTCGCCTCGCACCTGTGGCGCGAGCTGTCCGAGCGCGTTGCCACGTTGCAGGCACGGGGCGGCATCCAGCCGCGGCTGGCCGTCATCCGCTTCGAGGAGCGCGGACCCTCCGCGGTCTATGCCGCAAGCGTGGCGCGCGCCGCGCACAGCGTGGGGATAGAGCCCGTGGAGATCGTGCCTCCCCAAGGCGTGCAGCTCAGCGACCTGGCGGCACGCATCGGCGCCCTGAACCTCGACCCGTCGGTCAGCGGCATCGTGCTGGCGCAGCCGATGCCGGCGCACCTGGACGCGGCCGCCATCGTGTCGCTGATCGACCCTGGCAAGGACGTGGACGGGGCAACGCCGCTCAACGCCGGCCGGCTGGCTCGCGGCGACCGCACGTTCGTGCCGGCCACGGCGCTCGCCGTGATGGCCATCCTGCGCACCTACGAGATCCCCATAGCCGGCCGCCGAGCGGTCGTGGTCGGACGCTCCCCCGTCGTCGGACGGCCGGTGGCAGGGCTGCTGCTGGAGGCCGATGCGACCGTGGTCATCACCCATCGGCGCACGCGCAACCTGGCGCGCGAGACAAGGCGGGCCGAGATCCTGGTGGTCGCCGCGGGTCAGCCCGGGTTGATCCGGCCCGAGATGGTCAACCGCTCGGCGGTCGTCATCGACTGCGGGATCAACACCACGCCGGCGGGGATCGTGGGCGACGCGGACACGGCGGCGCTGCGGCCGGTGGTCCGCGCCATCACGCCGGTGCCCGGCGGTGTCGGGCCCGTAACCACCATGATGCTGCTGGACCAGACGGTGCAGGCGGCAGAGCGCGGCGCCGACGACGGCGATCCGTGGACGGAGCCACTGCTGGTCGAGCGCGAGGCGGGCAGCGATCGCTAGGGCGCAGTCGCCACCGAGGGGTCATACATGTCGGTCACCGGCACCGAGCCATCGATGAAGCCGAGGTCGCGCATCGTCGCGTAGCCTGTCTGCCAGATCTGCGCGTCGATGCGGGCATCAGGACCGGAATCCCCGGCCCACAGGCCGACGGTCGCGGTCAGCACGGCGCGGGCCGTGCCGCGGTCCTCCCCGATGGCCGGCACCTCCTTGACCGCCGCGTCAACGCCCGCCCCGACATCCGCCGCGATGTCTCGCTGCGCGTGCAGCACTGCCGCAGCGAAGTCACGCGCCAGGCCCGGATCCGAGGCGAGCAGCTCGTCACCGGCCACCAGGCCCGGGCCGGGCAGCGGGGCGAAGTCGTCGACCCGCAGGAGCGCGGAGTCGAACCCCTGCGCCTTGAGCCGCAGCGGTTCGTTGGCCACGAAGCCGGTGATCAGGTCCACGTCGCCGCGCAGCAGTCCCTGCACCTGGTTGAACTGTGGGTACTCGCGGATGCTGACATCGTCCTTGGTCAGACCGCCGGCGCGCAGCAATGCCAGCAGAGCGTGCCAGGAGGAACCGAAGCGTCCCGGCGTGCCGATGCGCAGGCCGGCCAGCCCGGCAGGATCGTCCGGCAGCGTTCCCGGCGCCCCGATTACCGCCACCGGAAAGTGGCGATACAGCGTCGCGACGTACTTGATGGGAATGCCCGACGTGCGCCCGATCATCACGTCGGTCGCATCGGCCACGCCGAGCTGCGCCCGGCCATCGGCCACCAGGCGCAGGACGTCATCGCTGTAGTCGATGGTCACGTCCAGGCCGGCGTCGCGGAAGTAGCCGGCCTGCTGCGCGAGGTAGAACGGCGCGAACTGGACATCCGGCTGGAAGCCCAGCAGCACCTTTACCTTGCGCAGCTCGCCGCTGCCGCTGCCGCTCCCGCCGCTGACGGTGGCGGTCGGGGACGTAGAGCCCTCAGCGGTGGGGCCGATGGCCAGCTGGCGGAAGAGCAGGATGGCCGCGAGTGCCAGCACCACCGCGACGATGACGACGAGAGCCAGGTTGATGCCACGCGGACGCATCGGTCTCTACCTCATGCAGGATGGATGAGCCGCCGCTCGACCTGGACCACCAGGCCGTAGAACGCCAGGCCCATGACGGCCAGCACGGCGAGCGCGACGAACATGAGCGGGGTATCGAACAGCCCCTGGTTGGCGATGTTGATGAGCACGCCCAGCCCCGTGCTGGCGCTCACCCATTCGGACACCACGGCGCCGATCACCGACAGCGTCACCCCCACCCGCAGCCCGCCGAAGATGACCGGCAGTGCGGAGGGGATCTCCAGGCGGGTCGTCAGCTGGGATGGCGTTGCGCCCAGGCTGCGCAGCATCTCGCGCAGGCGCGGGTCGGCGGAGCGGATGCCGACCATGGTGGCGATGGCGATGGGGAAGAAGACGATCAGCGCCACGACCAGCACCCGCGCCATCAGCCCGCCGCCGAACCAGATGTCCAACAGCGGGGCCAGGGCCAGCACGGGCACAGCCTGGGCGGCCACGATGTAGGGCGACAGCACCCGCTCGATGACCACGCTCTTGCCGAGCGCCACGCCCACGGCCACGGCGCTTGTCGCTCCCAGGGCGAAGCCCGGGACCACCTCGGTCAGCGTCGCCCACAGGTGCTCCCACAGCACCCCGGAGCCGATGGCGCGCAGCGCGCGATCTCCAACCACCTCGGGTGGCGGCAGGATGTAGTCCGGCGTGCCGGTCACCACGGTCAGCAGCTTCCAGGCCACCAGGAAGGCGGCCAGTGAGCCGATGGCGGCCAGTGCCCGCTTCATGTCGGTGCCGTCCAGGGCGTGAGCTCCGGCGGATGAACCGATGCAAGAACCGCCCTGACCGCTCCCTCCAGCTCCGCCGCCTCCACGCCCACCGGACGCGGCCGCGGCAGGTCAACCGGAACGAGCTGCGCGACGGAGCCGGGCCGGGCGGTCATCACCGCCACGCGGTCCGCCAGCCGCACCGCCTCGCTGACGGCGTGCGTGACCAGGATCACGGTGCGGGGTCGCGACAGCCAGAGGCGCTGCAGCTCGGAGTCGAACGCCTCGCGCGTCAGGGCGTCGAGCGCGCTGAACGGCTCGTCCAGCAGCAGCACGGGCGGATCGCCGACCAGCGCGCGGGCCAGCCCGGCGCGCTGGGCCATGCCGCCCGACAGCTCCGCCGGCCGCAGCTCGGCGGCGTCCGCCAGCCCGACCTGGGCCACCACCGCCATGGCCCGCTCCGCTCGCTCGGCCGGTCGCTGGCCGTCGAGCGCGAGCGGCAGCGCCACGTTGTCCAGGGTGCTCAGCCAGGGCAGCAGCCGCGGCTGCTGGAACGCGATGCCGACGCGGCGGTCCCCGGCGCGTGGTGGCGTCTGCTCGGGGCCGATAACCACGCTGCCGGAGTCGGCGGTGAGCAGGCCGGCCATGGCCCGCAGCAGGGTCGATTTGCCGCACCCGTTGGGCCCGATGATCACCGTGAAGCTTCCCGCCGCCACGTCCAGGGAGCAGCCGGACAGCGCCGTCAACCGTCCGCCCGGCGCGGAGAATGACACCGTCAGGTCGCGGACGCTGACCGCCAGCCCGCCTTCGACAGCGGCGCCTGCGTCGCTCTCCGGTTGCGCCTGGACCTGCGTCATGCGTCCCATCCGTTGCCCTGCTCGAACCAGCGTCAGGCGGGGCATGGCGCGGATGCGACGCCCGGCGGCGACATCGGCTCAGGTGGCTCTTCGACCCCGCACCTGCGCAGGCGAATGCCATGGCCGATGCGTCGGAGGAACGCCTCGCGCTCGCCTTCTCCCTTCCGGACTGTGACCGTCGGCCCTGTCTGCCGGTGAGCGTCGCGCTCGCCGGATCAGGTCGGCCCCGTCAGGTGGTTCCCGTTGCCGTGCTCCGTGGCGCCGGGCCTGCCAGGGTTCGCGGGCTGGCTCCGATGAAGGAGCCGACCGCCGGTGGGGAATTTCACCCCGCCCCGAAGACGATGGAATTGTTCGGTTACGCGCCTAGCCTGCACCCCCGCCGGACCGCGGTCAACCGCGGCGGGCACCGCCCCGGCCCCGCAGCCAGCGGTAGATCACAAAGGCCACGCCCACCAGCACCACCGCATAGATCACGTACTCGTAGGGACGCACCGCGTCGTACAGGTGACGATAGTTGGCGCCCAGCAGGTACCCGGCGAACAGCAGCGCGGCGTTCCACGGCAGCGAGCCCAGGGTGCTGAAGAGGATGAATCGGCCCATGGGCATGCGGGCCACGCCGGCGGGATAGTTGATGAGCGCGCGCAGCAGGGGAACCAGGCGTGCGAAGAAGACGGCCCAGCTGCCGTAGCGGGCGAACCACGCGTCTGCCCGGTCCAGGTCGTCTGGGTAGATGTGGACGTAGCGGCCCCAGCGGTCCAGCAGCGGCCGGCCGCCCCAGGCCCCGATCAGGTAGCCGACCAGCGACCCGAGCACCGCCCCGAAGGTGGCCACCAGGAGCACCGCGAGCCAGCTCCATGGCGCGTGCGTCAGCGGCTCCAGCACGGTGGGGTCGGCGGCGGACTGCGACACCTTCCAGCCCGCCATCGGCACGATCACCTCAGACGGGATGATCGGGACGAAGGTCTCCAGGCCGATGGCCACGGCCACGCCCACGTAGCCGACCGCGTCGTAGAGGCTGAGGAAGAACGGTATGACGACCCGGTCGATGAACTCCAGCATCGACGCTAGCGGTCTGGCTCGCCAAGGGCGTCACCGGTGTGGTGGAGCGGCACCGCCACCTTGTGCGGCTCCAGCTCGCCGGGCGGGGCGGTGATGTGACCGGAGGCGCGCAGCCGCTCGTCCACGCCCAGCACGTGGACCGCCACGATGACCGACAGCAGCGCCGCCCCGGCGATCCAGCCGCCCAGCACATCGATCGGAAAGTGGGCGCCCAGGTAGATCCGGGTCAGGCTGATGAAGCCGATGAGGATCAGCGCCACCAGGTACGCGATGATCCCCTGCCGCCGGTCCGGCGCCAGGCGGGCCACGCAGAATGCCACCAGGCCGTAGAAGACCGTGGCACGCAGCGCATGGCCGGCCGGGAAATCGGCAAGGTCGTCCAGGCCCGTGCCATTGACGTTGAAGATCGCCGCAGTCAGCTGGCCGGGGCTAACGGGCGGAATGGCGGTGAAGTACTTGAGCGCCCACTCGATGGGGAAGGCCAGCATCCCGGCCGCCAGGATCAGGGCCAGATCGCGGCGGCCCTTGGCCAGTGCCAAGAGGCCCAGCAGGGCGAAGCCGGCCGTCACGAACCAGCCGGAGCCCAGCGCGCTGATGCCCAGCAGGAACGCGTGCAGGGGTGGCAGCGTGTGCTCCACCCAGTCGCGGATGGCCGGCACCACGTTGTTCATGAGCGACAGCTCGGGCAGCGTGTAGCCGGTGGTACGTTTCAGCGTGACCAGCCAGAAGAGGCTGGGCAGTGCGATGAGGGTCAGCAGGAAGGCGGCGGCGGGGCTCGGGACGGCTCCCCCCAGCCGGTCCTTGCCGTCGGCGTCGACGAGCAGGCGGCTCGTCGGGTCCGGCAGGCGTCGCACGTTCGTAGTATAGGTTCGCCCGGCCGCCTGACCGGGGCCATCCCTTCTGGAAAGGAGACCTGCCACGCAGCCCAGCAGCCCTGGTCCCCTGCGCCTCACCGGCAGCGGCCTGGCCGTGGCGGACGTGGCTTCGGTGGCCCGCGGACGCCGCCAGGTGGAACTGGCTGACGAGGCCGTGGCCCGGATGCGTGCCTCGCGAGACGTGGTGGAGCGTGTGGTGGCCGAGGGTCGAACGGTGTACGGCGTGACCACCGGCTTCGGAGACCTTTCAACAATCCGCATCGATCCGGGGCAGACCGCCGAGCTCCAGCGCAACCTCGTCCGCTCCCACGCCGCGGGGGTCGGCGAACCGCTGCCGGTGGAGGTGGTGCGCGCCATGCTGCTGCTGCGCGCCAACGCACTGGCCGTCGGCCTCTCCGGCGTCCGGCTACAGATCGTTGAGCTTCTGGTGGCGATGCTGAACGCGGAGGTACACCCCTACGTGCCGTCGCGCGGCAGCGTGGGCGCCTCGGGCGACCTGGCGCCGCTGGCCCACCTGGCGCTGGTGCTCATCGGCGAGGGAGAGGCCTGGCGCGAGGAGGCCGGACCGGGCTCCGGCAGCGAGGCACTGGCGCGCGCGCGGCTGTCGCCCGTGACGCTGGAGGCCAAGGAGGGGATTGCCCTCCTCAACGGGACGCAGCTGATGGGAGCCCTGGCGGCCCTGGCCCTCGTCGACGCGAAGCAGCTGGCAGTCTCCGCGGACGTCATCGGCGCCATGAGCCTGGAGGCCATGCTGGGCACCGGCGCGGCGTTCGACGATGCGCTGGTCCGTGCCCGTCCCCATCCCGGCCAGGTGGCCGTGGCTGCGCATCTTCGCGAGCTGCTGGACGGCTCGGAGATCGCCGCCTCGCACGCCACCAGCGAGCACCGGGTCCAGGACGCCTACTCGCTGCGCTGCATGCCACAGGTCCACGGCGCGGTACGCGACGCACTCGATCAGCTCGAGCGCGTGCTGGCGGTGGAGATGAACGCGGCCACCGACAACCCGCTGGTCTTCGCCGGCGGCGAGATCATCAACGGCGGCAACTTCCACGGCGAGCCGCTGGCGCTGGTGGTCGACTATGCCAAGATCGCGGTGACCGAGCTGGCCTCGATCTCCGAGCGACGCTCCGCACGCCTGGTCGACGCGCACCTTTCCGGGCTGCCCGCCTTCCTGACCGATGAGCCCGGGCTGCGCTCCGGGCTCATGATCGCCCAGTACACCGCCGCTGCCCTGGTCAACGAGCTGCAGACGCTGGCCCATCCGTCGAGCGTCGACACCATCCCCACCAGCGCCAACCAGGAGGACCACGTCTCCATGGGCGCTACCGGGGCGCTGCACCTGCGCGAGGTGGTGGACCGGGCGGAAACGGTCCTGGCGGTGGAGGCGCTGCTGGCGGCGCAGGGGTTGGACTTCCGTGCGCCGATGCGCCCCGGGGCCGGTGTCGCCCGGGGATATGCCGTCGTCCGCGAACGGGTGGCCCACACGGCTGAAGACCGTCCGCCCGCCGATGACATCGCCACGCTGCGCACGCTGCTGCACGACGGGGAGCTGGCCATCTGACATGAGCGAGCTGCTGTTCACCGTCATCGACCCCGATTCCTTTGCCGATATCCCCGCGCCGGCGCAGCCCGGCTCGCGCTGCCAGACCTGCGACTACTGGGAGCGCCTCGATGGCCACAGGGGAGGACAGGACAGTGAGGCGGCGCGATCGCTGAAGCTCTCGAGGCTGATGGCCGGCGAGCGAACCGCCGGCGCCTACGGGATGCTGGCCTGGCAGACGGGCGAGGACGGCGACCGGCTGGCGGTGGGCTGGTGCCAGTTCGGGCCGATCTCCGCCTACCCAAGGGCCCAGGTCATCCGCGACCGCTACCCGGAGCTGCCCGACTCGCCGGCTCCGTGGGTGATCACCTGCCTGCAGGTCGTGGAGACGCACCCGGATCGGAGAGCGGCAGGCCAGGAACTGCTTGCCGCGGTCTGTGCTGAGCTGGACCGCCGCGGCATCATCGCCGTGGAGGCCTATCCCGAGGGCGTCAACGACCCGTGGCTGCCGTCCCCGGGCCCGGCCGCGGTCTACTCCGAGGCCGGCTTCGCCCGCGTGGCCGGCGACCATCGCTTCCCGGTGTTCCGCCGCGAGCTCGGCGGCGAGGGCGCCGAGGTCGGCTGGGGCGACCTGCTTGCCCGATCCGCCCCGCCCGACGAGGGCGAGGAATGGCCGCTGCCGCTCCCCAAGGGACCGTCAGAGGAGGATGTCTTCCGGATCCCCGACACGCCGAAGCGGCGCAACCCGTTCGGGGAGGACTGAGCCGGCATGCTCGCCGCCGGGCTGTGGGGGCTCGCCGCTGCCTCGACGCTGGTCGTGGGCGCGCTCATCGGCCTGTTCGGCAGGATCTCGCGCCGGTACGTCGCCCTGGTGCTGGCCTTCGGCGTCGGCGCGCTGATCAGCGCGGTGGCCTTCGACCTGGCGGAGGAGGCGTTTCGATTGGGCGGCACCGTCACCGTGGCCATCGGCCTGGGCACCGGCGCGCTGACGTACTACGCGGGTGACCAGCTGCTCTCCCGTCGGGGCGGCAAGCGTCGGGGCGCGCGGGTGGAACAGGTCTCGAACAATGGGCTAGCCATCGTGCTGGGCGCCCTCCTCGACGGCATTCCCGAGTCGATCGTGCTCGGCTCGACCCTGCTCGGCGGTGGCGCGATCAGCATCCCGTTCTTCTTCGCGGTGGCAATCTCCAATGTCCCGGAGGCGCTCACCGCTGCCGTGGACCTGCGCCGCGAGGGCCACAAGCCCGGCTGGATCATCGGCCTATGGGTGGTCGTCGCGCTTGTCTCCGGCCTCGCCGCCGGGCTCGGATTCGGGGCGCTGGGCGAGATGGGATCGTCGTCCGTGTGGGTGCCGGTCATCCAGGCCTTCGCGGCCGGGGCGATCCTGACGATGCTGGTCGACACTATGATCCCGGAGGCCTTCTCCGATGGCGGCGATCTCGTCGGCCTGGCGACCGTGCTGGGCTTTGCCGCTGCCTTCTTCCTCAACCGCGTCAGCTGAATAGAAGCCTTCCGGTCGTATGATCGGCGCATGACGGCGACCGTTCCGAAATCCGGGCCACGCACGGTTCGAGCGCCGCGCGGCACTGAGCTGAGCACCAAGGGTTGGCAGCAGGAAGCGGCGCTGCGGATGCTCATGAACAACCTCGACCCCGAGGTTGCGGAGGATCCGGAGCACCTGATCGTCTACGGCGGCACCGGGCGGGCCGCGCGCAGCTGGGACGCCTTCGACGCGATCGTTGCCGAGCTTCGGCGGCTGGGGGACGACGAGACCCTGCTCGTCCAGAGCGGCAAGCCAGTGGGCGTCTTCCGCACCACGAAGGACGCACCGCGCGTGCTGATCGCCAACGCGAACCTGGTTCCCCACTGGGCGACCTGGGAGCAGTTCCGCGAGCTGGAGCGCGCCGGCCTGACCATGTACGGGCAGATGACGGCCGGCAGCTGGATCTATATCGCCACACAGGGAATCATCCAGGGCACCTACGAGACCTTCGCCGAGGCCGCGCGGCAGCATTTCAACGGCACCCTGAAGCGCACGGTCACGCTCACGGCGGGCCTCGGTGGCATGGGCGGCGCACAGCCGCTGGCCATCACGATGAACGAGGGCGCGTGCCTGGCCATCGAGGTTGATCCAGCGCGGGCCGAGCGGCGCCACGCCGTCGGCTACGTGGACGAGGTCACCAATGACCTCGACGAGGCGGTTCGCAGGGTCGATGCCTGGCGCGAAGCGGGAGAGGCGCGGAGCATCGCGCTCATGGCCAACGCCTCCGAGGTCGAGCCGGAGCTGATGCGGAGAGGCTGGCATCCAGACCTCGTCACGGACCAGACGTCCGCCCATGATCCGCTGGCCGGCTACGTGCCGGGAGGCATCGGCCTGGAGGAGGCGCGCGAGCTGCGCGAGCGCGACCCCGCGGCGTACACCCAGAGATCCATGCAGTCCATCGCCGAGCACGTGCGGGCGATGCTCGCCTTCCAGGCATCGGGCTCGGTCGTCTTCGACTACGGCAACAACATTCGGAGCTTCGCGAGGGAGGCTGGAGTCGCGAACGCGTTCGACTTCCCGGGCTTCGTGCCGGCATTCATCCGACCGCTGTTCTGCGAGGGAAAGGGACCCTTCCGCTGGGCCGCCCTGTCTGGTGAAGCCGATGACATCCTGAAGACCGATGCGGCGCTGATGGAGCTCTTCCCGGAGGATGCCAGCCTGAGCCGATGGCTGCGCCTGGCCGAGCAGAAGGTGCCCTTCCAGGGCCTGCCGGCCCGGATCTGCTGGCTCGGCTACGGGGAGCGGGCAAGGGCAGGGCTGCGCATCAACGAGATGGTCGCCTCTGGGGAGCTTGCCGCGCCGATCGTGATCGGCCGGGACCACCTGGACGCCGGCTCCGTCGCCAGCCCTTACCGCGAGACGGAGGGGATGCGGGACGGGAGCGATGCCATCGCCGATTGGCCGATCCTGAACGCCCTGCTGAACACGGCCGCCGGCGCCACCTGGGTCAGCTTCCACCACGGCGGCGGGGTGGGCATCGGGTACTCGCTGCATGCAGGGATGGTGATCGTGGCCGATGGCACGTCGGAGGCCGCCGCGCGCCTGGAGCGCGTCCTCACCACGGATCCCGGCATGGGCGTCATCCGCCACGCGGATGCTGGCTACGAGCGGGCGCTCGAGGTGGCCCGTGAGCGCGGGGTGCGGATCCCGATGGCGGAGCGCGGCTCCTAGACGAGCAGCGCCGGCGTCAGCGCCGCCAGGCTGGGCATGCCGGCGAGCGCCATGGCGTGCTCCAGCTCGCCGACCAGGATGTCGATGACCCGACCCACGCCGGCCTCGCCGTCGACCGCCAGGCCCCACAGGATGGGCCGGCCGATGCCGACCGCGGTCGCTCCCAGCGCCAGTGCCATCAGCGCGTCGGTCCCGCGCCGCACCCCACCGTCGAACAGGATCGGGCCTAGGTCCGCCGCCGCCTGCACCACGGCCGGCAGCGCGTCGAGGCTGGCGATCGCGCCGTCCAGCTGGCGCCCGCCGTGGTTGCTCACCTGGACGGCCGCCGCACCGTGCTCGAAGGCCAGCACCGCGTCATCGGGGTGCAGGACGCCCTTGACGATCACCGGCAGGCCGAATCCGGCCAGCCACTCCAGGTCAGCCCAGCCCAGCCTCTCCACGAAGCTCTGGTCCGCGGCCGCGTCCATTGAGCTCTCCGCGGCGATTGCCACATTGGGCACCGTGACGTCGAACGGCAGCTGGAACCCCACCCGGATGTCGCGCTCGCGACGCCCGAGGCGCTGCAGGTCGACCGTCATCACGAAGGCCTCGTAGCCGGTCGCCACCGCGCGCTCGATGAGCGCGCGTCGCGCTCCGGGATCGGCCAGCAGGTAGACCTGGAACCAGCGCGGGCCGCCAACTTCGGCGACCTCCGCCATGTCGGTGCTGCCCGAGGTCGAGAGGGTCATGGTGATGCCGCGTTTGGCCGTCGCGCGTGCGGTGGCCAGCTCGCCGTCGGGGTGCGCCATGCGGTGCAGCGCCGTGGGGCACGTGAACAGCGGCACCTCCCAGCGCCTCCCCAGGACCTCGATCTCCAGATCGATGCGCGACGTATCGGTCATGACCCGCGGCAGGAAGCGCCGCCGCCCGAAGGCCTCGCGGTTGTCGCGCAGCGTGCGCTCGTCGCCGGAGCCGCTGACGTAGTAGCTCAGCGCCATCTCCGGCAGCAGCTCCAGGGCACGCGCCTCGTAATCAAAGATGTTGATCAGGGTCGGGTCGTCGACGAGCGGCGCCTCGAAGCCGGCCCTGGGGGCCTCGTTCGGGATCGGCAGGCCGGAGGACGAGGGCGGCGTTGGCATGCCGGCGAGGATAGATGCCGCGTAGCATCGCCGCCATGGCCTTCGATCCCTTCGCGCCCCTCCCCGACGCTCCCGATCCATGGCAGGGATCGGAGATGCCTCCACTTCGCGACGGCCCGCCCTACGTCATGACCGACATGATCGCGGCCGAACCGGCGCTGGCCGAGCGCCTGCTGGCCTCCCTGGCCGAGAATCCGGCGGTCGCCGGCCTGGCCGCCGACCTCCGCGCGACAGCCGATGCCGGCCAGCCCATCACTTTCAGCGGCTGCGGGACCAGCGAGCACGCCGCCATGGCAGCGGCGGCGATCGTTGACGACGCGCTGCGCGCGGCAGGCGTGGCTGATACCCGCGTCGCGTCGGTCGGAGCCTTCGAGCTCCTCGGCCGAGCCCGGCCGAACGGCCTGCTGGTCGCGATCAGCCACGAGGGCGGCACCTGGGCGACCAATGAGGCGCTGCGCGAAGCCCGCGTCGCGGGGGCCGGCACGGCCCTGGTCACCGTCAGCAACCGTTCGCCGGGCGCCGAGCTGGCGCGCACCGTGATCCGGACCCACGAGCAGGACCAGAGCTGGTGCCACACGGTGGGCTACCTCTCGCCGATGCTGGCGGCCTGCGCGCTATCCGCCGCCATCCGTGGCGTCCGACCGGATCCGATCGCCACCCGCGCCCTGCTCGACACGGCCGACGATGCCGAGGGGGCCGAGCACATAGCCGCGACCCTGGCCCGATGCCGCCGCCTGCTGGTGGTCGGCACCGGCGCCGACCACGGAGCCGCTCGGGAGCAGGCATTGAAGATCGAGGAGGGCGCGCACCTGCCCAGCACCGCGCACCAGCTGGAGACGCTGCGGCACGGCCACCTCGCCGCCGCCGTCGCCGAGACCGGGCTGATCCTGCTGCTGACCGAAGGGGAAGCGCGTGGCCGGGTGGTCGTCGAGCGTGCCGCCGCCGTGCTGCGCTCGGCTGCCGCGCTGGCGATGCCCGCCGCGGCGATCGTGGCCGCCGACCTGGGCGACGACCTTCCCCGCGACCTCACGCCTGCCGGCCGGATGAGCGTGCCGCTGGCCGGCCACCTTCCACGGGTCGAGGCAGCCCTGCTGGGCTCCGCCATCCCGCTGCAGCAGCTCGCCGAGCGCCTCGCCCGGGCGCGCGGCATCAATCCGGATCCCATCGGCAGGGACGACCCGCGCCAGGCCGCTGCCGCCGACGCGTGAGGGCCGCGGGTAACATCCGTTCGTGGCCAGCCTGATCGAGTGCGTGCCGAACTTCTCGGAGGGCCGCCGTCCGGAGGTGATCGACGAGATCGTCCGCGCCATCGGTCAGATCGACGGCGTCACCCTGCTCGACCATTCGCGCGACGAGACGCACAACCGCAGCGTGGTGACGTTCGCCGGCGCCGCCGAGCCGGTGGTGCGTGCTGCCACGGCAGCCGTCGGGCGCGCCATCCAGCTGATCGACATGGAGCAGCACACCGGCGCCCATCCCCGCATCGGTGCGGTGGACGTGATCCCCTTCGTGCCGCTGGGCGCCACCCGGATCGAGGAGTGCGTGGACCTGGCGCGGCGCTTTGGCGAGCAGGCCGCCAAGCTGTTCGACATCCCCGTCTACCTCTACGGCGAAGCCGCGCTGCGGCCGGACCGCCGCCGCCTTGCCGACGTGCGTCGCGGCCAGTACGAGGGCCTGAAGGCGGAAATCGGCGTCAACCCCGACCGCGAGCCGGACTTCGGACCGCCGCACCTGCACCCGCGCGGTGGCGCGGTGGCGGTGGGAGCACGCAAGCCACTCATCGCCTTCAACGCCAACCTGGTGACGGATGACCTGGCCGTGGCACGCCGCATCGCCACCGCCATCCGCGAGTCATCGGGCGGGCTGCCCGCCGTGCAGGCCATGGGCGTCCTGTTGGAGAACCCCGGGGAGCGTCGTCACGCCCAGGTGAGCATGAACCTGGTGGACTGGGAGAGGACCGGCATTGCCGCCGTGGTCCGCGAGATTCGTCGGCTGGCGCGCGCGGCCGGAACCGATATCGACCACTGCGAGCTCATTGGCCTGGCACCCACCGGGGCCTTGCTCGAGGTCGCGGCCGATGCGCTGGGCCTGCGGGCCTTCTCCGCCGACCAGGCCCTGGAGCTCCGCCTGGCAAAGGGCAGCTGAGAGTGACCAGCATTCGCGAGGCGCTGCGGAGAGCCGTGATCGAGGCCCGGGACCGCGCCATCGCCGCCGGTGAGCTGCCCGTGCCCGAGGGGGCTGCGCTGCCGACGGTCGGCATCGAGCGGCCGGCGCGCGCGGAGCACGGCGACTTCGCCAGCAACGCCGCCATGCAGCTCGCGCCGCTGGCGCGCCGAGCGCCGATGGTCATCGCCGAGACGCTGCGGGAGGAGCTTGGCAGCCCCCCGGGCGTGCTGGCCGCCAGCGTGGCCCCGCCAGGATTCCTGAACCTGCAGCTGGATCCTGCCTGGGTCGCGGGCCAGGTCGCCACCATCCGCGCCGCCAGCGACGGCTACGGTCGCGTGCGAGCGGCCGAGCCGCATCGGATCAACGTCGAGTTCGTCAGCGCGAACCCGACCGGGCCCCTGACGGTGGGGAACGCGCGCGGCGCCTTCGTGGGCGACCTGCTCAGCCGCGTGCTGGAGGCGGTGGGCCACGAGGTCGTGCGCGAGTACTACTTCAACGACTTCAACGCGCAGGTCCGCAACCTTGGGCTCTCCCTGCTCGCCCGCCACGAGGGCCGCGAGCCGCCGGAGGATGGCTATCTCGGTGACTATGTCATCGACATGGTCCCCGAGGTGCCTGACGAGCTCTGGGAGGACGCAGCCGCAGCCGACGCCGATCCGGGCGAGGTGCTCGGCCGCTGGGCATCCGAGCGGGTGCGGGCTGGTATCGAGGCCAGCCTGGCTGCGCTTG
>DATAOD010000125.1:0-1924 GCA_036265975.1 Candidatus Limnocylindria bacterium
TGGTTGGTTCTGCTGGCCAGGTTGCCGGCTGAGCCGGCGCGGCATCGGATGGCGTTGTGGCGTGAGCTGCGCAGGTCGGGTGCGGTCCCGTTGGGGCAGGCGGCCTGGGCGGTGCCCGATTTGCCGGCGGTGCGTCCGCTGCTGGACCGTCTGGCTGGTGTGGTTGCCGCTGCGGGCGGAAGCTTGTTGGTGCTTGCTGCGAGCGGTTATGGGGAACGGGATGCCGCGCGCCTGGATCAGCTCTACGCCGAGGCTCGCGAGTTGGAGTGGTCAGAGTTCCACGCTGATTGCGGCAAGTATCTGGCCGAGTTGGAGCGGGAGGAGCGAATCGGCAAGTACACGCTGGCGGAGCTGGAGGAGGAGGAGCAGAGTCTGGACAGGCTCCGCCGATGGTTCCGCGAGCTGCGCAGCCGGGACTTGCTTGGTGTGCCCGGCAGCATCGATTCCACGACCGATTTGAAGCTCTGCGAAGAGCGGTTCCAGACCTACGCGGAGCACGTCTATGCCACTCTGAGCAGCCCCGATGTTTAGCGCGAGCAGGCCGACACATCCGCGATGCCCGGCGCGAGGGAGGTAGCGATGTTCAAGCCGCAAAACTGGTTGGATCGTGCCTTTGAGATCGGCATCATCGCGAAGGGCTTGAATGGTGCGGTCGAGCTGCTCGGCGGGCTGTTGCTGTTATTCGTTTCGCCTGCGTGGATCCACCACATCGCTGTCTCACTTACTCGCGTGGAGCTGTCGGAGGATCCGCATGACTTCATCGCAACGCACCTATTGCACACTACGAGCGGCCTGACGGGGAATGCGGTCCTGTTCGGGTCGGTCTATCTGTTGACGCACGGCGCTGTCAAGGTTGTCCTGGTTGTCGCGCTGCTGCTCAACAAGCTGTGGGCATATCCGTGGATGATCGTGGTCTTGTTGGTGTTCATCGGCTATCAGCTGTATCGGATCAGCCTGGATCCCACCGCCGCCCTCATTGCGCTCACCGTCTTCGATGTGGTGATTGTGCTGCTGACTTGGCGGGAGTACCGCGTGCAACGCCGGATCAGACACGATCAGGCAGCATCTGCGCCAGCTCACGCTGAGGGCAGTGCCGCTGCCGCACCGGCCGAGCGATGACTCAGCCTGCCGAAACAGTTGCCAATACCGCTACGGTGGGCGCTGCGCCCGCCGCGGTCGGCTGGTCGCCGTGGCGCGCGGTGGTTGGGTTCGGGGTGGTCAGTTTGGCCGCCGACATGGTTTATGAGGGAGCCCGCTCGATTACCGGGCCACTGCTCGCGTCGTTGGGTGCAACCGCGGTCTTGGTGGGACTGATCACCGGCGCCGGTGAGGCGATCGCTCTGGTGTTACGTGTTGTGTTCGGCCCCTTGGCCGACCGCACCGGCCGCTATTGGACGCTGACGTTCGCCGGCTACACGTTGACCGCGATCTGCGTGCCCGCCTTGGCAATCACCCCGTTCCTGGCCGGCGCCGGGCTCGCGGTCGCCTGCCTGCTGATCCTGGCCGAGCGCGCTGGGAAAGCGGTCCGCAGTCCGGCCAAGACCGCGCTGTTGGCGCACGCGGCGGGCGCGGTCGGCCTGGGCCGGGGGTTCGCCGTGCACAAGGCACTCGACCAAGCCGGCGCTGTCGCCGGACCGCTCCTGGTTGCTGCGGTCGCCGCCGTCGCCGGGACGCTCTGGCCGGCTATGGCGGTGCTGATCGTTCCCGGCGCCGCCGCGCTGCTGGTCTTGGCGTGGCTGCGGCGCAAGATGCCCGACCCGGCCGTCTCCGACAACGCGAGCGCATCTGTAGCGTCAGCCATGGCCCAGCAAGCGCCGCGCCCGCGGTGGCGTTGGCCGTCGGCCGGTTCGCTTCCCACCGTGTTCTGGCTGTTTGCCGCCGCCTGCGGGGCGGCTACCGCAGGACTGGTCACTTTCGGCGTCAT
>DATAOD010000126.1:0-3074 GCA_036265975.1 Candidatus Limnocylindria bacterium
CGTCCGGGCGCTCCGATCCTGCATCCCGGCCCCACCAACGAGGGGGTGGAGCTCACGGCGGCGCTGGCCGCCAGCTCGCGCAGCCTGATCGGCACCCAGGTCCGCAACGGGGTGGCGGTGCGCATGGCGGTCCTCAGCCTGCTCGCCGACTGAGACGGTGGCTCGCTTCGGTTCGCTGACGGATGGGCCCGCCAGCTTCGTGCTGGCCGGGGTGCGCATCATCGATCCGAACGGAATGACGGATGCGGTGGATGACCTGGCGGTGGTCGACGGCCGGGTGGCCGATCCGGCGGACGTCCCGGACGGCACGCCGCGGATCGAGGCCGCGGGCCTGCTGGCCGCGCCCGCCTTCTGTGACCTGCACACCCACCTGCGCCAGCCCGGCGGGGAGACGGCGGAGACGATCGCCTCGGGCACCCGCGCGGCCGCGCACGGAGGCTACGCCACGGTGTGCGCCATGCCGAACACGGATCCGCCGTTGGACGAGCCGGCGCGCGTGGCCTGGGTCGCCTCCTGCGCGACCGATTCCGCGGCGCGAGTCCGGATCGTTGCCGCAGCGACCATCGGGCGAAGCGGCGAGGTACCCGCCGCGCTGGGCGAGCTGGCCAGCATGGACGTGGTGGGCTTCAGCGATGACGGCAGCGGGATCGCCTCTCCACGCACCGCACGGGCCGTCATGGCGTACCTGGCGCCGCTGGGCGTGCCGCTCATCGAGCATGCGGAGGATCCGGAGCTGGCCGCGGGCAGCGTGATGCGCGCCGGCCCGACCGCCACACGCCTGGGCCTCGCCGGTTGGCCTGCCAGCGCCGAGCTGACGATGGTCGAGCGGGACATCGCGCTGGCGGCCGAAACGGGGGCGCGGCTGCACCTGACCCATCTGTCAACGGCCGCGGCTGTGGACGCCGTGCGACGAGCCAAGGGGCGGGGCCAGGCGGTGACCTGTGACGTCACGCCGCACCACATCGCCATGGCGGACAGCTGGGTCGCCGGCGATCGGCGATTCGCGTTTGAGGACCTCGACGCCGCGGACCCGCTGGAAGGGCCGCTGGACCCGGCGCTGGCCTACGACGGAAGCTGCCGGGTGAACCCGCCACTGCCCACCCGCCAGGACGCGCTGGCGCTGCTGGAGGGCCTGGCCGACGGCACCGTGGATGCCATCGCGACCGACCACGCGCCGCATCCGCTCGAGCGAAAGGCCGTCGAGTTCGCGAATGCGGCACCGGGCCTCATCGGGCTGGAAACCGCCCTGTCCATTGGCCTGTCAGCCGTCGCCGCTGGAAAGCTGGACCTGGTGCGGCTGATGGCGGTGCTCGGCTCCGGGCCGGCAGAAATCATCGGCGAAGCGCGAAGCCTGGAAACCGGCTCGCTCGCCGACCTCGTGGTGTTCGACGCAAGGGCGCGGTGGCGCGTGGAGCCGGAGACCCTGGCATCGGCCTCGTCCAACACGCCGCTGCTGGGAATGGAGCTGCCGGGGGTCGTCCATCTGACCGTGGCCAACGGACGCATCACCTACGCCGACGGGCTCGCGCCGCTCGGCTGAGCCTGCGTGGCAGGCCGGGATATGGGACCATCCTGCCCGCCACCGCCCCGCTCCGGCCTGAGTGATGCATGACGATTCGCTACAACGAGGACCTGGATCCGAACGAGGGACCCGGGTTCGGCTGCTTCATCTGGCAGGCGATCCTGTTCGCCGTCATCCTGCTGCTGATCCCGGTCGGCCTGTTCAGCTTCAACTGGCCGGTCTGGCTTCTCGCCTCGCTGCTGGTGATCGACCTGATCCTGCTGTTCTTCCTCTCCATGACCAGCGTGTTCCTGCTGCGCGTCTTCTTTGCCGCTCGTCGCGGCGAGCGCCGGACGCTGGGCGCGGCGCGTCAGCCCACCCGAGTCATCAGCACCGATCCGGGCGAGGACGAGCAGACCGAGCAGGACATCCCGCCGCATGACTGAGCAGCCGCCGACCAAGCGGACGAACACATCGCTGGGCGTGTGGACCGCCATCGGCATCGGGGTGGGGGCGGCGCTGGGCGTGGCGCTGCACAACCTGGGCCTGGGCATCGGGCTTGGCCTGGTGCTGGGGATCGCCATCGGCATCGCCATCGATCGCAGCGGATGGGGCACCTGATGCCGTTGATGGTGACGTTCTTCAACGTGCGCAAGGGCCGCGACATGCTCTTCAAGCGCGGCATGCGCCACATCTTCCCAAGGACAGCGCGGCAGACGGAGGCGAAGTACGGCGTCCGCTTCGTCGGCTGGTTCAACGTGACCGAGGGATCGACCTGGAACAACGTGATCATCCTGGACCTGCCGAATTACGCGGTGCTGGACCAGCTCTACGCCGATCCGTCGATGCGCGGCTTCGGGCATCGCGTGGCCGAATCGGTGTTCGACTCGAAGCACACCATCTTCCTGCGGGAGCGGATGGGCCCCGACTTCGTGTACAAGCCGTGACGTCGCCGCGAATCACGGCCCTGCGCGAGCTCGCCCAGGAGGCGGAGCTGGAGCGCCGCGACTTCCTGTACGAGGCCACCGAGCAGCTACGCCGCTTCATCGACGCGAACCGCGAGCGGCTGCGTGAAGTCGGCCCCGTCAAGCTGGTCGACGACGACCAGGACTACCTGCTCTACCACCCGCTCGACGGGACGTGGACCACGCGACTGACCTACCAGGACCCGGCCGACAACGAGTGGTACGACGAGGAGCAGGTGGTCGAGGCCTTCGCCGAGATCATCGAGCTGTACAACCCCGCCGACATCTTCGCCTGGTTCGGCGCGGCCGCCCGCGACCCCGTCAACCACCTGCTGGCGGCCGATGAGCTGGCGAGGGAAGAGGAGCCGATGGAGCCCGCGGAGGAGGATTGGCAGTCCGGGCTGCCGCCCACCCAGCAGGAGACCATCGCGGCGCAGCGGCTGTGGCAGCTGGCCGATGCGTTCCGCCACCAGATCGGCGAGCAGCAGAAGCAGGTCCTGCGCGAGTTCGTGGCCAATGCGGAGGACGTGCTGGCCAAGACGGGCGACCTTCTGCTGTTGGACGAGACGGATGACGTCCTGCTGCTGCGCTCCGACGGGCGCTTCGAG